>JAITMQ010000039.1 GCA_031277225.1 Clostridiales bacterium | reverse complement strand
ATGGCGGCCTAAAGGCCGCCATGCCCGGGCTCACTCCTAAACCCCGGCCTCTTTTTTGCTGGACAGATGGTTTCGTTTGTGTTAGAATAGTATAAAATGCATTTTGGGGAGGATTTGTTTTGAATAAATTGGTTAATTTTCGTTGTATTGGCGGGGCGGCGGCGCTTGATGGGCGGCGGGTTAAAAAGGGGCTTTTGTTGCGTTCGGGGCAGCTTTACAAGCTTTTGGAGGAAGACGCAACCCGCCTTAAAGACCATGGAATCGGCATTATTATCGACTTGCGCACGGCCCCCGAAATCGCGGGCGCGCCCAATGACGAAATCGCGGGCGCGCGCTATGTAAATATTGACATTATGGCCAATGTAACCGAACGCTTTTTAAATCGCAATGAATGGATTAAGGCGCTAAATCCCGAACAGGCCGTCGACGGCATGTTGCTGGTTTACAAGGCCTTCACCGCCGACGCAGTCGCAAGGCGGGGCTTTGCGGACTTTTTGCGGACTCTGGCCGATGCCGAGGGCCCCGTGCTTTTTCATTGTTATGCGGGCAAGGACAGGACGGGCTTTGCCGCCGCTCTAATCCTGAAAATTCTCGGTGTTTCTTGGGAATATACCCTCAAAGACTATTTGCTGACGATTGAGGAGCGCAGGGAATATAATAGCAAATATATTGAGGAATACCGCAAAAAAGGCCTTAGCGAGGAACAACTCGCAGGCCTGGAAATTGCGTATTCGGTGCAGGCCGATTTTCTGGAATCGGCCTTTGAAGCCATAGACCGGGACTTCGGCGACTTTGACAACTTTCTAACAGAAGGCCTCGGCCTCGACGAAGCCCTAATCCAAAAATTGCGGGAAAAATACCTTGAGCCTAGTCCGGAATTGTAATTACAGTCCCCGGCAATGCGCTTTATACCGCATTTGAAACGGCCTCTCCTTTATAAATCAACCATATCAAACCGCCTTAATGAAATCCTATACGCAATAAGCGTAAAAATCGGATAGGTAACAATTCCGGCTATTAATATGGGCAATTGGCGCAACATTTCTTCTCCCGTTATGCTGTCAAGCCACGCAAATTGCGGAAAATGAACGAGGGCTTCCATTGCAAACACAACCGGAATAGCAGGAATTAAAGCCAATAGAAACGCTTTCCCCGCCTTATGCGCCGTCTTGAAAAATTGCGTCATAAATACCAAATTAAAGAGGCCGTATATTATAAAACCGAAGCCATAAAACGCCACATTTGCCTCAATACCGGCGGGATTACCGTCGGGCAATACAAAAACACGCAATACCGCAAAGGGCAAGGAAACCAATATTTGCACCATTTGCACGGCAAGAACAAGCAGGAATTTCGCCTTCACTACATCCCGCTTTTTCACGGGCAAAAGAGTCGTATAATAAATATCGTTTGTTTCGCGTCCATACATAAAAGTCGCACAAATTGCAATGCAACCGAAGATGAATACCATGCTGTACGGATATGCGGGAACAATTACCAAAAACCCAAGGAAGGTAAAGACAAATAGGTTAGGATGCGCCGCCAGCCGCAATTCCTTGTACAAGAGTTTAGATGTCATAACTGCCCTTCCTTTCCGAACGAATCATAATTTCCTCCAGAGAAAGAAGCCCATCCTCGCCCGCTTCTTTTAAGTATTGGAATGAATCAATAAAGACCGATTTTTCCGCACTTTTCAGCAGTTTTCCATCTTTAATATAAGTTATGTCATCGGCGCATTTTTCCAAATCGGAAATAATATGGGTCGAAAATAAAATGCTCCTTTCCCCGCCCTGCACAAGTTGGTGAAACAGCCCCAATAAATCGTCGCGGGAAATCGGGTCAAGCCCGCTTGTGGGCTCGTCCAAAATCAGCAATTTAGCATTGTGCGAAAGTGCCAAAGCGAGCATATACTTAACCTTCATGCCGCTTGAAAGTTCCACAACGCGCTTTTGCGGATCAAGCGAAAAGGCTTTTAGATATTTTTGATAGGCCGCCTCATCCCATTCATTGTAAAAACGCTTGGTTACATCGGTTATAGCGTGGATTTTCTTTTGTTTGTAAAAATCAATTTCGCCCAAAACCACGCCTATATTCTGCTTACAAATATCTTCATTTTGCATAAAATCAAGGCCGAATATCTCAACTTTTCCATTGTCGGGGCGCACCAAATTCAGTATGGATTTCAGCGTCGTGGACTTGCCTGCGCCATTTGCGCCTATAAGTCCCATAATCCTGCCCTGCGCCAAGCCAAAATTAATATTTTCCAGCGTGAAACGCGGATAATGCTTGGTCAATCCCTCCACGGATAGTAAATTCATCATAGCCTCCTAATCCGGAATGGTTAGCACCGTTCCTGCGGGCACGTGGTCGGGATTTTGAATATTGTTTAACGCTATAACTTCTTGCAGGCGCGCAACGTTTACATTATGTTCAACAAGGATGCCCCAAAGAGTTTCGCCCTGTTGCACCACATGGGTTCGCGCCCCGCCCGCAACCGCGCCGTCATCCGCGCCGTTTTCGCCGCCGTCTTCCTCGCCATCTTCGCCATTTTCGGGCGTATAAATTGGCGGGGCAAGGGCAAGATTGCGATAATGCTGCAAATCTGCCTCTAAGCGTTCAACTTCCGCAACTATATTGGCGTAATCGTAGTTAAGTTCGCTTTGCGCCGCCAAAAGGGCGGCAACCTGCTCATTGGCATCATTTAGCCGCGAATTTGCGGCAACCAATTGCCAAGTCAGCACGGCCGAAATTGCAAGCACGGCAAAAAGCCCCAAAACCGCCAAATTGCGGATATTTACCGACGGGCGTGCGGCGGCGGGCTTAACCGCAATCTGACTAACCTCTGTGCGCTCAACAAGCTCCTCATCCGCATCCCTCTCGCGAGATTTGCGCGAAAGCCGATTAAGCTCGTCCAATTGCGCTTCCCTATGCCGAATGGCGGCCTCTTTTTCGTTGCGCTCTTTTTCTTGTTGGCGGCGATTTGCCTCGCTGGCCGAATTCAAATAGGCCTCATATTCCGCCTCGGGGTCGCTTTGCCGCCCCGCGCGCTTATAGGGCGGCGCGCCCAAATCCGCAGGCTCTTCCTCGCCGCTAAAAAGCGACCCGACCGCCCTGCGGGAAAAATTCTCTATATTTCCATATTTTTCTTCAAAAATCTCCTTTTCTCTTTCGTCCATTTCACCACTCCCCTTAATATCGTTAGGGCGCGTGGACATGAGTTGAGTGCGCAGATTTGCGAGATGATTTTTCGCAGATTGTTGTCAATTTTTTCCGCAGTGTGCCCGTGGCACATAAGGAAAAAATTGGCAACAAGATGCGAAAAATCAGCCGCAAAGGTGCGTGCTCAATCTCGTGTCCACGCGCCCTACATAATAGTACCATTTTCGACCGCTCTCGTCAAGTCTTTTTATACAAAGTTGACAAAAGTATGGATTTTCGGATATAATTATCGCGAGGTGGTTTCATGATAATCAAATCTGCCAGGCTAATCCTTCGCCTGCCTTTAGTTTCTTCGCTAAAAGACAAACGGCAAATTTCACGAGGGTTAATCGGAAAATTGCGCAATAAATTCAATATTTCAATAGCGGAAGTAGCGCGCCAAGACGCGCATCGCGCGCTGGTTTTAGGGCTTTCTTTGGTTAGCGGCGAGGAGGCGCATGGGCAAAATTCGCTGGACGAAATTTTGCGTTTTGTCGAGGATTATTTGGACACAACCGGCGCGGGAGAGCTTGTGGAGGTGGAATTGTGGTAAAACCGAGGATAATTTTGGCATCGGCATCGCCCAGACGACAGCAGCTGCTTAAGCAAATCGGGCTGGATTTTGAGGTCATAGAAAGTTGCGCTCCCGAAGATATTGGCGGGGCATGTGCCGCGCGCGTGGAGGCGCTGGCGCTTCGCAAGGCGCGCGCCGTGCGGGCGAAAATCGGGGGCGAGGCCGTTATAATCGCCGCCGACACGCTGGTTTCGATAGACGGGCGGGTGCTTGAAAAGCCCGCCTGTGCGAATGAGGCTTACGAGATGCTGAAAACCCTGCAAGGGCGCAAACATACGGTTTTTACGGGGGTGGCAATTCTTGCAACCGGGCGGGAAGTCGGCTTTGTAGAGGCCGCCGACGTATATTTTCGCCCCCTAAACGATGCCGAAATCGCGGCCTATATCAAGACAGGCGAACCCTTTGACAAGGCGGGCGCATATGGAATTCAAGGCCATGGCGCAACCCTCGTAAGCCGCATAGAAGGCGACTTTTATGCAGTGATGGGCCTACCGCTGGCGAGGCTGTGGGTGGCCCTTAAAGAAATTATTGCAAAAACGGAAATTTTGTGAGATAATTATTATTAATCATTCATTATTAATTGATTTTATGGAGGGTGTTATGAGGTTTAACGGGCATTTTTTGGAGCTTGCGGAGAGTTATTTGTTTTCAACGATTGCGCAGAAGGCGGCGGCGCATGTCGCGGCCAATCCCGACGCGGCGGTCATTCGGCTTGGAATTGGGGATGTAACGCGACCTTTGCCGCCTGTGGCCGTGGCGGCCATGACGGCGGCCGTGGCTGAAATGGGCACGGATGCGGGTTTTCGGGGCTATGGGCCCGAGCAGGGCTATCCCTTTTTGCGCGAGGCGATTCGGGATTATTACGGCACAAAAGGCGTGGAATTGGCCGCAGACGAGATTTATGTCGGCGATGGCGCAAAAAGCGATATTGGAAATATTTTGGATTTATTTGACAAGGAGAATAGGGTCATAATTCCCGACCCGGTCTATCCGGCCTATTTGGACGCGAATATTATGGCGGGGCGTGAAATCGTCTATATTGAAGGGGATGAGTCGAACAATTTCCTGCCCATGCCTGATTCCATTAGCGGAAAGGCCGACATTATCTATATATGCTCGCCAAACAATCCCACGGGGTCGGTCTACAATCGTGAACAGCTCAAGGCTTGGGTGGATTACGCTTGCGAAAACGAGGCCGTGATCTTATTCGACGCGGCCTACGAATGTTTCATCACCGACAAAGGCCTGCCGACGAGTATTTACGAGATTCCCGGCGCGAAAAATTGCGCCATTGAAATTGGCACATTGTCGAAAATGGGCGGTTTTACGGGCGTGCGCTGCGGTTATACCGTTGTGCCGCATGACTTGATTTTCGGGGATTTTAAGCTTGGCAAAATGTGGATGCGCCGCCAAGCCACCAAGTTTAACGGTGTTTCCTATATCGTTCAAAGGGGCGCAGAGGCCGTATTTACGCCGCAGGGTCTGACCGAATGTCGCGAAAATATTGCATACTATATGGATAATGCCGCGCTGATTGCGCAAACCATGACCGAACTCGGAATTTGGCATGTGGGCGGCGAAAATGCGCCATATATCTGGCTAAAATGCCCCGGCGGACTGACTTCTTGGGAATTTTTCGACAAAATTCTACGCGAGGCGCATGTCGTGGGCACGCCGGGCGCGGGCTTTGGCGCGAAGGGCGAAGGCTTCTTCCGGCTTTCCGCCTTTAATAGCAGGGAAAATGTTGTCGAAGCCATGAATAGGCTTCGCGGGCTGAAAATGTGAGGTTTTTATGAAAATTCTGATTATTGGGGCAGAAAGCGCGGGTTTGGCCTGTGCGACGAGATTGCGCCGCGCGGCCGAGGCGGCTATGATTATAATTATCGACGAACGCGCCGAAATCCCGCAGGCGGCGGATTTGCGCGAGGTTTATAATATCGAAACCAGGCCGCATACCACGCTTGTAAACGCCTATCAGGGCTTTGTTTTGCTGAATGACGGGCTGACCGAGCGGGTTTATCAAGAGGCCTGCGATATTTTGGTGGACAGTCGCGGAACGACACAAAACGGGCGCGATAAGGCCGACGAGATTTTGGGGCAAATTCGGGCATATCCCGCGCCGCCGGGGCTTCGGCGGCTTGGGGTCGATTCTGCCGAAATCGGCCTAAATGAGGAGCAGCTGACGGAGATGGCCGCCGAATATATTTACGCGGTTTTGCCCATAGATTCGGGCTTTTTAAAGCTTATTTTCAATGCGGCGGGGCAAATTTACGGCTTTATGGCAAAAGGGCGCGGAATTGCGCGCTTTACGGACACAATGTCGGCATTTATGGCCCATGGCGGCAATATTCACGGGCTGACGCAGCTGGAAACCCTTGACAACACGCAGGAATTGCCGACTTTGGGCAGAATTGCGCAAAATGTGGTTGAGGGGCGGATTAATCTCGCCTATCCCGACGAAATTGACGGTCTCGACCCCGAAAAAACGACACTTTTAGACATTTCGAGGCGTGAAATATTCGCCGAAAATCACCTGCCAAATTCCATTAATATCCCCCTGCGCGAGCTTCGCGACAGTCTTTACAGACTGGATGCGCATAAAGAAATCATCACAATTTGTGAAAGAGGCAGGGGCGCGTATATAGCCGCGCGAATCCTTGCGGGGCGGGGATTTCGAGCGCGGCTGTTGACCGGCGGGATGCGGTACTTTAGCTTGACGCTCCATTCCCGCGAAAGCGGGAATCCCCCGAAATTGGCAGGGGATTACGCGCCAAGCGCGGAATGACGGAAGCTCTGGCGAGCTTGTTGGCGGAATGCAAGCCAAAGACAAACGCGCGCAAAACGTCATTCCCGCGAAAGCGGGAATCCCCTCGTGCTTTGTAGACGGTGCCAATGGCAGGGGATTCTGCGTCAAGCGCGGAATGACGCAGGGGTCGCTTTTCGTTGGAATGTTGCCAAAACGATACCTTCGCACTTTCGTGTATTTTCGTGCTTTTCGTGGTTTTAATCCTTTAACCACGAAAACCACGAAAAGCACGAAAATTTCGCAGATTCACTATTTTTGGAGATATGCCGTCATTCCCGCGAAAGCGGGAATCCCCCGAAATTGGCAGGGGATTCCGCGTCAAGCGCGGAATGACGCAGGGGTCGCCTTTCGTTGGAATGTTGCCAAAACGATACCCTTCGCACTTTCGTGTATTTTCGTGCTTTTCGTGGTTTTAATCTTTTAAACACGAAAAGCACGAAAAGCACGAAAATTTCGCGGTTTCACTATTTTTGGAGGCGAAAATGTTTACTCATTTGCACGTACACACGGAATATAGCCTGCTCGACGGGTCGGCGAAGATTGCCGAATTGACGGCGCTTGCGGCCGAAATGGGCATGGAGGCGTTGGCCATTACAGACCACGGCAATATGTATGGCGTGATTGATTTTTACAAGGCCGCCAAAAAAGCCGGAATTAAGCCGATTTTGGGCTGCGAGGTCTATGTGGCTTCCGGTTCGCGCCATGACAAAACCGCAAATTCCGACAATTTTCATTATCATTTGGTTCTATTGGCCGAGGACAATGTTGGCTACCAAAATTTGCTAAAATTGGTTTCTTATGGCTTTGTTGAGGGCTTCTATTATAGGCCACGCATCGATTTAGAGCTTTTGCGGAAATATCGCGAGGGCTTAATTGCGCTGTCCGCCTGCATGTCGGGGCCCGTGGCTTGGAATTTGCGCAAAATTTCATATGAGCGCGCGCGCGCCGAGGCCGCGACATATAAGGAAATTTTTGGGCGGGAGCATTTTTATTTGGAATTGCAAGAAAATGGTCTGGAGGAGCAGGGCCCCGTGAATGACGGTTTAGTGCGCATTGCGCGCGAGTTGGACTTACAATTAGTCGCTACGAATGACATACATTATTTGGAGCGAAGCGACGCAAAGGCGCATGAGGTTCTGCTTTGCATACAGACAGGCAAAACTATTTTAGATACCGACCGTATGCAATTTAAGGGCGAAGAATTCTATCTAAAGTCGCCGCAGGAGATGGCGGCGGCCTTCGCGCACCTGCCCGAGGCCGTTGAAAATACGATGAAAATTGCGCGGCGTTGCAATCTCACCCTTGATTTTGAGGGCTATAAGCTGCCCCGTTTCGAAGTTCCGCCGGGCTTTACGGCCAAGGAATTTTTACAGAAAATTACATATGAGGGTTTGGCGCGGATTTATGGGGAGATTCCCGGTCAAGCCGGGAATGACGTTTGGGAGCGCGCCGATTTTGAGTTGCGGACTATTGATGAGATGGGATTTAACGACTATTTTTTGGTGGTTTGGGATTTTATTAGTTTTGCGGCGCAAAATGGGATTGCCGTCGGCCCCGGCCGCGGCACGTCGGCCGCCAGCATAGTGGCATATTCCCTCGGAATTACGGGCGTTGACCCCCTTAAGCACAATCTTCTTTTCGAGCGTTTTTTAAATCCCGAACGCATTTCAATGCCGGATATTGACATCGATTTTTGTTATGAGCGGCGGCAGGAGGTCATTGACTATGTTGTGTCAAAATATGGCAAAGACCATGTGGCGCAAATTATCACCTTTGGAACAATGGGCGCAAAGGCCGTAATTCGGGACGTTGGGCGCGCCATGGCCATGCCCTATGCCGAAGTGGATGCAATTGCCAAAAAAATCCCCTCCACCCTTGGCATAACCCTTGACCGCGCGCTGAAAACCGAGCCAAATCTTCGCAAGGAATACGAGGAAAATGCGCGCGCGCGCGATTTAATCGACATGGCGCGCCGCCTGGAGGGCCTGCCGCGCCATGCCTCCACACATGCGGCCGGCGTGGTGATTTCCGACGCGCCGCTAAATGAATATGTGCCGCTGCAGACCAATGACGGCGTTGTAACCACGCAATTTTCCATGGGCATTTTGGAGGAGCTGGGGCTGCTTAAAATGGACTTTTTGGGGCTTCGCACGCTTACGGTGATTAAGCATACGGTGGACGAAATTTGGCGAAGGCATGGTATAGAAATTGACCCAGCCGAGCTGGACATGGAAGATTCGACAGTTTTCGCGGCCATTGCCGCAGGCAAAACCGAGGGCATGTTTCAGCTGGAAAGCCGCGGAATGACCGCCTTTATGAAGGAACTTAAGCCCGCAAGCATTTCGGATTTAACGGCGGGAATTTCGCTATTTCGCCCCGGGCCAATGGATTTCATTCCAAAATATGTCAGGGCGAAGCATGGCGGCGCGGTTACTTATACGCATCCCGCGCTTGAGCCGATTTTGCGCGAAACTTACGGTTGCATCGTCTATCAAGAGCAGGTTATGCAAATTGTGCGCGAATTGGCGGGCTATTCCCTTGGCCGCGCCGATTTAATTCGCCGTGCCATGAGCAAAAAGACCGAGGAAGTCATGCGGCAGGAGGAGGCGACCTTTGTTGCGGGCTGTATTTCCAACGGAATTCCGCAAAATATCGCCAAGCAGATTTGGCACGAAATGTCAGACTTTGCAAAATATGCCTTTAACAAGGCCCATGCCGCCGCCTATGCCATAATCGGCTATCAAACGGCATGGCTTAAAATCTACTATCCCGCAGAATTTATGGCCGCCCTGCTGACTTCCGTCATGGACAGTCTGGGCAGAATCACCAAATATATTGCCGAATGTAAGTATATGGGGCTTGAGGTTTTGCCGCCCGATATTAACCGAAGTTTTGGGCATTTTACCGTAAGCGAGGACGGGCGGATTTCTTTTGGGATGAATGCGATTAAGAATTTGGGCCGCCCGACTGTGGCCGCGCTTGTTCGCGAACGCGAGAAAAATGGCGAATTTAAGGGTCTGGCGGATTTTGTGAACCGCCTTTTGGATGGCGAGCTGAATAAGCGTTCGCTGGAGGCCTTGATTAAGGCGGGCGCGCTGACCTCGCTTGGCGGCCGCCGCAGTCAATATCTCAATATTTACGAGGATTTGCTCAGCTCTGTTGCGAATTCGCGCCGCCAAAATATGGCGGGGCAGATGTCGTTGATGGATATGGGGCTTGGTGGTGGCGGCAACGATATTGGAGCTGACCAATTGCCCGATTTGCCCGAACTTTCGCTTGAAAAGATTTTGGCGGGCGAAAAGGAAGTTTTGGGAATTTATGTAAGCGGGCATCCGATTTTTGCCTTTGATGAGCAGCTAAAGCCCTTCGTTACGGCCTATAGTCGGGAATTTAATGACGAGGAAGAGGTTTTTTTGGCGGATGGCCAGCGCGTAACCATCGGCGGGCTGATTACCAAGAAGAATATCACATATACCCGCAAAAGCGCGGCCGCCATGTGTTTTATGACCGTCGAGGATATTTATGGCTATCTTGAAGTAATAATTTTTCCGGAACTTTTTAGGGCTTATTCACAACAGCTTAACGAAGGCCGCGCGATTATTGTCGAAGGAAAGGTTTCCCTGCGCGAAGACCAAGGCAATGCCCTTATCGCCGAGAAAATTCGCTTTCCGAGGCGGGACAGCGATTCAAGCGAGGCTTTGTGGCTGAAAATCCCGGCAACGAGCCATTTAACGCCGGGGGATGTGCTGAAAATCCTCTCAACCCACGGCGGCACAACCCCCGTAATCATCCACCAAGAAAAAACCCGCCAAACCCTGCGGATTAAAAGCGAGCATTGGATAAACCCCACAGAGAGCCTGCTGGCAAGGCTTGGGGAAATGCTGGGGGAGGAGGCTGTGGTGTTAAAATAAACTTGGAGTTGCAATTTCAATGAAGTTTTGTTATAATTAAACAAAACAATAAAATAAGGGGAGCGAGCAGCATGCCGACATTGAGTTTATTTAGAGGAATCAAGGTATATATTAATTTTTCAGACCATGCGCCGCCGCATTTTCATGCTTCATATGGCGGCGAAGAATGTAGCATACTTATAGAGGAATTAGAATTACTTGCAGGAAGTATGCCGAAAAAGCAATTAAAAATGGTATTGGGTTGGGCGGCCTTTAATCAAGAAAAATTAAGGGAAAATTGGGAACTTGCATCCAATAATCACCAAACTTTTCCGATTGAGCCTTTGCGATAGGAGTGATGCGATATATGCCAAATGAGGTTGCGGAATATTTTGCCGGAGGCAGAAAAAATTTGGTTAGCGCAATGCCAACCTCCGACTATTCGCTTTGCTTAGAATTTGAAGGTGGCGAAAGGCGGCTTTACGAGCTAAAAGACAAGCTAACCGGGGTTTTAGCGGTATTGCTTGATGCAAATAAATTTAACGAGGTTTTTGTTGATGAAAATGGTAATATTGCTTGGAATATAGATGAGTCCGTTGATAGTAGCATTAATTGGGGCAACAGAATCGATTTGTGCGCTGATAGCGTTTATATTTACAGCAAAAGATTGGGAGGGGAAAATGTTGAGGAAAACTAAGATTGTGGCCACTATTGGGCCGGCTAGTTGGGAATTTGAGTGTATTAAGAAGCTGATTAATGCGGGCATGGGGGTGGCGCGGCTAAATTTTTCGCATGGCAGCCATGAATCGCATTTGGGTACGGTTGAGCGCATTAAGGCCGCGCGGGAGGAGCTTGGCGCCCCCCTTGCGCTTATGCTTGACACAAAGGGCCCCGAAATTCGTATAAAGCGGTTTATTGAGGGCGAGGCCATGCTGACAAAGGGGCAAAAATTCACGCTCACTCCGCGGGACATCGAGGGGGACACAGAGGCTGTTTCGGTTACTTATCCCGATTTGTATACGGATGTAAGCATTGGCTCAAAAATTCTTATTGACGATGGTTTAATTGAACTTAGAGTTGTGAATATCACCGACGAGGGCGATGTTGAAACAAGTGTAATTAATGGCGGCGTTTTGGGTTGCAACAAGGGGATAAACCTGCCTGAGGCGCATGTTAGCCTGCCCTCGCTGACCGAGCAGGACATTGAGGACATTAAATTCGGCATTGAAAATGATTTTGATTTTATCGCCGCCAGCTTTATCCGCACGGCGCGCGATGTGCTGGAAATTCGTCGCATTTTGGAAGATAATGGCGGAAGCCGCATCTTAATTATTGCCAAAATCGAAAATCGTGAGGGCGTGGACAATCTTAATTCGATTTTAGAGGTGGCGGACGGAATTATGGTTGCTCGCGGCGACATGGGCGTGGAAATTCCGCCCGAAGAGGTGCCGCTGGTTCAAAAACAGATGATTGCGCAGGCCAATTTGGTTGGCAAGCCCGTGATTACTGCCACGCAAATGCTGGAATCCATGGTTCACAGCCCGCGCCCAACCCGCGCAGAGGCCAATGACGTGGCAAATGCCATTATTGACGGCACGGACGCGCTTATGCTGTCCGGCGAAACCGCTAAGGGTGCATATCCCGTTGAAAGCGTTAAAATGATGGATAGAATTGCGCGCCAAATTGAATCCAGCACGGATTATGCGGCCAGTCTGAAGGAAAGAAGCGCGCATGTGGTAAATGTAACCAATGCGATTACACATGCGGCCTGCACCATAGCCGCAGACCTTGACGCGACATGCATTGCAACCGTTACAAATTCGGGCTTTACGGCGCGCATGGTGTCAAAGTTCAGGCCCGCCTGCCCCGCCCTTGCCGTTGGCACAAATAAGCGAATTTGGCGGCAAATGTCGCTATTATGGGGAATAACCCCCGCCATTTCGGATATGGTGCATCGCGATAACGAATTATTCGACCTTGCGGCGCAGTCCGCGCTGAATGAAGGGCTGGCAAAAAATGGCGATATTGTTGTGATTGTGGCGGGCGTTCCTGTGGGAATTTCCGGCTCGACAAATCTTGTTAAAGTGCATGTTTTGGGCAATGTGCTGGCTAAGGGCAAGGGTTATGGAAAAGGGGCGGTTGCGGGCAAAACCGTGGTTATTCGCCCGTCGGAAACCACAAGCAAGACCTTTAGGGAGGGCGATGTGTTAATTGCTTCCGGCACGGACGATTCCATGATGGATTATATTAGAAAAGCCGCCGCAATAGTGGTTGGCAGCGACCATAATCTTGACCAAAGCCACGCGAAAATAGCCTGCAAAGCCCTAAGAAAGCCGCTTATAATCTGCACCGAAAAAGTTGTGGATTTAATTCACGATAATATTACAGTAACTATTGACGCGGAGGCGGGTTTCGTGTATAATGGACTTATAGAGAATTAAGAAATTAGATATTAGATATTAGAAGCGCGGAATTATGGCGGTGTAGCAAGCGAATTGAATTGGGTTAATGCCCTGAAATGTGCGTCAGCTTTTATTTTGAACCTACATTTTCGATACGGGATTCCGTATTCGGCTGTGTATGACAGGCCCCAAGTTTCACCGGGAGTCAAGCCCCCCAGCCCACTCCCCACAGGGGAAGTCAAAAGCAGCCAAGAGGAAACCCACCTAGCATTGCTAGGGATCAAAATGAGGCAACGGCATTTTGGGGTTTTTTAATTCCTGCTTCGTAGGGTGTGTGGACATAATGAAGGTGCATAGATTTTTGAGCTGATTTTTCGCAGATTATTGGCAATTTTTTCCGCAGTGTGCCCGTGGCACATAAGGAAAAAATTGGCAATAAGATGCGGAAATATCAGCCAAAAAGATATGTGCCGGCATTATGTCCACACACCCTATGAATTTTTTGTTTGACAAAAGAATGAAACTGTGATATACTGACAATGTAAGGATATATTCTCAAGGAAGAGGGGGTGTATTATGCTCACCAGTATTCATTATTTTAGCCAATATCGAGATTATGTTTTGCGCCATTCTTCGGGGCAAAACAATAATTTCAACCGCGCCCTCTACGACAGGGGGACAAATGGACAGGCCACAATTTTAACCAGCGCGCCGGAAACGTCGCAAATTTCAGTTCATCTTAACAAGGCATATAATTCGCGCGTGTTGCAATATGTTAGGATTTTGGGCCAAAATATCGTGTCCTTGAAGGATGCTTCAAGGCTTTTTGTGCAGGATTCGGGAAATTTAGACTTCACAGCAGGCGGAAATATCGGCTTTGCAGACCATTTGCGCTGGATTGAAGAAGATTTGCGGAATTTTGCGGTTTCTTACAATAATTTGGACTATTTGTCGCAAAGAGTGAGTCATAGCGCCGGCCTTGCGGATTTCACACATAGTATTCGCAATATAACCAGGGGGCATGAGGCCTATTTAACGCATTTGGGCATAATGGCGGCGGATGAGGGCGGCCTTGTCTATCACGGGATAGGCAATACGGCCACAAAAGAAATTACCCGGGCGGCCGCCGAGGCCTTTCGGGCTACATATGAAGCCAGCCGCGGGTTTTTAGAGCATCCAATGACCCATCATCTGGAATTTAGAGACTTGAATTACTATTACAACTACACAATCGGCAATGCCCCGCAGGATAGCTTTAGACTGATAGAATCGGGGCTTCTTATTGATAGATATATGTAGAGGCGACCGGCTTCCCGGTCGCAAATTTAGGAGGTAATATGTTGCATATGCAAAGATACAAAGAGTGGTTGAACAATCCCGCTCTTGGCGAGGCCGCTCGTGATGAGTTGGCCTCTATTTCGGCTGATGAAAAAGAGATTGCCGAGCGTTTTCACAAGGATTTGGAATTTGGCACGGGGGGTCTGCGCGGTATTATAGGTGCCGGCACTAATCGTATGAATATTTACACCGTGCGCCGCGCAAGTCAAGGCTTGGCGGATTATATTTTGCAGACTGCGCCCGAAGCGGCGGGTCGCGGCGTGGCAATTTCTTACGATTCGCGCAATCTTTCCAAGGATTTCGCGCTGCAAACGGCCCTTATCATGGTGCAAAACGGCATTAAGGCCTATGTTTTCGAGGATATGCGCCCCACGCCGCAACTTAGTTTTGCCGTGCGCGAGCTAAATTGCATTGCGGGCGTAATGATTACTGCCAGTCATAATCCGCCTGAGTACAACGGGTATAAGGCCTATTGGGAAGACGGCGGCCAGCTGGCGTTTCCTCAAGACGAGGAAGTCATTGGCTATGTAAATAAAATTGACAATCCGGCGGCTCTTAAAGTGGCGGACGAGGTGGCGGCGCGGCGCAACGGGCATCTGGTTTTTTTGGGCGCGGAAATGGATAAAAAGTATTTGGCGCGGGTTGGCGAACTTGCCTTAAATCCCGAAATTGTGGCGAAAATGGCCGATGATTTTACAATTGTCTATACGCCGCTTTATGGAGCGGGGCGAATGCCCGTAACTCGTGCGCTGGAAAATGCAGGCTTTAAAAATGTACATTTAGTACAGGCGCAGGCCCTGCCAAACCCACAATTTCCCAGCCTAAAATATCCCAATCCCGAAGACCCGGCGGCCTTTACGCTGGCAATCGAGGAGGGCGAAATTCGCAATGCCGACATTGTAATCGCAACAGACCCCGACGCAGACCGCGTTGGCGCAATGATTAAAAACGCCTCCGGCAAATTTGAATTGCTAAGCGGCAATGCGGTTGGTGTACTTCTTGCGGAATACATTTTGTCGCAAAAGACTTTTGAGAAGGCGGGAATCATCTCGACTTTTGTGTCCACTCGCCTAACCGCCGAAATTGCGAAATTTTACGGCGTGGGCTATGTGGAAACTTTTACCGGCTTTAAGAATATAGCCGCAGAAATTCGCCGCTGGGAGGCCGATGGTTCGCACAATTATATTTACGGCTTTGAAGAAAGCTTTGGCTATCTCGCCGGCGATTTTGCGCGCGACAAGGACGCAATTTCCGCCTCCATGCTGATTTGCGAGGCCGCCGCATTTTATAAATCCCAAGGCAAAACCCTTTTTGACGCGCTAAACGACATTTACGCGCGGCATGGGCATTTTCGCGAGATTACACATTCCATAACCCTGCCCGGCCTTGACGGGGCGGCCAAAATTCGCGAAATGATGGCGAATTTGCGCGAAAATCCGCCTGCGGCTCTGGCAGAAACCGCCATAACCGAAATTCGGGACTATGCAAAGCATACGCCGCCCTCGAATATGCTGTATTTCAGCCTTGCGGACGGTTCTTGGTTTTGCGTGCGCCCTTCGGGAACAGAACCCAAAATCAAGATTTATTTGGGTACAAAAGCGCAAAATGCGTCCGAGGCCGATGAAAAATTGCAGACTTATTCCGAAATTTTGCGTAACTATATGTAAGGAGCTGATTTTATGCAAAGTGAAAAAATGATGATATTGAAAATGTTGGAAGAGGGAAAAATTAATGCAGATGAAGCGTCGCGGCTTTTGGCGGCGGGAGAGGACAGGGGTCAGAGGTCAGAGGTCAGAGCTGCGCCGCCGCCTGTGCGTCCGCCTGCTTCGGGCGGTGTTCCTGCTAGTCAGAGGGTTCCGGGCGCGCCTACGGAAAGTGCTATTGACAGCATGGGGCGCAAAATTGGGGCTTTTGTTAAGGAAATGGAGCCCAAGGTTAAGAAGGTGGCGGGGGTTGTGGTTGAAAAGACGGCATCTGCGGCAGAAAGCATTTCTAAGAGCCTAAGCGGGCGGGCTTCCGCCGAAAAGCCCATGGCCTATTCCGCCGGGCAGACTGCGGGTTATGCCGCGCCAAAGGCCAAGGCCGCCGCGGGCGGAATTGAAGATGTGGTTGAAATTAAAGTCGAGCAGCCGGGCGGCGAGCTGAATTTGACGGGGCTTAATGGGCAGGTGCTGGTTAAGGGCTATAATGGCGACAAAATTTCCGCCAAAATTTATACCGTGGCCAAACGCGCGGGCGCGCGGGTTTCGCTTGCAACTTTGGGTAATAAATATTATCTAAGCTTTGATGAAAATGATTTCGAGCGGGTTTGTATCGACGCTTTTGTGCCCGAATCCATGTTCGACAATATAAAAGTCGCCACGGTTAATGGGGATTTAAGCCTGTCCACCGTTTCGGCGAATTTCGTTTTTGTTGAGAATATCGGCGGTTCGACCGAGGTGGTTGGCGTGAATGCGCGGCAACTTAGCGTGGAGTCGAATAATGGCGTATTATCGCTGAAGGACACCACGGCCGAGCGCGGGCATGTTGAGAATTTTAACGGGCCCATAAATATCAATAAAATTGACATTGCAGACCTGAAGGCGACGACATTTAATGGCGGCATTGACATGCAAATTGCGGCCTTTGCGGCCTATGACAGCTATAAATGGTATGTTGAAACCAGCAATGGCAAACTTTTTGTCGTCCTGCCGACATATGCAACTTTGGGCTATCATATCAAGGCACATGCGGCCTTGGATGCCGTGAAATTGGGGCTTGTGAGCATGAATTATCTGCGCAACGACCGCTCTTTCGTAGAGGCCAAAAGCGCGAATTTCGACTCCAGCCTAAAACAAGTCGAGATGGAACTGGCCACCTCAAACGCGCCGCTTATCATCAATTAGGGGCTTGGCACTAGCTTTGGCTTCGGATGTCGCAGCAGGCTTCTACCATTTCATTCCAGCCGGCATTGTCGGCGGTGATGGCGGCATTGATGAACAGCAGTTTCGAGCGGTCTATAAGGACTTGCTCCAGGCGGCTTAGGCGCGCAAAATCGCCCAGAAAATAGGCATCCAGGATGTTTTCAAGGTTTTTTTGCGAAATAATTATGGGGATAAATGGCTCTACAATGCCCATTAAGGCCGCAATTTCGCGGCTTTTTGCGGGGGAGGCCAAGGACATGTAAAAATAAAAGCTCTCGACGCTGATAAAGTCAATGTCGCTTGGCATCTCATTTTCAAACAGCACCAAAATGCGCCGTAAATCCCATAAAAAGCATATTAAACTAATCTCCGAAATTCTTCTCATGTAATTATTTTGCGCAATACAAATAAAAAAATGCGCCCATTTAGACTAGGGCGCATTTTTGCTATCCGCAACGCTTGCAAATCTTTCCGAAATATGTTATACTGAAATTTACTCCTTTTGAAGAGGGCGTGATTTTTGTGCAAAAATTTCAGATTGTTTCGGATTTTAGGCCAACGGGCGACCAGCCCGAGGCCATTGACGCCCTGGCCACCGCCTACGAGCGCGGCGGCCGTTTTGGCACGCTTTTGGGCGTAACCGGAAGCGGAAAAACCTTCACCATGGCCAATATCATAGAGCGACTGCAAATGCCCACCATTGTCATGGCTCACAATAAGACGCTGGCAGCGCAGCTTTATAACGAGTTTAAGGAATTTTTCCCGAATAATGCCGTGGAATATTTTGTAAGTTATTATGACTATTATCAGCCGGAGGCCTATGTGCCCTCCAGCGACACCTATATCGAGAAGGATTCGGCCATTAATGACGAAATAGACAAACTTCGACACAGCGCAACGGCCGCCGTTGCCGAGCGGCGCGACGTTGTGATAATCGCGTCTGTTTCCTGCATTTACGGGCTTGGCAGCCCAATTGACTATAAAAATCTCGTAATTTCCCTGCGCCCCGGCATGATGCGCGACCGCGACGAGGTTTTGCGCCGTTTGGTTGACATTCAATACAATCGCAATGACCTGAATTTTCAGCGCGGCACTTTTCGAGTGCGCGGCGATGTTGTCGAAATTTTTCCGACAAATAGCGACACAATGGCCTATCGCGTGGAATTTTTTGGCGACGAAATTGAGCGTATAACCGAAATTGACTCCCTGACGGGCGAAATTACCGCCGACCGCAACCATATCTCGATTTTTCCTGCCTCTCACTATGTAACCACCAAAGAAAATCTGCATCGCGCCATTCGCGACATTGAAGAAGAACTTGTTGAGCAAATCGCCTATTTAAAGGGGCAAGACCGCCTGTTGGAGGCGCAGCGTCTGGCGCAACGCACCCGCTATGACATAGAAATGCTTACGGAAATGGGCTTTTGCAATGGAATTGAAAATTATTCCAGGCATTTGGCGGGCGGCAAGGCGGGCGACGCACCCCATACCCTGCTGGACTATTTTACGGACGATTTTTTGATGATTGTGGACGAAAGCCATGTAACCCTGCCGCAATTTCGCGGCATGTATTTAGGCGACCGCAGTCGCAAGGAAACCCTTGTGGAGCACGGCTTTCGCCTGCCTTCTGCGCTGGATAATCGCCCCCTGCGCTTCGAGGAATTTGAGGGCAAGATGCAGCGCGCGCTTTTTGTGTCTGCAACGCCCGCCGCCTATGAGCGCGGCCTAAGCGAGCTTGTGGCCGAACAAATCATTCGCCCGACAGGCCTTGTTGACCCGGAGATTTTTGTGCGGCCAATTGCCGGGCAAATTGACAATTTGATTACTGAAATCCGCAAAACTACGGAGGGTGGGTATAAAGTCCTAATAACAACCTTGACTAAGCGTATGGCCGAAGATTTGACCGACTATCTTAAGAATAGCGGAATTGGTGTGCGATATTTGCACTCGGATATTAAGACGCTGGAAAGGCTGGAGATTATACGCGACCTGCGAATGAATGTGTTTGACGTGCTGGTTGGAATAAATCTGCTTAGGGAGGGGCTGGACATTCCGGAAGTCGCTTTGGTCGCCATTTTAGATGCCGACAAAGAGGGCTTTTTGCGCTCGGAAACTTCTCTGGTGCAGACTATTGGCCGCGCCGCGCGAAATGCCGCCGGCCGCGTAATTATGTATGCCGACAGGATTACGAATTCCATGTCCTACGCCATTTCCGAAACCACGCGGCGGCGAACTTTGCAGCTGGCCTATAATGAGCAAAACGGCATTACTCCGCAGACTATCACCAAGAAAGTGCATGATATAATTCAAGCTACTTTGAGCGCAGACGCACCAAAGAAGTCGCCAAAATTGGCCAAAGACCCCGAATCCATGGATCGCGCGGAGTTGCTGGCACATCTGAAAGACCTGGAAAAGCAAATGAAGCAGGCCGCCGCCGACCTAAACTTCGAGCGCGCCGCCCAACTACGCGACACATTATTCAAAACCAAGAAGCTTTTGTAGAAGCTTTTGTGAAAGGAGAATTGATATGGAAATGACGACTGTTAGTATTCAGATGGACAAAGATGTTGAGGACAGGAATATGTTTTATTATGACAGCGGCGTAACAATCACGCCCATGAACCAAGACAAAACCCCGGAGGACGCGATAGCGGCGCT
>JAITMQ010000148.1 GCA_031277225.1 Clostridiales bacterium | reverse complement strand
AATCCGACGGTGATACAATGCGAAATGACACATATTGTGGCGGTAGTTCCGCTACACGCAATACCAAAAAATAATTATCTTGCAAGGCATTTAAAATTGCAAGCTGAACCACAATATCCTGCCCGGCATGTGCATCGGTAACAACGACACCAAGAGTAATCCTGCCGCCAACCGCGCTGATTTGACTAACAGGAATTTCAGAATCAAGCGCAATTGCGCTTGCGGTTTGCCCTTCTGCCACGGGAACGGTTATACTAACTTCATTAAAGCCTATGTTTACAGGGGTTGCGGCATAGGCCTCAATCGGCCCCGCCCAAAAGGAGATTGCGGCAAAGGCCATGGTGAAGGCCATAAATTTTGCTAATATTCTTTTGATTTTCATAATTCCCTCCAAGTTACAATTGTATTTTCGAAGTGCTTACATCCTCGGTTTTTTCGATTTTGCCGTCGCTGATGTAAATCACTTCATCGCAATATTTCGACAATTCCAAATTATGCGTTACCAAAATAAGGGTCTGATTGTGCTTTTTGGCAAGGCCGCAAATCAAATCCATCATTTCTTTGGTGGTTTTTGTGTCCAAATTGCCCGTGGGTTCGTCGGCAAACACGACTTCGGGTTCGTTTACAAAGGCGCGGGCAATGCTGACGCGCTGCTGCTGACCGCCGGACAGCTGGCTTGGCTTATGTTTAAAACGTTTGCCAAGCCCCACGGCCTTAAGCATATTCATGGCCTTTTTATTGCGCGCCCGCTTGGTAATTCGCCGAAAAATCAGCGGAAGTGTCGCATTTTCAAGCGCTGTCAACGTCGGCATCAAATTATAGGACTGAAACACAAATCCTATATATTTTTGGCGAAAAATTGCGAGTTTTTTTTCGCTCATCTTGTGAATCGGATGATTTTTAAAGAAAATTTCGCCGCGGGTCGGGCGTTCCAGGCCTGCTATAATATTCAGCAAGGTGGATTTGCCCGAACCCGACACCCCCAAAAGACAATAGACCTTGCCCTTTTCAAAGGTAAGGCTAACATCATCCAAGGCCACAATGCGCTCATCCCCCATGGGATAAACCTTGCGAACCCCCTTAAGTTCTACAATTGCTTCTCTCATAAATCTCCCCCTTAACTAGAAATTAGAAATTAGAGATTAGATTTTAGCAGGCAATTTCAAAGTCTGTGCCGCAAAAAATCGAATTTTTGTCGAAGATTACATCCCCGATGGGATAAATTTACCAAATACAGGAAGCGGCGTATTTCTGAATGTCCTTGTCTGCGGTTATAATGGTCAACCCTTTGGCTATTGCGGTTGCGATGATGAGGCGGTCGAATGGGTCTTTGTGCAAATTTTCAAGCCTAAATATGCCTTTTAAATATTCGCTTTCCGGGTGCAAAATAACCAAGCCGCTATCTTCGACCAAAATAAGAAGCTCATCAAATGTCATGCCGATTTTCAGCTTCTTAATGCTCATTTTAATAGCGATTTCCCATAAAGATGCGGAGCTTATATATTTTTTGTCCGCGCCGTTCTTAATAAGGCGCAGAATCTCCGCAGGAATTTTTGGCGAACCCTCAATATACCAAATTAAAGTATGTGTATCCAGCAAGTAACCCATCACATATACTCCTTCATCTCTTCTAAGGGCGCGTCAAAATCATCCGCCATCCAAACCTTGCCTCTTAATATCCCATGCAATTCTGATAGTGGCCGTTTTTCGCGCAATTCCTCGTCGGCCTCCATAGGTCTTACAAACTTAATTTCAACCTCATATTTGCCGTCAAAAGGAATCGGCGATTCCGGCTTAAAATCTATTCCGTCATAAACGGCGCGTATTGCGTGCATATCCACACCTCCCTTAATTTATATACGCAAGAACTAATTAAAAAGTTTCATAACTTGTCCTAAAATTTCGATTCCTTTTTTAAGCTGGGCTTCGGAGGGTTGTGAGAAATTTATGCGGAAATATTGCGATTTTTCGCCGGGGTCTACATAAAAGGCCGAGCCATATACCACGGCAACGCCCATATCTATGCCCTTTTGATAGAATTCCAAAACATCTATATGTTCGGGCAATTTGCAATAGACATAGAGGCCGCCCTCGGGCTTAACATATTCAATTTTATCGCCCAAATGTTCTTCCAAAAGGTCAAAAGTCAGCTGCATTTTTTTGCGATAAATATCGCGAATTTCGTCGATATGCCCCTCAAGGCCGTATTTTTTCATAAAGCCATAGACAACTTTTTGGCTTAAAGTAGTAGTATGCACATCCGTAACCTGTTTGGCCGCTGAAATTTTATCCATAAATCGCTCATTCGCCATAAGATAGCCCACGCGCAGGCCGGGCGAAATGACCTTTGAAAAAGAGCCGGCATATAGCACAATTCCCTCGCTGTCCATGGACTTCAAAGTCGGCAAATCCTCACCAAAATAGCGCAAATCCCTATATGCGTCGTCCTCTAAAATCATGGTTTTGTATTTTAGGGCCATTTCATACAGGCGTTTGCGCTTTTCAAGCGTCATTGTCCAGCTGGTTGGATTGTGAAAATTCGGGATAACATAGATGAAGCGCGTTTCGGGATTCGCCTTAAGGGCCTCCTCCAACTTGTCCAAATTAATACCGTCCGTATCCATTGAAACACCGACAATATTTATTCCAAAGCCGTTAAAACTGCCGAGCGAGCCTACAAAAGTCGGGTTTTCGGTGATAATTGTGTCGCCTTCGTTGCAAAAGACGCGCGCGCACAATTCAATGGCCTGTGTCGCGCCCGAAGTGATGATTATACGGTCGCTTGGCGTGCCGATTCCGAAATTTTCCGCCAAATATGCCGTCAATTCGTTGCGCAGCGGCTGAAAGCCCTCTGTTGGGCCATAAAGCAGGGTTTTAACGGCCTCTTCGTCGCTTAAAACCTCCGCCGTGATTTCTGCAATTTTATCGGTCGGAATACTCTCCTTGCCCGGATTTCCAACATAAAGCGGCACAATTTTCCGATTCTCCTGCGCTTCGATTTTCGCAATTTCACCAACGAGTTCATAAACTGCCGCGGGCTTAAGATTTGTCATTCTGTTTGCAAATTTTACCATAATTTCATCCTCCTTAAATGGCTAATGGGCTGCCCCAATCAATTCATTTATGTCCTTAACACCATATTTTTCCATATAATTCACCATGCCCTCAAGCACCTCCATAGTTGCGCGCGGATTCAGAAAATGCGCCGTTCCCACAGCTACGGCGGTTGCGCCGGCCAGCATGAATTCCACGGCATCCTCGCCCGTTAAAATGCCGCCCATGCCTATAAGCGGGATTTTTACGGCCTTATAGGCCTGCCAAACGCAACGCAGAGCCACGGGGCGAATTGCGGGGCCGGAGAGGCCGCCCAGCGTATTCGCCAGAATTGGCTTGCGGGTGTGAATATTTATGCGAATGGCAAGCAGCGTATTTATAAGCGAAAGCGCGTCCGAACCCGCGAATTCCGCCGCTTTAGCGATTTCGGCAATGCTGGTTACATTTGGGCTAAGCTTGGTTATCAGCGGCAACGGAGTGGCCTTGCGAACCGCAGAAACAATGGCTTCCGTTGCCTTCGGGTCTTGCGCAAAGGCAACGCCGCCTTCCTTAACATTTGGGCAGGAAACATTGATTTCAAGCATGTCCACGCCGCCCGCCTCGGTCAATTTCCGCGCGACATTCGCAAAATCCTCGGCGTCGCGCCCACAAATATTTACAATTATGGCAGTATCTAACTTTTTAAAATAGGGTATGTCATTCTCAATAAAGGCCGCAACTCCGGCGTTTTGCAGACCTATAGCATTTAGCATACCGCCATAAGATTCCGCAATTCGCGGCGTGGGATTGCCAAGCCAGGGCTCGCTTGAAACGCCCTTCGATGTCAGCGCGCCAAGCTGCGTAAAATCGACATAGGGGCTGTATTCCTTGCCGCTGTTAACCGTGCCGGATGCCGTTGTTATGGGGTTTTTCCATTCAACGCCACCGATTGTTACCGACAAATTGTTATTCATCCCAAACCAACTCCTTTGCATTAAATACGGGGCCCGTGTTGCAAACCCGCCTATATGCCCAATTTTCGCCGTCTTTGACCTTGACGACACAGGCCAAACATGCGCCGACCGAGCAGGCCATATGCTCCTCAACCGACACATAGCAAGGAATTTCGCGCTCCTCAGCAAATTTCGCCAAAAATTTCAGCATAATTTTTGGGCCACAGCCATAAATTATGTCAAAATTTGGGTCTGCTGCCAATGCTTGTACGGCATTGCCTTTAATGCCCTGCGTTCCGTCATCCGTCGCCACTATAACCTCATTTGCATACTTTTTAAAGTCGTCTTCAAGTATAGTTTGAAATTTTGAACGAAAGCCCAAAAACACCGAAATATGCGCGTCCAACGCCTCTTTTCGGATTTTTTTGGCCAAGGCCAGCATCGGCGGCGCGCCCATGCCGCCGCCCACAAGCGCAAAACGCTTATGTTCGGGAAAAACCCGATAAAATGAACCCAGCGGCCCAAGCAAGCGCACCCTGTCGCCGGGCTTAAGAGTCGCAATTTCGCGCGTTCCCTCGCCCACGGCCCTGTAAATCACGCGGAAAACCCCGCTTACCGTGTCGGCCGCGCAAATTGACAGCGGGCGCGGCAATAAAAGCGCGGCATTTCCCGTATAAAGCGACAAAAACTGACCCGCCTTGGCCTTTTGCACCTCTTTTGGCGCATATAGGCGCATGTCGTAAACCTCGCCTAAAAGTAGCTTATTTTCCAGTATATCCGCGTAAAACATCTCCCTCATGACAACACCTCTTTAATCTCATCTCGCATTTGAATTGCGGCGGCGCGCGCCGCGGCGGCAAAATCCAAACCTGCGTATTTTTCGTTCTTATAGGCGGCGATAATCCCGCGCGAATTGTTGATAATTGCGCCACTTCCGTCTTTGTCAAAGGCATGGCAGATGTCGGCGGCGGTGCCGCCCTGCGCGCCATAGCCCGGAACCAAAAAGAAGACCGAGGGCAAATACCAGCGCAATTTCGTCAAAATTCGGGGATGGGTTGCGCCGACAACGGCGGCGACGGCGGAATAGCCATGCTCGCCAATAAGCTCCTCGCCCCAAATTGCAACTTTTTCGCCCACAATCTCATAAAAATATTTGTCGCCAACATACAAATCCTGGAAATCCGCACTGCCGGGATTGGAAGTTTTAACCAGCACAAAAATCCCCTTGTCGAATTTTCTGCAATTGTCCAAAAACGGACTGACGGAATCGCCGCCCAAATAGGGGTTAATTGTGATAAAATCGGCATGTTCGGCATGTCCAATATGCGCGTCGGCATAGGCGGCGGCCGTAGACGCAATGTCGCCGCGCTTTACATCCCCAATTACCAACATTCCCTTGTCCTTCGCCATTTTAATGGTTTCAAAATAGGCCTCGATTCCGGGCGCGCCAAAACGCTCATAAAACGCGATTTGCGGCTTAACGGCGGGCACAATGTCGAAAATTGCGTCAATTATGCCCTTGTTGAATTCCGTGATGGACAAACCCTCCGGAATGAAGTCAGGCTGCGGGTCAAGCCCGACCACGGTGGGATTACCCATTTCCTGAATCTTAACAATAAGTTTATCAATTATCATAAACAATCCTCCCTCCTATTATAGTCCGAACAACGCGCCCGCGCATTTTGCGCCCCTCAAACGGCGTATTCTGCGCCTTTGACGCGAATTCGGTGGAATTTACTACCCATTCGGCATTTGGGTCGAAAATTGTAAAATCTTCGTTGCGCGTAATCCCCAAAATTCGCTTGGGATTCAGCGACATTTTTTCAACCAGCTGTTGCGGCGTTAGAACGCCTTCATCCACAAGCTCAAAAGCCAGCGATAGAGCCGTTTCAAGGCCTATGATTCCGAAGGGCGCATCCGCGAAGCCCTTCGCCTTTTCGTCGGCATGATGCGGCGCGTGGTCGGTTGCGATTGCGTCAATCGTGCCATCCGCCAAACCCGCTTTAATCGCCGCAATATCGGCCTTTGTACGAAGCGGCGGATTCATTTTGAAATTCGGGTCATGATTGGGAATATCGTCGGCGCAAAGCGTGAAATGATGCGGCGAAACCTCGGCGGTTACGCGCACGCCGCGCGCCTTGGCCTCGCGCACAAGTTGCACGCTTAAGGCCGTGCTGATATGGCAAATATGTAGGCGCGCGCCCGAATGTTCGGCCAAAATTATGTCGCGGGCGACCAAAACCTCCTCCGACGCCGGGTGGATTCCGGGCAAGTCCATGTCTTCGCAATGCGAAAATATCGGCAATTCTAATGCAGCGGCCAGTCGCATGGCTTCAAGCTTAAGCGCGGCATTACGCACGCTTAGCCCGTCTTCGCTAAAACCGACTGCGCCGGCGGCGGCCATTCCCTCTAAATCGGTCAAAATCAAGCCTTTCATGCCTTCGGTAATCGCAGCTATAGGCAGAATTTCCGCCAGCCCGATTTTGGCGGAATTCTCCAATGTGAATTTTACCCAATCCACAGAATCAACAGGCGGCAAAGTGTTGGGCATGGCGCAAACCGTCGTAAATCCGCCACGCACGGCCGCCGCCGCCCCGCTTGCCAAATCCTCTTTATGCGTCTGCCCCGGCTCGCGAAAATGCACATGCAAGTCCACCAAACCCGGCATATACCACAGTCCGTCCTTAATTTTCAGCATAATTCTCCTCCTGCCCCGTGATGACATTCGCCCATTTCAAAAAGTCCGCATAGACTTCTTGTCTATTTAATTCAAATAACATTTCATGCCGCGCATCTTGATATAGCGTAATATCAACATTTTCACAGCCCGCGTTTAACAAGTCGCCATAGACCTTAATCACGCCGCGCCCAAAGCCGCCCATGGGGTCGTTTAGCCCGGAAAACAGGAAAATAGGCATTGTGGGCGTAATGCGCATGGGCCAGGTTTTGGAATTCACAATGCGATTAAGTTTCAGCAAGTCCAGCCAAGCCCCGTAAGTCAGCGGAAAACCGCAAAGCGGGTCGGCTTCAAAGGCCGAAACCTGATAGACATCGCGAGTGAGCCAGCTCGGCCCATGGTCCGAATGGCGAAAACCGCGATTAAAACGGCCTTGCACCCGCCTATCAATCCAGGCGGCC
>JAITMQ010000082.1 GCA_031277225.1 Clostridiales bacterium | reverse complement strand
CTTTTATCGCCGCAATCGCCACAAGCTTTAAAAACAAGCCCTTGAACCATTTGACCTTGGTTGTTGGGGAGGTTGGGCTTGCGGGCGAGGTGCGCACGGTGAATTCGGCGCAGAGGCGGCTGGACGAGGCGGCGAAATTGGGCTTTACGGAGGCCGTGATTCCGCAGGCGAATCTTAAGGGGCTTAAGAGGCCGCAGGGGATGAAGGTTTTTGGGGTGAGTAATATTGGGGAATTGTTGCGGCTTGTGTTCGCATAAGAAACGCCGCCTAAACGGCGGCTAAAGTAACGCCTTAAGGCAGGGCTTTCAAGCGTTACTTTAGCCGCCGTTCAGGCGGCGCGCCATGGCAGAAGGAGATTCACGTGAAAGAAAATCAATCCATAAAATTAGCGGTTTTGGCCGGCGAGATTATGCTTGAATCGGGCGCGGAAACGGCGCGGGTAGAGGATACCATGTTGCGCCTGATGGAGCGTTCGGGGCTTGTGGGTGCGGAGGCCTTCAGCACAACAACGGGCCTTTTCGCCTCCGCCACGGGCAAAAACGGCGAAATCATAACCATGATTAAGCGCATTAGCGCCCGCGAAAACAATTTTAAAAAAGTGGCCGGGGTCAATGAATTATCCCATAAATTCGTTGACGGGAAAATCAACACGGCCGAGGCCCTGGCGGAGCTTGAGGCCATTAACAATTTGCGCCCCTATCCGCTGATAATCCGCATTTTAGGCGCGTCCATGGCCTCCATGTGCTTCGCCTTCATGTTTGGCGGAACGGCCCTACACGCGCTGGGTGCTTTTATTTCGGCCTTTTTGCTGCAAATTCCTGTAACCTTCCTTGAAAGGAAAAATATTGTAATTTTTCTAAGGAATATTGCGGGCGGGATAATCGGCGCAATTTTCGCCCTGCTTTTTGTGAATTTGGCCTATATAGACGGCGTTGAATATGTAATCGTGGGCGCGATAATGCCGCTTTTGCCCGGTGTTGCGCTGACAAATGCCATTCGCGACATTTTGGACGGAAATATGCTGGCGGGTTCGGCGCGGATTATGGAGGCCCTACTCACCGCAATCGCCATAGCATCGGGCGTAGGCGTGGTCATGGGCGCGTGGAAGTCGATTTTTGGGGGTGTGCTTATATGATTCTAAACATTTTTTTGGCCGCCGCCGCCACAATCGGCTTTTCCATAATTTTCAATATCCCGCGCAAAGAACTGATTTTCTGCGGCTTAGCGGGCGCGGGCTGTTGGAGCGTGTTGACGCTGATAATAACCCTTTCCCCCGATTCGCGCATGGCCGCAACCTTCGTAGCCGCCGTAGTCGTTACAATTTACGCCCGAATCCTTAGCACCCTGCGCAAAATGCCCTCCACGGTCTATATGATTCCGGGCATAATTCCGCTGGTTCCGGGCACAAGAATCTATAACACCATGCTCTATATAGTTACGGGCGAACATGCCCAAGCCCTAAGCCAAGGCATAGAAGCCCTTGCAATCTCGGGCGTAATATCCATAGGCCTGCTGGCGGCACTATCCCTGCCGCGGTGGCTGTTCTCCTTTGAAAGGAATAAAACTAAATGAAAAAACTTATAAAAGCCGGCACACTTCTAGGCACAGGCGAAGGTGCAAATTATGTCGGTTTAGAGAACTTGTTGCATATTTCCGGAAATGAGGTGCAATTGTTTCGGGTAATGTCCGTGGCAGAATGGGAGAGCCTTTCTGTAAACGGCCATAAATTCAGCAATTATGATTTTGCGATGGAAAAGAAATGGTTTGCCACCAGTCATAATCATGCAAGGATGTGGGGGGAATTATTTTATCCGGATGGGATTTACAGGATAATTGAAATAACCCTTGCAGATATTGCATTGGACTATATGTTTCATGTAAAACTATTAGATAATATTGGACCGGCATATGCCGCAGATATTGAAATGCTGAATAAAGTTGTAAGGAGGTTGAGATTGGTATGAAAAAAACGGTAGAGGCGCGGATAAATTGGGCTTTGGTTGAAGATGGGGGCAGAAAAACCATTTTGCCAATCGGCATGAGATATTGCCCCATACTTGTATTTGACGGGGAGCAGTCGGACGAATCCTTATGGACGGCCACTGTTTATAATACAAAAATAGACGACAGACAGTCAATAGCCGAGGTTTCGTATCTTGCAGACGACGCCCCATACCAATTATTGGAATCGGGGCGGAGATTCTTCCTATACGAGGGTCAACGAATCGTTGCCAATGGCGTAATCTTTTAGGAGGTAAGTCTAATGCTTGGAGAAATAATACTTTTTGTGATACTGCCGACAATTATCTTTTTCAATATTTTGTATTTAATTATCAGGGCGGCGGTGCGGGATGGGATTATTCAGGCCGAGAAACAGAGGCTCAAGGATGGCCGCGCGCCGGAGATTGATGCCGAAAAGGTTGAGATTGCGCCCGACAAAACCCTTTGTCAAGGATGCAACACGATATACGCTAAAAAATGGCCATTATGCCCTTATTGTGCGACAACAAAAAGAAGCAAAAAATACAATAACAATAATGAGGAGGAAAAATTATGAAGAATGTTATCGTTGGACAGTCCGGCGGCCCTACGGCCGTGATTAATTGCAGCTTGGCGGGGGTTTATGCCACCGCGCTTGAGCATGGCGACAAAATGGGCAAGGTTTTGGGGATGCGCAACGGAATTCAAGGACTGATGGAGCGGCGTTATGTGGACATGGGCGAATATATTCGCGATGACTTCGATGTGGAAATCCTAAAGCGTACGCCCTCGTCCTTCCTTGGTTCATGCCGCTATAAGCTGCCCGACCCAAAGCAAAACGAGGCCGTTTTCGAAAAGGTTTTCGGCATTTTAAACGAACTCGAAGTCGGCTACTTTTTCTACATCGGCGGCAATGACTCCATGGACACCATCAACAAATTGCACACTTATGGCGAAAAAATCGGCAGCCCCATCCGCTTTTTGGGCGTGCCCAAAACCGTGGACAATGACCTTGCGGTTACAGACCACAGCCCCGGCTTTGGCTCGGCCGCAAAATATGTTGCGACCTCGACAAAAGAGCTGATTTTGGATGCGCGGGTTTATAATAACGGCGCGGTTACAATTGTTGAGGCAATGGGGCGCAATACGGGCTGGCTGGCGGCTTCGGCGGCGCTTGCCAAAGGCCCCGATTCCATTGGCCCGGACCTGGTTTTCCTGCCCGAAATTGCCTTTGATTTGGACGGCTTTTTGGACAAAGTTTCGATTTTGGCGCAACAAAAGGGGCATAGCCCCGTGATTGTGGTTTCCGAGGGGATTCAGCTGGCCGATGGCCGCTATGTCAGCGAATTGGGGCGCGAGGACGTTCCTTCCGATGCCTTTGGCCATATCCAATTAATGGGAACGGCTTCTTATCTGGCGCAACAGGTTCGCAATAAGCTTGGCGCAAAGGTTCGCGCTGTCGAATTTGCCACGCTTCAGCGCAGCGCGGCACATCTGCAATCGCAGGTGGACGCAATTGGCGCATTCGCCGTGGGTCAGCACGCCGTAAACGCCGCCGCCGAGGGTGAAACGAATAAGGTTATCATCTTCAAGCGTCTGTCAAGCCGCCCCTATGCCTTTGAAACCTGCTCTATGGAGCTGGCGAAAATGGCGAATATTGAGAAGCATGTGCCGCTTGAGTGGATTACGCCCACGAAAGACCATGTAACCCAAGATTATATCGACTATGCTCTGCCGCTGATTCAAGGCGAGGTTGCGCCCTATTTCGTAAACGGAATGCCGCGCCATATCCGGCTTCCGTAGTAGTATTGTAAAAATATGTTAGGGCGTGTGGCGAATGCAACACGCCCTAACAATAGCAACAGCAGGAACAGTCTCTAAAACAACCCGGCCCTATCGTGAATCACGAGAATCCTCAGCATATCGACCGACAAATCCAATCCCGCACAATCCCCCCGCAAATGCCCCAATTCCACCAATTTCTCAACAGTCCCCCTCCCCCACTCCGGCACTTCTTCAACCGAATCAAATCTGACCTCTGACCTCTGACCTCTGACCCCTTTTTCAACCCCCAAATACTCCAGCACCCCCGCCGCCACCGCCGCCGCCATCTCCGGCCGACGATTGCGCAAAATCTCCACATCCGGGTTGCTCAAAGGGCTGTCAATAAAGGCCAATTCCACGAGAATCGCGGGGCAATTCGTGCGGCGCAGCACCCCAAGGTCGCTGCGCTCCCAAATGCGACGATTGCGCAGCCCCATGGCCTCGCTATAAATATCCTGCACCGTCCGCGCAAATTGCCGCGAATCTTCCCCGAAATACAGGGTTTCCGCGCCCGTGCCGCCGCCTGCATTGGCATGAATGCTGACAAAATAGTCCGCGCCCCAATTATTCGCCATTTGCCAGCGCGCATTAACGGCGGAATTATTGTCATGCCCCAAATTCGTTTCCAAAGTCGGCCGCGAAAGCATAACCTCAAGCCCTGCCGCCCCCAAAATTCTGCCCAACTCGAAGGCCACATCGAAGCTAATATCCTGCTCCCGCATCCCATTCCCCACGGCCCCCGTGTTAAATCCGCTAAAATTGTGTCCCGCGTCGATAAAAATTTTCATAAAATCCCTCCCGTCATTCCCGCGAAAGCGGGAATCCCCTCATACAAGAATATCTTTATTATATCATATGTTAAACAAACATTTAGTCTCCACTTGACCAATGCCCGGCCATATGTTACAATGGAAAAAAGGAGGGAAATCATGTTAGGAATTGTTAGCGAAATCGATTTTGAAAAGGAAATTATAGCTTCGCAAGTGCCGACTTTGGTGGCTTTTTTTGCGACTTGGTGCGCCCCCTGCAAAATGATTGCGCCCATTTTAAGCGACCTTGCGGGCGAATTTGGCGACAAGGTCAAGATTGTTAAAATTGACGTGGACGAGGCACGAAATACCGCCAAGGCCTATGGCGTGCGCGGCGTGCCGAATTTGGTGTTTTTTAAGGATGGCGAGGTTGTCGACAGGGTTACGGGAGTTTTGCCCAAGGCCGAACTTGCCGCCAAGATAACGAATTGGATTTAAAATGAATTTTGTCATTAAAAAAATCGAATCTAAGGGCAGTCGGCAGGCCTATGGCGTGGCCAGCGGCATTATCGGCATTTTTTTGAACTTCCTGCTTTTTGTGCTAAAGTTGGTGGTTGGTTTTGTGTTGGGTTCTGTGGCTGTTATGGCCGACGCTTTCAATAATTTGGCGGATTCGGCCTCGTCGCTTGTAACAATTGTGGGCTTTCGCATGTCCGCCAAACCCGCCGATAAAGAGCATCCCTTTGGCCATGGCCGCATTGAGGATGTGGCGGGCTTGATAATCGCCATGTCCATGATTTTCATCGGCATTGAATTCGCCCGAAGCTCGATTATGAGCATAATTGCGCCCGAGCCTTTGAATTTTTCGTGGGTGTCTGTCGGGTTGCTTGTTTTAGGCTTTTTTGTCAAATTATGGATGTTTGCATTTAATCGCCGCCTGGGGCGCAAAATTGGGTCGAACGTGCTTCACGCCGTGGCCACGGATTCCCGAAATGACTGCATTATAGCCGCCTTCACGCTAATGGCAATTTTTGCCGCCCATTTATTTGGCATAAATGCCGACGGGCCCGCCGGACTGGTTGTGTCGCTAATTTTAATACATGGCGGCTATAAATCCGCGCGGGATTCGGCCTCGGCCATCATAGGCAAGCCCGCCGAAAAGGCCATAGCGCAGGCGATTAAAGAGATTGTGCTGGGTCATGAGGGTGTGCTTGGCGCACATGATTTGGTTGTGCATAATTATGGGCCGGGCAAAAATGTCGCGACTATACATATGGAGGTCGACATGCATACGCCGCTGAATCTTTGCCACGACATGGCCGATGCGGTTGAGGCCGCTGTGCTGGCGCAATTGGGCATAAGCCTGACCGTGCATTTGGACCCGATTGATACTAATTGTAAACTTAGCGATATAGTCAAAATATACCTAGGTGAGAATTATCCCTGCGCCAATGCTCACGAATTCAAAAAATCCGACAATTTCTTTAAATTTGAGCTGCAACTTCCGCACGGCTTCGACAAAAACCTGCAAAACACCCTCTTGGCAGAAATTCGCCAAAAAATCGCCGAGCAAGAAGCCGAAACCACCGTAGAAATCGACATAGAATTCGGCTTCGTGGAAGAGGATTGGTTCTAATACGCCATCACTTTCGCCGATGAAGAAAATGCTTGCAAAAATTTCAGCAAAATGTTACAATGGTTAGATAACAGTTAGGAGGAATATTATGGCAGAAAGATTTGAACTGGTAAAAAAAGGTTATGAGCCCGACGCGGTGGATAGATATATCGCCGCTCTTGAAGCGCAGGTCGCGTCCTATCGCGGCAAGGACAAGGCCATAACCAATGCTATCATCAGCGCCCAACAGGCCGCCGACACAATTATAACCAACGCGAAAAGCCAGGCGCGTTTAATTCGCGAAAACACCGCAAAACAGCTGGGCGACATCACTTTGTCGCTTAATACACAGCGTTCAATGTTGTCGGATTTTGCGTCGGAATATGGCATGGTTGTGTCGAAATATCTTAGAGTGGTCGACAATTCCGATTTTATGGGCATTACGGAGAAAATCGACGCTCTCGAAAGCTATTTGTCCGACTTTTCGGACGAGGTGGCCGAGGACTTGGAAATCGAAAAAAGGCTTGAAGCAACCGAAGCCGAAGCTTTATTAACAAGTAAGGAGCTTTAAAATGCTTAAAAAATCTGTATTTACTTTGCTGTGTCTGTTTTTTGTAATTGTGGGCGGACGTAGCTTTTTTGCCGTGGAATTCGACGGCTTTTTGCGTGTCGGGCTGGAGCAATATTTTCTGGAACGCCCGCAAATCAACATTTATTCGCGGCATTTGGAATTGGGAATTTTTGGAGACGGGCAATTCCATCCCATAGGCACTTTGGCCTCACAATCCCGTTTTTCCGCCATTCCCGCCAATATGCCCTTGGCGCGCCTGCCCGCCACCTTCGCCACCTTGGGCGAGGCGCAGTCCGCCGCAACCTTTTTCGCGAATTCTGCGCCCGCATGGCTTGCAGACGGTACTTGGGGAATCTTTATTCCTGCCGACTATGCCGCGCTTGTTGGCGCGGAATCCCTTCCGGCTTCAACTTCGCGTATAGCTTTGCAAGCAGACGGGCAGTTGGTTTTAATAAGCGAAAATGCGAATTTGCGCTTGCAAATTCGGGATTCCGAGGGGATTACGAATTTGGGGACGCGACAATATCGCGGCGTGATTGAGCTGGCGCGCTTTCGCGGCCAAAATCTCACCGCTGTAAATATTATACATATAGACGAATATCTCTATAGCGTTGTCCCCTCCGAAATGCCCGCATTGTGGAATATTGAGGCCGTGCGCGCCCAAGCCGTCGCCGCGCGCACTTTTACTCTGCACCGCCTCGCCACCCGCGCCGCCGGCGACTATCAGCTCTGCGACACCGTTTTTTCGCAGGTTTATTCGGGAATCGGGCGGGAACATCCCTATTCCACACAGGCCGTTCGGGACACGCGCGGGCTGGTTTTAATTTATGACGGGCAACCGATTTTGGCCGTATATTCGGCCTGCGCCGGCGGGCATACGACCAATAGCGAGGACGCTTGGGGTTCGCCCCTGCCGTATTTGCGCGCGCGCCCCGAATTATACCCTTCGCCGGAAAGTATGTTTTGGCAACGCACAATTACGCGCAGTCAAATTAACCAATTGTTAAACAGCGCGAATATACATATTGGCCCAACTGTTTCGGTTGAAATCATAACAAATGACCATGGCCGTGTAATGCAATTCATAATCCACGGACAAACGGGCTCTCACACTTTGGAGCGCGAAAATATTCGCAACTTCTTTAATCCGGCACCAGGCGGCGGCCTAAGAAGCAGAATGTTTTGGTTAAATACGGGAGAAGCCGCGCGAGAGGTCAGAGGTCAGAGGTCAGAATATATTCTGACCGCAAACGGACTCGTCCCCGCCCCTCAGACACTCTACATCCTCGACGCATCCGGCAACATGACCCCTCTGACCTCTGACCCCTTACCTCTGACCTCTACATTCACAACCGACGCATACTACATCCATCTATCCGGTCGCGGCTGGGGGCATGGCGTGGGAATGTCGCAGCATGGCGCGCGCGCCATGGCCGATAATGGGCATGATTTCCGCGCAATTCTGGGCTTTTACTATGCGGGGGCAGAATTGGTTAATATTGGGAGGTAATCATGAAAAGAATTTGGGCAATAATTTCTTCAAATTGGATTTCGTCAATCACCTTGTTTTTGTCGGCAATCGGCGTAATTATCGGCTTTTTCGCGCAGGCCTTCTCCTTTCAGGCCATAAGTTTTATGTTCCTGCTTTTGGCCGCGCAAAATTTTTCCATGACGGCGTATACTTTGCCGCAAATTAACGCAAAACTAGATTCAATGACCTCCGGGGGGCATGACCTCGTTCGGCTGAAGACGCGCCGCCATTTGCGCCCTTTGCAGGAAATTGTCGAAAATGCGAAGGAGGAGCTTTTTGTTAGCGGCGCAACCCTGCGGTCTTGGGGCGTTGTTGAGGATTTGCTTTTAAGCAAAAAGGAGCTTAAAATCAAGATTCTATTGTATAATTTTGACAATCCCGAGCTAAAGGCCGCGCATATCGCAATGATGGGTCTTGATGCCGACCATAAATTCACGCTGGACCATCTTGACGATTTATGGAAGCATCCAAATGTCGAATTGCGCAAAATTGATTCGATTATGCCGTCGTTTTATGTCGCCACCGACATGGACACGGCGGAGGGCTATATTAAAGTCGAGGGATATTTTAACAATTGCAGCTCTGCGCTGAATTATCCGAATTATGAATTAACGCCGGAAAATAAGGAATTGTACGACATACATAAAGAACAGATTGAAGCCCTTTGGGGCGAAGAAAGGTGAAAAATGGACAAGAGTGATTTTTATTACGAATTGCCCAAGGAGCTAATTGCGCAAACGCCGCTTAAGGAACGCTCGGCCTCGCGATTGCTCTGCTTGGACAGGGCAACGGGAGCGACTCGCCACGGGGTTTTTACCGACATTCTGGAGATTTTGCAGCCGGGCGACTGTCTTGTGGTGAATGATACCAAGGTCATGCCCGCGCGGCTTGTGAGTGAAGGCGTTGAAATCCTGCTTTTGGCGCGCAAAGATGGGGATATTTGGGAGGCCCTGGTTAAGCCGGGGCGTAAGGCGCGTGAGGGGGCTGTGCTTCGTTTTGGCGATGACCTCTTGGTTGGCCAAGTTCTCACG
>JAITMQ010000037.1 GCA_031277225.1 Clostridiales bacterium | reverse complement strand
CTTCGGATTTCGACAAGGAAAAGCTGCAAGAGCGTCTGGCGAAAATGGCGGGCGGCGTTGCTGTAATCAAGGTCGGCGCGCCCACAGAAACCGAGCTTAAAGAGAAAAAGCTTCGCATGGAAGACGCTCTGGCTTCCACGCGCGCGGCGGCCGAAGAGGGCATTGTTGCGGGCGGCGGCGCATCCTATATTCACGCCACAAAGGAAGTTCGTAAGGTTATGGAAGCCCTCGAAGGCGACGAAAAAACGGGCGCTGCCATTATTTTGAAGTCGCTGGAATCGCCCATGCGCCAAATTGTGGCCAATGCGGGGCTTGAGGGTTCCGTTGTGGTGAACAAAGTGCTGGAATCCGCCGCAGGCATGGGCTTTAACGCCCTAACCGACGAATATGTGAATATGATAGAGGCCGGCATAATAGACCCCACAAAAGTAACCCGCTCGGCCCTGCAACACGCCAATTCCGTGGCCTCAACCCTCTTAACGACAGAATCGGTTGTGGCGGAAATAAAAGAACCAGAGCCGCCAATGCCGCCGGGGGGTGGGATGGGGATGATGTAACGCCCCACCTTGCGGTCGTTCCCTTGATAAGCGGGAATCTCCTACGGTATTAACATAGCAAAAGCCACCGCAAACGCGGTGGCTTTTGCTTAAAACTCCAAATGAACTGACAGCCAAGTAGCTATTATCTGACAAGAGTAAATCGTGAACCGCCTATTGTTAAGGTATTAGGGGTTCTCTCGAAATCAAATACCTCGACATGCCCGCCAGGCAAAATTAATTCAATCCTGTTGTCCGGAGTTACTTGGAAATCAATATCTGCTGTAAGCTCGTAGATCCAGCTGGCATGAAAAAGTCCTTGTGCGTTTACATTAGTGTGAAAGTCTAAAATAGTAAGGTTTCGCTGTGTTGCCGGAATCCAGCCAAAAATAGTATTGACGCCACCTTCGAAGATATCATCCCTGCTAGGTCCGGGCCAGCCTGCAAATCCGGAAACGTACGAGCCCACCCCACGAGCCGTGAACGAGCCTCTCCTAAAAGTTAGCTCTGCATCTCCAGTCCATGTTGTACCTCTCAAATTATGAAGATCGTTGCTACAAGCTACCAGCAAAAGTCCCATTAATAAGAGCAACACCAAAAATCCGAACATTCTTTTCATTACCATAAAAACACCCTCCCTCGCCTCTCGGCAAAATATTTTTCGTTTCAATAAAAACTACATCATCTTGTTGCAATTGCCACAATATCCCCCCGGTTTGCGAACGGGTTCTGCACATCTGCATAAAGGTGATGGGGGCGCAGTATTTTTGCTCGGAGATGATGTAGCGGGTGCATGAGACTTGGACGCAACACTAGATGTAGGTGATGGCGCACTTTGAATTTTTTTCGTAATTTTACCCGAAATTTCTACCAAAACTTCGTATTGCCTAAATCTAACCATGATACTTTCAGCAATAAGCCTCCACAAAAAAAGTGATATTGGCAGTCCTAAAATAAATATCAGGAAAGCCCATCCCCCACCAAACCAGTTAGAAATTTGGAAAACCGACCATATGAAGCCTATGAAAATGGCAATAGAGCCGATTACATAAACTATTTTTATCGTCATGGGCGTAATAAACTTTCTGAAGTTCAAAAAATCCCCAAAGAAGTTCATAAACAACATCCTCCCTCGCCTTTCGGCAAAATATTTTTAGTTTCGTTAAGAATTATACATCAAATCCTATTATTGTCAACTTACGATGGTCAGCATAAAACTTTACTTTCGTCAGTTTAAATTTGTTCTGTTCTTTTGTAGACTGATGATGGAGGTGAAGAGATGGAACGATACAATTTGGATTACGGCAAGATTGTTGAGAATGTTAAAAGCTTGCGAAAGCTTAAGGGCATGAGCCAGATGGAGCTTAGTGAGAGGGCGGACTTGTCTTTAAACACGATTTCGCGCTTTGAAATTAACCAAAAGCAGATTAATTTGCAAACATTGATTAAGATAGCAAACGCACTTGACGTTGATGTGAACTACCTGCTCGGCCACGCTCCCGGAGAAGTCGGCCAACAAGATTCGCTTATTTCCGGCCTCATAGTCGGCCTTGACAAAAAAGACAAGGAGCTGCTAATATCCATCATCACCGCCATTAGAACCCACAGAATTTAAAAAGCCACCATGATTCGGTGGCTTTTTGGATTAGAGCCTGTTCCCACTATAAGATTCTGCAGATTTGCGGAGCGTTTTTCCGCCAATCAAGGAGGCAACGATGCCTGCCAGGGGCACGCAAGGAGGAGCTGACGAAGAGTGGCGGGGCAGCGCGCTTAAGTGTTATGGCCTAATCATTTCCCAAACTCGCTTCAAACCCATCAAAATAACAGCTTACTGCCGTAAGAACATCGTCCTTAAAATTGCGGTTAAATCCCTCTATTCCAATCTTATTTACGACTTCCGCTACAACGGGCGGCGCGTCCGAACTTAACTTGCAGCCTATTAAGATAGCGGATTCCATAAAGAAAATATCGATGAATTGATTTACCGTTAAAATGCCGCTCTTGCAAACGATTGCCGCCAACTCAAGCGCGCGCTCAAACAATTTCTTCTTCATACCGAATAAAATATCAATGTCGGTATTCTTTTCTAAAATCGCCGAACGCATTGATTCAAGCCCGATATATAAGGGATTTCTATCAATCAAAAGCTCAAGCTCGGTCATAAAAAGCTGCTTAATATCTCCAAAACTATCAAACGACATTTCATTCGCAGCATTGATTAAATAGTCAAGCCGCTTTTCATATTCGCGAAAAAGCAAGCACATAAAAAGCGTTTCCTTCGTTTTGAAGTACACAAATAACAAGCCATTCGATATTCCCATCGCCTTTGCAATATCGGCCATTTTAATTTCCGTGTAATCTGTCGTGAGGAATATCTCCTTCGCTTTATCAAGAATCGCCTGCGCTTTTGCGGCTTTAGCTTCATCTGTCATTGCTCGTTTGGCTATCGTAATCACCTCTTATCTCGGCATTTGCATTTTGTAGACAGAGTTCATCATTGCTTTTTTGGGCATAAATTTCATCAGCCCCAAAAACATCCTTTGAACTCCCGACAAGCCCGAAAAAACGTTTAGCTTGCCGGCAAGCATCCCTTCGTAGGCATCTTCTGCCACTTTGGTGGGGCAAGCGGTCTTTGCAAACATTGATGTTTTGTCAAGGCCTGCTGTTTTAGCAAATTCTGTCTTAATGGCGCCGGGCATTAAGGCTGTAATTGTAATATTTTTATTTGTATTTTTCATCTCGCCCGAAAGTGCATTGCTAAATGATGTTACATATGCTTTTGTGGCATAGTAAACCGCTTGCAGGGGGCCCGGCATCAATGCCGCCGTAGACGATACATTGAGGATTTTTCCGGCATCTCTTTTGATGAAATCTTCAATAAAAAGTCTTGTTAATTCCGTCAAAACGGTTATATTGACTTGTATCATTTGTATGTCGTCTTCTAATGCCCGCTCGTGAAAAAGCCCTTGACCGCCAAAACCTGCATTATTAATCAAATAGTCAATTTCTATGCCCGCTTCTTTCACCTCGTTGTAAATTTCCAAGGCGGCCTGCGGAGCGGATAAATCTTTGACTATAATCTTAACCTGCACATCATATTTGCTTTCCAGCTCATTTTTTAGTTGAGCCAAACTTTCTTCCCTCCTTGCGACAACAACAAGGCCGCCGCCTCTCGTAGCGTGTATTTTTGCAATTTCTTTACCAATTCCGCTTGATGCTCCCGTAATTAGCGCAACTTTTTTCGGCATAATAACCCTCCAATTTATAATTGACTTGCAATCAATTATAACTGATTACAAGTCAATTGTCAAGCATAAAATTATTTTCCTGACGCATTTTTCAGAACCGCGGCAAAGGCGCGCCCCTGCGGGCGACAAAGCCCAAAGGATGGTGCGCGGTGCTTCGCACTAGCTAAAGGCGTAGCCAGAGCGAAGCTCTGCGCACGGCAGAATGTCGGCAATCTCGCGCCATGCGCTATGCCCCAAACGGGCAAAATGCTCTACCATCCATGGTAATTTTTGGGCATGTCGCAGACGGGTTATTACAAATATGAAACGGGTGAGAACGATATTCCCGCAAGTATACTTAAAAAATTGACTCACTTCCATAGACAAAGCCCAAAGGACGGTGCGCGGTGCTTCGCACTAGCTAAAGGCGTAGCCGGAGCGAAGCTCTGCGCCACGCCGCATAGCGGAATCACCTTTGCTATCACTAAAAAAGGAGGCCTTGCGGCCTCCTTTTGGCATTTGGCGGGCGTACCCTTCTCCCGCATCTCTCGGATTCCCTGCGGGAATCCTGTCAGCACCATCGGCGTGTGGTTGGTACGAATTCTACCACCTCAAATGCCTTATATCATTATACTGCAAAATTACCAAAGTCTATACACTTTTATAAAGGATATTTTTGTTATTAAGCAGGCGATTCCATTCCTTTCTGCGGATTTTCATAAAGGTTATTATGGAGTTTTGGCGACTCTTGGGGTCATAGGCGGCCTTTAGGCGCAACACCAGCTGAAATCGCAAGCCATTTTCCTCGAATTCCTTTAATAAAACCGCAGTATCGGGTTTATTTGCCTCTATTATATAGTCGGGCTTTTCTAAAATTTCGGGTATGTATTTTGCGTAAAGCTCATAGTCCCCGGGATGGCGCACTTTTATGTGGATGATTTGCTTTTCGGTGATGATTACGTCGTCTGTTAAAATAGGGAAAATGCTTTCAAAGAGCTTGGGCACAATTTTCCCGATTTTTACTATAGCCACATTAACACCACCTATATCCTAAATTTAGTATACCATATCTTTGTATTTTTGTCAAGCTTTTATTAAAATTTTTGGGAGTGTTGTGCAAATAATGCTCAAGAAGTTAATCTGCGAAATTTTCGTGCATTTTTGTGCCTTTCGTGGTTAAAAAATTAAACCACGAAAGGCATGGATGACGGGGTTCATGGTTGGCGCAATATTCTCGCGCACCCGACGCTTCTGTTCACAGAAGCGTTACGTTGAGGTGAACCTCAACGTGGTTTTGCAGTTATATCGACCGAATTTTTAACAATTTAAAGTTTTTCGTAGCTTGTTTAGGGTTTGTAGGGCGGGGGCGAAGTCGAAGTCTTCTATTTGGTCTATAAGCTCTGCGGCCCCCGGGATTATGGTTAATTTGTCGGCAATATCCAGAACGCTTGCGTTGTCATTCTCCAAGAGTTCTGCCACTTCGTCAAAAAGCTGCGACATTTCGGCCTTTGGCGGCATTTGGTCAAGGGTTGTTATGCGCAACTTATTGAGGGTTTCCAGGGCAACTTGGAAGTCAAAATCCTCAATTTGCTCGATAAGCTCCTCGGTTTTGGGAATTGCCGCCAGTTTGTCCACAATATCCAGCACAGCCGCATTGTCATTCTCCAAAAGCTCCGCCACTTCGTCAAAAATCTGCTCAACTTCGGCCTTGGGCGGCATTTGCGCGGTCGCAACCGGCTCGGAATCCTTAAGCCTTTCCGTAATTTTGACCAAAACATCGTCCAAAACGGCGGTCATCTGCTCCATATGGCCTCTATCGGGAATTATGCCCTCGCGGAAGCTTGCCTCGGCCTTTTGCGCAAGCGCCGCAAGGTCGCTTTCGCTGATAAGCCCCGCCAGCCCCTTCAGCGTATGCGCCAAGCGATGCGCCGACTCAAGGTCGCCTGCCTCAACGGCTCCTTCAATTTCATAAATAACAGACTTTTGGCTGCGAATAAAATCTTTGTAAAGTTTGTTATTAAAGCCGGGGTCGTTAAAAAATTCATCGATATTTGGCGCAGGCTTTGGCGGTTCGGCCTCGGCGGCTGCCTTCGCCAGCGCAATAACCTCCGGCGGCTGTTTATCACGAATAAATTTTTGCAAAATGGAATTTAAATGCGTTGTATTGATGGGCTTTGAAATAAAGCCGTCAAAGCCATTTCGCATAAATTCTTCGGCCTGGCCTATAAGCGCATTGGCCGTAAGGGCGACAATTGGCTCTGTATATCCCATTTCGCGAAGTTTTTGCGTGGTTTCCATGCCATTTATATCGGGCATCATATGGTCCATAAAAATTATATCGTAAACCAAGCCCGCCTCGATTTTTTCGATGGCCTCATAGCCGCCGCCCGCGGTTTCGATATTTAGGCCATAAAAGCCCATAAGCCCCTTAGCGACATAAAGATTCGTTTCAATGTCGTCAACCACCAAAACAGAACCATATGGCATGGGTTCTGGCACAAAATTCATGCGCTTTGTGCTGGCAAGAACATCCGCCTCGCGGCGGCGCACATTTTCAACGGTTTCAATTCCCAAAACATTATTGCCGGAGATTTTTTGCGGAATACACAAAGTTACGGTCGTACCCACGCCAACCTCGCTTTGCACGTCAATTGTGCCATTCATCAGGCTGACAAAATTGTATGCAATCGGCATACCAAGCCCCGTTCCGGGCGTAAAGCGGTCTGTGGCCTCATGAAAGCGGGCATAATCGTCAAAAAGCCCGGCAACCTGCTGTTCTGTCATTCCGATGCCCGTGTCCGCAATCTTAATAATCAAATTCGCAATTTCGCCGTCGCCCCTCTTGTCGTCAATATATTCACAGCCGACTTCAAGCGTAACCTTGCCCGAATCGGTATATTTAAAGGAATTTGACAAAATATTGTTTATAACCTGCTTTAGGCGAACCTCGTCGCCATAAAGATTCGACGGCATATTTTCGTCGGCATCCAGCGTAAAGTCAATGCGCTTGCTTCCGAGATAGACAAGATGCATTTGCATTGTGTCAACAATAAGGCTGGCCACCTCATAGCGTTCTTCGACAATTTCCATCTTGCCGGCCTCAATCCTTGAAATATCCAAAATATCGTTGATTATAATCAGCAGCTTATTCGACGAATCGTAAATTTTCGCAAAGGCCTCTTCGACTTCAATGGCCAAATTCGGATTTTGAAGCTGAATTTCGGAAATGCCCAAAACGGCGGAAATTGGCGTGCGAATTTCATGAGACATTGTCGCCAAAAACTTGGTTTTGGCCTGGCTGTTTTCCTGCGCCACAAGCAATTTTTCTTGGTTTTCCTTGACGGCGGTCATGTCCATGGCATATGTAATTAAAAGCGGCTCGCCTTTACGCTCGGTTGTTAAGGCAACCAAATGAACGGGAATTTCGTTGCCTTCCATATCCAAATTAATCCAATCGACCTCAACCGCGCCCTCTGCAAATGCCCTGTCGATAAGCTCTGCCGCCATTTCGTCCGAACGCCTGCCGCAGGGTTGAAATTCCGGCGAAAATTGCAAGAAATTGTTGATATATTCGGATTTATGCGAGGCTTTATACTTTCTCACAACCTCGCTTGAAACATCCAGCACATTATAATTTTTATCAAAAATTACGGCCAGCAGGGGCATATGGTCAAACATAAATTTATCGGTGGCAATATTGTCCAGCAACGAATTTATGGCCAAGGCCGCATCTTTATAGCCGCCCGAAAAGCGTTCGGAATCGATTCGCGCGTCAATATCGCCGACTTTATTGGCCTCCATTGTCAAATTAATTTCGACGGTAAGCCCTGTAATTACATCGGCCATGGTTGAAAAAATCTTGGAAATTTCGTCATTGCCGGCCCCTAAAGAAACGTCAAAATTGCCCTGTGCAATCATGGTTGCGTCGGATGCAATGGCCTTAATTCGGCTTCTAAAAACCCGAACCATCAAAAATGCCAAGGTGATTGACGAAATGACCGCCAAAACGATTGCGACAATGGTTAAATTCCGCATAAAGTCTTCTGTTTCGGCAATTTGTTGCAGATTTGTGGCGCGATTCATTGCCTCCATATGGCGAAGCTCTCTAAGCATTTCCTCGGCCGCCCAGGTATAGTCCAGCACATAATCGTGCTCAAAGCTCATATTGCGCCCTTGGAAGAAATTTTCGCTGAAGACATAATAGACCGTGTCCATAAAATACATGATTTCCGCCATAAGATACAGTCGTCTGTCGTCATGCTCTATAGGAAAAACCTCGTCCCCCAAAAGTGAATATACATAGTTTTGGGACAATTCTACAAGACGTTCAAAATTTTCCGTAAGGGTTTGCTCATAACGAAGCCAGGCTGTAAAACCCGTTTGCGCCCGCCAAATGGGGTCCATAAAAGTTGTGCCTAAAAACCTGCGCGCCTCGGTGAATTCCTGATGAAAATCCAGCACAATTTCGGTTCTGGCCATTACGAAATTGATATTATTATAGTCCAGCCGCTGAGTTTCCGCCGTTGCATAGCTTGAAACGCCTATATAGGCCATGAAAATGGCGACTATAAGCGCGAAAGAAGCAACCAAGCGTGCGGCAATGGTCATATTCCTTAATTTTGCAAGCATTTTACCAATCATCCTGCGCCTCCAATCATTTATACTCCTACATTATAACATATCCAATTGTTAAATAGCAATCATAAAGTTAACAATTTTTGCGATTTGGCCGATATATATTTTGACAGGTAAAATATTTGCTTGGAGGTTTGATTATGGCAGGTGCTAATATAAATGGTTTAAATTTTAACAAAATGGGCGGCGGTTGGCGTGTTGGCGCGGGCGACGGGCGACCGAGGGCGGTCGCCCCTACGGGTGCTAATGACATAATTTCCGCCATTATTCAGCAAAAAAATTCGGAAGCCACGGTTTTGCAAATGGCCGACGGGCAGTCGCTTAATGTTAAAAGCGGCGAAGTTGTCGGAAATGTGGGCGATGCCGTGTTTTTTGAGGTTTCGCAGAATGAGGGGAATATCGCGCTTAAGCAGGTTTTTCCGAATGTCAATGGCCGCAGTTTTTTGTCGACTTTTGCCTCTTTGGCCAATTTAGAGGGCTTGATGGAGCAAAAGGGCTATGCGCGCCCCGGCGACAGCCCTATGGACGGCATTAATGCCGACTTGCAGGCGCGCCTTGAAACGCGCCAAAAGGCCAATGAGGCCGCCTCGCGCTTGTCGCGCAATATAGGCCGCGTTTCCGCCAATGTCTATGGCGCGGCTGTGGCGCAATTGGCGGCCGCCGGGCTAAATATCGACAAGATTCCCGTGGATGTGTTAAGCAGCGTTGTGAATGAGCTGGAAGCCGCCAAAATCAACAATAATTCGCGCATCTATCAAGAGTTGGGGCAGAAAATGGCTTTGGTTTCGGAACTCGAACCCGCGCAAATTGCCCAAATTTTAAGCGGCGAGGCCGAAATTACTTTGGACAATGTGTATAAATACAGCGTCAGCCCAACCGCGCCGACTTCGCCCATGGCGGCGGACGATTGGGCCGCCCTTCAGCCCGATATTGACCGTTTTTTGGCCGAAAACAACTTGAAAAAGACCCCCGAAAATCTCGAGAGGGTGCGTTTGCTGTTGGAAAGCCAAATTCCGCTAACCAATGACAATTTTGACAAACTTATCTTTCTTCAGAATATCGAAAGCCTTGATTTGCAGGCATTAATAGACCATGCCGCCGCCCTTGACGCGCGCGGCGAAGGAATTGGCAATTTAAAGATTTATGACCCGCCCGCCTATGAAGACAGGCCGCTAAATTACCTTAAAGAGGCGATTTTCCGCCACGAAACGCGCCTTGCCATGACTTATGAGTCCGTTTCCGCGCTTTTGGACACAAATATCGAAATTGACCTAAAGCCGCAAATTGAGGCTCTTGCCACCCTTAAGGAGAGGGAATCCGAGATTTTGGCGGCTATCAAGGGGGTTGCCGCAGGCACGCAAGAGCAATATCAGCAGGTTGTTGACACGCTTAGCAATGTCTTTACGCTGCCGCATATTGATTTTGCGACCATGGGCGCGATTGCTAAAAATCAGGTGGAGTTCACGCCGGCGGCCGTGGAGCAGAGTATCACCAGTCGTAAATATGACCAGAATGCCACGGTTGCTAGCTTGAAATATGGCGACAATCCCGGCAAAATTTCGCATCAATTCAGGCCGCTTCTTGAAGAACTCGGTCTGCCGACAGACAAGGCCTCGATTCGCGCCGCAAAAATCCTTACGGCCAATAATATGGACATTAATGCCGAAAATTTGAATAAAATCAAGGATATTGACGCGAAAATCCGCGACATCGAGCGTCATTTGCATCCGCGCATTGCGGCCAATATGGTGGCGGAGGGGCTTAATCCTTCGGCCATGCATATGGATGAAATTTTGGCCTATATCGAAGACTACAAGGAAAAATATGACATTTCAACCAGCGAGCAATTGCTTAAGCATATCGCCAAAATGGACAAAGAAGGCGATGTTGCGCCCGAAATTCGCCAGCAAATTATGGATATTTATCGCGCCCTGCACAAAATCAGCAAGAATGGCGGCGCGGGCATTGGTTTTGCCGTCAATGCAGGCATTGAAATGACAATTGAGAATCTTATGGAATTTGCGGCGACCTATAATGTCGGCAAGGGCAAGCGCAATACATTGAATTATACGGCGCAGGACGGGGTTTATCACGCAAAGCATTTGGTTTCAAGCTTTGTGGACGCGGCACAGCCCGCGCCCATGGCGGAATTTGTGCAAAACGAATCCCTTAAAGACCCGCTGGAAATTTCCATTGAAAAGCTTGAAGTTATCGCGAAAAAAGTTGCGGAATCGGGCTTGGTTGACAAGGAATTAGACCTTGCGCGCATAAATGCCGCAATTAAGGAATTATCAAGCACAAGCCGCGAGGCTCTGCGAACCCTTACAGCCCTCGGAATTCCCATAACTTTGTCGAATTTGCGGCAATTAAAGGCCACGCGCGGCAAAAAGCTGGAAGAAGATGTGGCCGGACTTGCCGGGTCTAAGGAAATTGTTGACAGCCTGCCAAAGTCGGATTTGGAGGCAATTGACCCTATTGCGGCCAATGAGAATCTTACGGAGCAGGTTGAGGAATTGATGGACGAGGCCATGGCTTCCGCCGATACCGACGCTGTTCGTAGGATTGACCAAATGGACATAGTTCTACAAAATTTGGCATTTAAGAAAATGCTGTTGGGGCATGACCGCGACTTTAGCTTTGCCATGAATTTTAACGGCCGCATGGCCGATGTTACGCTGCATTTGCTTAGCGACAATATAAATGTGGCCGATGGCGTTACGACATATTTGTCGCTTAACACGGCCATGGGCGAAATTGAAGGCCTTATGCGCATGAAAGACGCCAGAATCGACATAACCCTGGCCGCCGAAACCCCCGCCCTAAGCTTCTTGAAGCAAAACCAAAACCTGCTGGGCGAATTTTTCGGAAACCTCGGCACAGACGACATACACATCACATTCAAAGACAAAAACGCCCTAAAAAGCCAAGTAAACGCACTCGGAAGCCTTCTTTAGGAGGGATTCGTAATGAAAAGAGCTTTTGCAGCCTTAATCCTAATGCTAATGCTAATGCTAACAGCCTGCACAAACGAAGTCGCGCAAAACCCTGAAAATTTGGCCTTGGCCCATCCGTTTGCAATCGCCCTTAAGGAATTTTTCGCAACGGAAACCGGGGGCTTTACCAAGGCCTTTTTTGTGAATATTGACGGCGGTGAAACGCGCGGTGTGTTGGCTATAAAAAATGACGGCATCGAAATGAGGCTTTTTGCCCTCTATGGCGGAGAGCTGTCCTATATCGACATCACACAAGATATTGCCGTAAATATAACCGACCAAGGGCGCATAATGGGCTCATCTTGGCGCGGCCCCGAAACGGAATATACCCTTTTTGGAATTGAAGATGGCAGGGTGGATGTAAGTTTTTCCATACATGCTCAATTAAACTTGGACATATTAACGGACGGCCCTTTTAATATATATTACTATCTCGCTGACGGCGCATATCCCGACAAGCATATTACTTTTCGCTATATCCCCAATAACGCAAACAGCATTTACATCACCTACGAAGATTTCAGAGATATAGTTGCAAGATATAGGCTGGCGTGGGAGCATAGCTCCCATTGGACGGAAATGGCGGATGAAACGGAGCATATCCTAGCTTTAACCCTCGCGACCTGCACAAACGAAGCCACGCAAAACGCCTCACCGACTGAAAATATGGGCTTATCATCTGCCGATGTTCGGATGTATCTCGTTGATGAAGGGGATATACGCCTGTGGTATCCCGACACTTACGGGCTGTTTGACCTAAGCCAAATTGAGCTCTATTACGAAATTGAGCTTGAGCCTAACGGAATACGCTTTGTTTTCACAACAGAATCGGCGGTCAGCGATTTTCGGCTTTTGCAAATTGGTTGGGATGAGGGCTATCATATTATAGACGAGCTACTCCATTTAGACGAACTTGCGCCCGACCTTCCCCTCGTGGTAAGATGGACGATTCTCGGCTGCGCCCTTGCGGGAAATGGATTTTCCTTTACAAACCAAAACGGCATAACAAAATATTTCGGATTCCTAATATGCGGCCGCACCGGTATGCTTCAGATTTTTCAATTTTATCCCGCTTTAGCCCATGCCGAAGCCGTGCTGTGGTCAATTGAAGAGCTTGGGGAGATAATAGTTGCGGCGGGCACTTTTTGGGAGGAGGTTTGGGGCGATTATATAATTGGAAGATTTGCTTCCGAACATGTGGACAATGAAGCAGGGCCGTCAAGGCATCTGCCTTTTGGAATGTTTTTTCGAGTATTGCCCACATCCGGATTTGAGAATTTAAACGATGTCCGCAACTATTTACTGCAATTTTACACCGAATCGTGGGTAGACTCTACATTGGCAAATGAAGCAGTTCCCGTTCAAGAGCATGAAGGCGTGCTGTATGTGGCACAAGCAGGCGCAGGCTTTGCACGGCCGGGCTGGTGGACTGCTTCGTTTGAATTGGTCAAACAGGAAGGAAATGTCGCCATTGTTGACGCCACTCTTTATCACGGCTCATGGCATCGTCTGCGTTTTGGCGGCGAGGCTTACCCCTATGAATTAACGCATCGCTTCATCTTCGTAGACGGGCGAATTGACAACATTCCCGGCAATACCTACAATTGGATTTTTCCGGGTTATTTTTCGGGATATTAGTAACAGCCAAGAGCCGACTTCGATTGGTCGGCTCTTGGCTGTAAAATTTATTACGAAAAACCTAGAAATTACGTCCCCAGATTTCTAAATGAAAGGCTCCTCCGAAGCCAAAATATCCTGGATCTCTAACCGGTGGACTGCCGTGCGTTCGCTGTGTTCTGAAGCCCCAAGTCGCTTCAAGGAAGTTCATGACGGTAACCCAACTCACGGAATTTCTCCAAGTGCCCCCTCCGGTACTGCCAAATACCAAGTTATTATTTGTTGCCTGAAAATCTACTGCAACACCCAAGAAATGTTCATCATTCGGTGAACCTGTATGCATTCCTCCCGCAAGGGCGTTAAGTATAATGCCGTCCCATTGGTCATTTATGCGGAGTATAGCTCTGAGCAGGTTCTCCGACAAAAATGTATCCGGTACTTCCTCCGGTCGAGTTCTGGCTCGCAATCCGGCTGCTGTATCAGTAAGATTGTCTAGTACATTACGTCCGGCGGGTTGCTGGCTAGTCGGAAACCAGCCACGCAAATCAATAAACCTTCCGCTAGCCGACCTTCTGTTGAAGCGGTCAAGGATTTCCTGAGCCAATTCTACCCTATTCATGCTGTTGTAGTCCATATGGACGCTAAAGGTTCTTTGGCTTACCGTGTTAGGGCCGCTTGCAAAACGGGCAAGAACTTCTATTACATATCTGTGTCCAACAATAAGCTGGTTTGCTTGGACTACAAAAGTTCTTGTGTTGCCGGGAAGATTCGGTGCGTTTATTACGAATGCATTTGTGTTTATATTACGCATTGAGAATGAAATGCTGGTAGCCCCTGCGACTTGATCCCATGCAGCGGTAAAAGCTCGCCTTTCAAGAACATCTTCATTGCTAACAGGCATTGATATCCTTGGTGTCGAATTCAGCGGGCTTATTCGCATTAAGGGTGTTGCACCGACTCTGACCCGTCATTCCGCGCTTGACGCGGAATCTCCCAAATTTGGCAGGGGATTCCCGCTTATCAAGGGAATGACGGGTCATAGATTTGCAATATCCCCCTCATGATTTAAGCTATTAAGTTAATTCGATTTTGTGCCGATATATTAATTGTAAGGTTTAACGAGAAATGGGGGATTGCTTATGAGTAGCGAGGAGAAGCAATTGCCGAAAGAGGTTTATGGCGCGATTTCTGCGCTTATACAATTTTTGGAAAAAGTCGAAACTCGGTATATAGAGGAGGATGAAGATGAGAATAGTTGATAATATCGCCGCTTTAAGGGTTCATACAAACTTGAATCGCACAAGCAGAGCCATAGACGGCGCAACCATGCGCCTGTCCAGCGGCCAGCGCATAAACAATGCGGGCGACGACCCCGCGGGCTTCGCAATTTCCGTGCATATGCGCAATCAGGTTCGCGCCATGCAAATGGCCGACAGAAACACGCTTGACGGGCGTTCGCTGCTGGAAACCGCCGACGCGTCGCTTCAAGATTTGCAAAATATGCTGCATCGTATTCGTGAGCTTGCCGTGCAGGCCGCAAACGATACATATTCCCCCGAAAATCGGGAAATAATTCAATTCGAGATTGATGCTTTACTTGAAGAAGTAAATGATATTACACGCAAAGTTGAATTTAACAATATTTCGCTCTTAAATGGAGAGGCGCAGAATCTGCGGGTTCAAGTTGGCGGAAGGCGCGGAATGTCAATCAACCTTACTTTGCCGGCGTTTAGAACCTGGGATTTGGGGCTTTCAAGTACTGATTGGCATCTTGGCGAAACCGATGAAATCGACCCAAATGCGGCCGCGTGGCGCACGGGTGTGTTGACGGGCGACGAGGCGCGCATCACCATTGGCCGCATGGATGTGGCACTTGACCGCGTTAATATGCATCGCGCGGGAATTGGCGCATTTATCAATCGTTTTGAATATACCTCGTCCAGCCTACAGGCCGCCACAGAGGCCACAACGCGCTCGCTTTCCAGGGTTTTTGACGCAGACATGGCCTATGAAATGATGACACTCTCCAAGCACCAAATCCTCTCACAGGCGGGCATGTCCATACTAGCACAAGTAAACGCCCGCCCACAACAAATCCTACAACTTCTGGGATAAATCCATAACAAAAGGGCGCACCCGCGCCCTTTTTGTGCGTAATAAAACCTGTCAAAATGTATACCTTTTAACGGTCTGATATTACCCCACCGATTAAAGCTTTTAGCAAGCTTTAATCGGTGGGGTAATAGTTGCTGCAGCTGACTGTTGCTGCTTAAACTAGGGGGTCCAGCATGGCGGTTGTGCCTATATTTTTGTCGGTTTCAACCAGCCGCCCGGCCTTTTTGGTGTAATCGTCCATAATTAGGGCAATCATGCGCTCATTTTCGGGGGTGGCGGCCT
>JAITMQ010000032.1 GCA_031277225.1 Clostridiales bacterium | reverse complement strand
TCGGCGGGGGTGCCAACCAATGCGTTGCTTGGATTTTTAAATATATATTTTAAATTGTTGGAGGAAGAGGCGGCAGATTTTGGTGCGGTGGTTTTTGACCTGCCCGGCCCTACTTTTCGTCATGAAAAATTTGCAGAATATAAGGCCACGCGCAAGCCCTTTCCAAAAGAATTGCAAATGCAGATTCCCATTTTAAAGGATTTGCTTGAGGTAATGAATATACCCATTGTATCATTGCAGGGCTATGAGGCGGACGATGTGATGGCGACTTTGGCCGTAAAAGCGCAAAAAGCCGGCTTTTTAACCACTATCGTAACAGGCGATAGAGACCTCTTACAAATTGCAACCGACAGCATTAAAATTCGGATTCCCAAGACTAGGGGCGGCCAGACCGTTACCGAGGACTATTTTGCCGCGGACTTTACCGAAAAAATGGGCATTACACCACGGGAATATATTGACATGAAGGCCCTTATGGGCGATTCTTCCGACAATATCCCCGGTGTGGCCGGGATTGGCGAAAAAACGGCCCTTAAAATCATACAGGAATTTGGCAATATTGAAGCGGCCATAGAGGCCGTAAATGCCGACATTACCGCCGTTAAGCCCAAAAGGGCCGCCGAAAATCTGCGGGATTTGGCCGATATGGCGCGCCTGTCCAAAGAGCTGGCCGCTATAGTTGCCGATATCGAAATTGATGTGGATTTAGAGAGCCTTAAGCTGGGCGAAATGTTTAATGACCGGGCTTTTGAGGAGTTTAGGCGGCTGGAGCTTAAAAGTTTAATGAAAAAGTTCGGCAATAAAACCGCATCGGCTAATACAACGCAAATTAAGGGTGAGATTTTAAGCGAAATGCCCGAAATTCCGGCGGATGAGCCATGTGTATTTCATTTTTTGCGCGAGGGCGGCAGAGTGATGGGGCTGGCTTTGGCCTATGGCAACAAAATGGTGTTTTTGCCTGATTTTAGCGGTATTGCCGATGATGCCAAAAAGTTTTTTGAGAGCGAAATCCCAAAAATCGCTTTTGACGCCAAAAAAGACATTCATTTTTTGCGACAAAACGACATAGCGCTGAATAATCTTGCATTTGACTTGCTTATTGGCGGCTATTTGCTGGGCAATCTTAAAGACGGCGACGATATTGCCGACCTTAGTTTGGAATATTTGCGCCGTCCGCTGGATTTGCCAAAGGCTAAAGACAGCCAGCTAAGTTTGTTAGACCAACAAGAAGAATCATCCGAGGAAATCGCCAAGCAGGCTTTTGTCCATATTGAGGCCATCTCTCAGGCATATCCGCTTATGTGTGATATGCTGGTTGCTCAGGGCATGGACAAACTTTTTTACGAAATTGAAATGCCTTTAGTGTCGATTTTGGCGGATATGGAGGGCTTTGGCGTTGCAGTGGACAGCGACTTTATTCAAGAATACGGCGCAAATTTGGATGTGGATATAAACCGCTTGACGGGCGAAATTTACGCCTTGGCGGGCAGCGAGTTTAACATAAATTCGCCAAAACAGCTGGCCGTGGTGCTTTTTGAGGATTTGGGGCTGCGCGGCGGCAAACGCACTAAAACAGGATTTTCGACAAATGTTGAGGTATTGCAAAAATTAGCGAAGGAACACGAGATTGCCGCGAAAATCCTGGAATATCGCTCTTATACCAAATTGCGCTCCACCTATGTGGATGGCCTGTTGGCCGCCATAAATCCCGAAACGGGCAGGGTTCATACCACTTTTAATCAGGCGCTGACCGCCACGGGCCGCCTCTCTTCGAATCATCCGAATCTGCAAAATATCCCCGTGCGCACGCCTTTAGGGCGCAAATTGCGCCGCGCTTTTGTGGCGGCCCCCGGTTTTGTTTTTGTAGATGCCGACTATAGCCAGATTGAGTTGCGGATTTTGGCGGAATTGTCGCAAGATTCCACATTTTTAAATGCTTTTAAACAAAAGCAGGACATTCATAGAATTACTGCCGCCCGTGTATTTCAAGTAGATTTTGAAGATGTAACAGATAGTATGCGCGACGCCGCCAAAGCCGTTAATTTCGGCATTGTTTACGGTATTTCGGCCTTTGCATTGGCCGAGGATATAAGTGTTAGCGTGCGCGAGGCCGAAAGCTTTATAAAGGGCTATTTTGCGCGGTATCCCGCCGTTAAATCATATATGGACAGCGCCGTGGCCGATGCTAAGGCTAAGGGCTATTCCGAAACATTGTGGGGCCGTCGCAGGCCGCTTCCCGAGCTGGCTCACAGCAATTTTGCAACGCGCTCATTTGGCGAGCGTGCCGCCATGAATATGCCCGTGCAGGGCTCGGCGGCGGATATAATCAAAATTGCCATGGTTAAAGTCCATAATCGCCTGCGGGCCGAGGGCCTGCAATCGCGCTTAATTTTGCAGATTCATGACGAACTTTTAATTGAGGCTGCCGAAGGTGAAATCGATGCGGTTAAAGCGATTTTAAGGGACGAAATGCAAAATGCCGTTAAAATGTCCGTGCCGCTGACAATTGATATAAATATCGGAGCGAATTGGTATGAAGCAAAGTAAAATTATTGGTTTAACCGGCGGAAGCGGGGTTGGCAAGAGCGAGGCGGCGCGGCTATTTGCCGAGTTTGGGGCTTTGATTATTGACGCCGACCGACTGGGCCATGAGGTTATCTTAAAAGGCGCAACTCCGGCTTATGAGCAAATTTTGGCGGAATTTGGCGAATCAATTTTGGGCTTTAACGGCGAAATCGACCGTAGTGCGCTTGGGGCGATTGTTTTTAACGATAAGGCCAAACTAAAGCGATTATCGGAAATTGTGCATAAATATATTATAATTCGGATTCATAAAATTATCGGCGAAAACCATAGCAAGCCGATTGTTATTGACGCCGCCGTATTGATTGAGGCGGGCATGGATAAAATTTGCGACATGGTGTTGGGGATTTTTGCGCCTTCAGAGGCGCGGATTGCGCGGATTTGCGCGCGTGACGGCTTAACCGAAAACGAAGCTTTAAGGCGTGTTAAAAGCCAAATGGATGATGACGAACTGGCGCAACATATAGATGTGAGGATTGATAATGATGGGAGTTTGGAGCAATTTAAAACAAAAATTAAGAATTTTTTGGCCGCTGATTTTGGCGATTAGCTTAGCGGGCTGTGCCGATTCACAGCCGCCGGGCCCCG
>JAITMQ010000021.1 GCA_031277225.1 Clostridiales bacterium | reverse complement strand
AATCCGGCAGAGCTTTGCAGCGTTGCGGTTTTCACGAAGCAACAAAGAGATGCCGCCCGCTCTCTATAGGCGAAGCTGTTTTGGGTGAGCATTTGTTGTTTGCGGTCAAAAGCCAAATCGTGCTGGTGACGGAGATGGATAAACTCAAAAAAGAAATTTTGGCATCCGATAACTTCATAGACGATTCCAAGATTTTGAAAGCGAATTTACGCCATCTTGAAAAAGAACGCGAGAAGCTGGAAGCCCGAAGTCATAAACTCTATGACGATTACTCGGACGGCACAATCGACAAAGACCTCTACATCAGCCGTAGCACTTTACTCAAAAAGGAACTTGAAACCGCAAAAGACAGGATTGCTAAAATCCAAATCGAAATGCGGCAATTCAAGAAAGTGCAGACCGTAACGGACGATTACGCCGAACGCTTCAAGAAGTACGAAACCGTCAGCGAAATAACGCGAGAGTTACTTGTTGACTTGGTTGACAGGATTATCATTGACAAAGAGGATAGTCCATGCGGTAACAGGCTGAAACAGCGGAAAATCGTAAAGGTGATTTTCAAATTCGCTGATGAGCATAAGGCTTTGACTTCGTTCATTACTGAAAATACTCAGCAATGCGGAGGTGTTAAGCTGGTTGCGCTGTGAGAGTGAATTGTCCATAAAGGGTTAATGGTTGTGATACTCACCCTTTATGGACAAAAGATGGTGGTTGAGATAAGTCACCCTTTGTGGATAATCTACAATTGGGCAATTTTCGGGGTCCTCTCCCGCCTCCAGCGCAAGACGCTTATGCCCCATTTTTTCAAGGACAAGCACTTCTTTACGAATCTCGTCCATTGTAAGGCGGCGGCGCGCAAATTTGTGATTGCAATTATAATTACAATACACACATTCGTTTACACAATAGTCGCTGACATAAAGCGGCGCAAACATCACAACACGATTGCCGTAAATGCGGTCTTTAACCCGCCCTGCAATCTCAAAAATGCGTCCGTTTTGCTCCTCGTCCTCGCACATAAGAAGTGCCGCCACCTCGGCATCCGTAAGCGGAATAAGCTTCTCGGCCTTATCCAAAATCCCCGCAATATCCCGCTCGCCCTTAGCCTCTTTTAGCAAATTTTCAATGTAATTGGCATCAATATTCATATTCGCCCTCCTTATAATAAAAAGCGCCCAAGCGCGGAAGCCCGCACGAAGGGCGCAAAAAGATTCTGTATCAATTGCCCCTTCCAAATCAGAAATTCTTTTTTGTCAGGTTATGTAGTTTTAATTCACTTCCTTCTTTGAAACAGTCGTCTTTACGGAAACATTAGGAATTTTATCCAGGCTTTCCGTAATTGCATCAATGCGATCCATGCCCGCCACAACGGTAACCGAAACAATCCCAATGTCCTCGCTTTGAAAAGGAATTCCAAAACGCCCCTTAACAATGTCGGCATTGTCGGAAATAACCTCGTTAAAGGCCTTTTGTGCATCATGTGGACATTCCAGCACGGCTGAAATCACAGCAATTTTTTTCATAAATTCTCCTCCTCATTTTATAATAGCATTTTTTGCAAATCGGCCTCCGGCGTGGAAATTGGGGTTAGGTTGAATTTTTCGACAAGTATATTGAGGATATTTGGCGAAATGAAGGCGGGCAGACCGGGGCCGATATAAATATTTTTGATTCCTAAAGACAAAAGGCTAATCAAAATGCAAACCGCCTTTTGTTCATACCACGACAGAACCAGCGTTAAAGGCAAGTCGTTAACATCACATTCAAAGGCATTTGCAAGGGCAAGGGCAACTTGAACCGCGCTATAGGCATCATTGCATTGACCCATGTCCATAAGGCGGGGCAGGCCGCCGATTTCGCCTAAATCAAGGTCATTAAAGCGATATTTGCCGCAGGCAAGGGTTAAAATTATTGTGTCTTTTGGGGCTTGCTTAACAAAATCTGTATAATAATTTCTGCCCATTTTTGCGCCGTCGCAGCCGCCAACCAAGAAGAAATGCCTGATATTTCCGCCTTTTACGGCATCAATCACCTTGTCGGCAACAGACAGCACCATATCCCGTGCAAAGCCCGTGGTCAGCGTGTTTCCGCCGTTAATCCCGGTCATTTTGCGCTCTTGCGCAAAGCCGCCAAACTCCAAAGCCTTAGCAATAACGGGGCCAAAGTCCTTATCCTCGCCAATATGCATAGCCCCGGGATATGACACCACGGTTGTTGTAAAAATGCGGTCGGCATAGCTTGGTTTGGGCGGCATAAGGCAGCCCGTTGTAAATACAATTGGCGCGGGAATATTGTCAAATTCACTCTGCTGATTTTGCCAGGCCGTGCCGAAATTGCCCTTTAAATGCGGGTATTTATTCAGCTCGGGATAGGCATGGGCGGGCAGCATCTCGCTGTGGGTATAAATATTGATTCCTTTGCCTTCTGTTTGCTCTAAAAGCAATTTTAAGTCATGCAGGTCATGCCCCGTAATAATTATAAATGGGCCGGGCTCAATATTGCAGCTTACATTTGCGGGTCTTGGATGCCCAAAAGTTTCGACATGGGCGGCATCAAGCATTTCCATGCATTTAAGGTTTATCCCGCCAAATTCCATTAAAAGCCCAAACAAGTCGTCGGCGCTTTGGCTCTCGTCCCCAATCGCCCTTAAGCCCTTGACGAAAAATTTGTTAATGCCCTCGTCTGCCTTGCCAAGGGCGCGGGCATGATATGTATAGGCCGACATTCCGCGCAATCCAAAGAGCAAAAGCGATTTAAGCGACCTTATATCCTCATCCGCCCCCCAAAGGTGCGCCATATCGTATATATCCTCGGTTTTAACGGCCTCAATAAGCTCGTTCAGGATTTTGTCGTTAAAATTTACATTTGTTGTTGTGCTAAACAGGCCGTCTACAATGGTTTTATAGTCATCCGCGCCTTGCGCGCCGCCTTTTGCAAGGCCAATAAGCCTCCCCGTGAGCTTGTCTTGCAAATTGGCTGTTTCGGCATTTTTGCCGCAAACCCCGGAAATTTCGCAGGCCACCCCCTTGGCGGTTTGCTCGCATTGAAAACAAAACATTGACATAATATACCTCCCACGCGCAAAAATTATCTTGACTTTTCCTATTTAGCATACTATAATAAAAACCACATGTCTGTTGCATAAGCAACCAAAAGGTGATGTATGAAAAAAATTTTTGAAATTGCCAAAAACAGCCCGCTCTTTCATGGCATCGCTTTTAGCGATTTTGGGCGCATTTTAGACTGCCTTATGACAAGGACGGCCGACTATAAAAAAGACGAGATTGTCCTTTTGGCGGGCAATTGGGTCAATTTTGTGGGTCTTATTTTGTCGGGCGGCGTAAAGATTGTTAAAGAGGATGACGGCGGCAATATTACGCTTGTTAACAAGCTTTTTGCCCCCGAAATTTTTGGCGAGGTTTTTGCCTGTGCCGAAATTTTTCACAGCCCCGTAACCGTGCAGGCGGCAGAAGACAGCGAAATACTTTTTATGGATTTTGGCAAAATGGCTTCTTCATGCACAAATGCCTGTGATTGCCACAAAAGGCTGATTAAAAACATGCTAAACTCGCTTGCCCAAAAAAATTTAAGCCTAAATCAAAAAATCGACATTCTTTCAAAACGCACAACAAGGGATAAATTGCTTTGCTTTTTTGAATATCAAAGGGGCGGGGCAAAAAAATTTGTAATTCCGTTTAATCGCGAAGAATTGGCCGATTTTATTTGTGTCGACCGCAGCGCAATGTCCAGAGAACTCCACAAAATGCAAAACGAAGGAATAATCAAATTCAATAAAAATACTTTTGAAATTCTTTAAATCTCCCATGTGAAGCCTGCGGCAAACGGCGCGTCGGGGCTTTGAGAGCAATACAAGCAAGCTGTCAAGACAAGCTCGAAACCAAGGGACGATTGGCCGACCCCCATAGTTATGACATTTTACGAGCTGATTATAGTTGATTATTGCATAGGCGGCGAAACCAACAGCGGCGAATTTGGCGACTGAACAATTGTCGCGCGCCCTAAATAATCCCGAGTTCGTGCGCTTTCAGGACGGCATCATCAGCATTATTTACCCCCAGTTTTTCATAAGCGAGGCGGATATGGGTATCAACCGTATTATAGCTCAGCCCTGTTTTTTCCATTATGCCTTTTCGGTTATGCCCATGCGCCAAAAGCTCTATGACCAGCTTTTGCCGCTTTGAGAGTTTGACGGGCTTAAGCGCAAGATTTGCCATAATTCCGCGGTGTTGCCTGCTTGTGGCGGCGGCGGTTAAATACATGCTCTTTACATATAGAGGGTCTAAATTGCCCTTATATTCCGCCCGCTCGCATTTTGCCGCAAGTTTCTTCAAGGCGGGCGCAATCGCCGCCCCCTCGTCGGCAACAAGCCGAACGAATTTATATGGCTG
>JAITMQ010000166.1 GCA_031277225.1 Clostridiales bacterium | reverse complement strand
TCACGCGCTGATTTGCAGCCATCACCCGCTCAAAAATAGTCGCGGCGGTGATTTCGTCGGCGGCCCTAAAATTAATCTGCATGGCATAGCCCTGTCCCGCCGCCATTTGCGTCTGCTCTGCAATGCTTGCGTCAATATTGCGCGGATTCATGGCATCGTTCAAATTGCCTGTTTGCATTTCATGCACTCGATTGTTCGAAAGCGCATCAAGTGCTGTATTGCGCGAAAGTGGCGGAAGTCCGCCCGTTGCGCGTTCTGCGTTGACAAGTCGGAAAAGTTCTTGCTCCACAGCAGCCAAATCCGGCGTGGGCTGTTGCGCGGGTTGCTGTTGCGTGGTTATTATAACCGTTTGAGTGGCCTGCTCCCAGCCCACATCATGTCCCACGGCTTCTACCAAATCCCGAATGGGCAACATTGTAAAGCCGTTTATAATTTGCGCCGCAACATCTCCAACAAGGTGGCTTTGGCCATTGTGGAGAAATGTTGGGCTGTCAATCTCTATAATCAGCACATCTCGCGGGCTTGTCAAAGTCGCCTGACGATTTTCCTGACTCCAATCCACGTCAAAGCCCAAAGCCTCAAAGACCGCCCGAATGGGGACAAGTGTCCGCCCCTCAATATTGACGGGTTCTTGGTCGCCAAATTCGACTTGCGCGCCGTCAATGCTAACGCTAATTCCCGCCAATGCCATCATTAGAATTAAAATCCCACTCTTCATAAAATCACCCCATCCTTTTTATCTCGACATAAAATAATGAATCCCGCCATGCTGCTCAAAACCGCCCTCTGCAGAACCAAGCCCCGCGTGAGTAATACCCGACCTCAGCAAATTCGCCCTATGTCCCGGCGAATTCATCCATTGCTCAACAATCATGGCGGGTGTGCCTATTGAAAGCCAAGACGCATTTGCCCCGCGACGATTATCAACGCCAAAACTTCGCGCAACGCCGTTAGAACCGCCATATGGCCCAAAACCGTGAACCGGTTCATCCGCAATATGCACGCTTCTGCGCTGAAAGTCCAAATCTACAATTAATTGCGCAAAATAGCGGCTTGCCATGCCAAGTTCATTGTCCCAGCTAAGCGAATTTAGGCCACGTTCCGCCCTTACCCTATTAATTTCGGCCAAAATCGCCCGCTCAAAGTCGCTTGGCCCGCCCATGGACTGATATTCCGCAATCCACGCTGCGCGCTCTGCGGGGGTTTGTTGCCTATCTCGCAAAGTGATTGCAGACCTTGGAATAAGCCCCGAATCTAAGGCATTTTGAAAATGCATCGGATTTGCAACGGCGGCAATCTCGGTGGCGGTGGCAAAGGCCACGGTTACGGTGAATCTATAATTGTCTTGAAGTCTATAATCGGTTTCAAAAAACGAAATACCCTGCGCAATGCCCGCAGAAATCACATCGGGTCTTAGAATTTGCGCCCTATGCTCGGCAACGCCCATAAAAAAGTCAACAGCACCCTGCGGACTTTCGTTATTCATCGCAGTCCGGCTTCCGAAATTCCGCCTTGTTATTTCTAAATTTGCCGTACCCGCGCTTCTGTCGTTTGCAAGCCTTTGATGCAAAACGGCGGAAGCCTGCTCGTTTAGCGCAAGCGGGGCAAGGCCATGCGCCGCACGCTCGGCATTAATCAGCTCAAGAACCTGCCGCTCAAATTCCCTATGGTCGGTAATTGTCGGCGTTCCGAATTTTTGTGTAATAAAAATCATTGCCCTCGTCGGGCTGTCCATGCGAATTCCAATAGCAAGCCCCACATCCGTAACAAGGGCATGGTTAATATGGTCGCGACGACTATCAATGCTCATAATCCGTTCAAAAATAAGCTCGGTTGTGATTTCGTCGGGATGGGCGGTAAACCTAAAGGCATGGCCGCGCCCCTGCGCCATGGGCTGTGTTGACCGCTCCAGGCGACGGGCAATATTTAGCCCATCGGAACCCGTTCCACTTGTTAAATTATTGACAATCATATCATCCGTATGTCCGCGGGAAAGTGTGTAAAGCGCTTCATTGCGCACGAGCGAAGGCAGTCCGCCCGAAGCGCGCTGCGCATTAACAAGCGCGAAAATTTCACGCTCCAATTGGCTAATGTCAGTCGTTTGCGCCGCCGGCGGCGGCGTTTGCGTGGCATTTTGCGTGGTAATAAGCACGGTGGATGTAGCCGCATCCCAGCCTACATCATAGCCAACGGCTTCCACCAAGGCGCGAATGGGCAGCATTGTAGACCCGCCGATAATCTGCGCCGCAACCTCAAGGGGGCGCGCCTCGGTATTATAATAAAAACGATTTTGGCCAATCCAAATCAATATAGAGCTTCCCGGGCGGTCCAATCCAACCACCTGCGACTCCGGATTCCATGTAACCACAAAATCAAGGGCTTCAAAAACCGCCCGAACAGGGACAAGCGTCCGCCCTTCAATATTGGCAGGCTCTTGGTCGCCAAATTCGACAGGCGCGCCGTCAATGCTAACACCAATTCCCGCCAATGCCATCATTAGAATTAAAATCCCACTCTTCATAATCTCGCCTCCTAATTTTGCCGTCATTCCCGGCTTGACCGGGAATCCCCTCGCTATGTAGGGGGATTCCCGCTTATCAAGGGAATGACGGACTCTAGTTTCTAATTTCTAATTTCTAATTTCTATAGTCATTGCTCCTGCCAGAATCCATGCATAGGGCACGAAGAATTCGATTGGTATTGGTAGGGGGTTGGTGATTATTGTTGAATGGCCAAGGTTATAGGGGCGCACAGCAAAGGCCGCCCTGTTTCTGGAACTTTCGGTTACAGGTTCAAGGGCCGCGGTGTTAACTGCAGTAATCATAAATACATGAGTTTCGCGCCTTTCTCGAATAATCCAATACGGATTTTGAACGCTAAAAGTGAGCGAGGTGTGATCTCTAAAAGTGGCACTTCCCTGCGGCGGCACAACTATTCGGTGAAAAAGCGGCCCTTCGTAAGCTTGTATCCCCACATTTGGCAGGCCACCCCAAAACTCAATTTGCACCGGCGGGCCGTCTTCATCAAACATACCCATCATTATGACTTGTCCGGGTGCAAGATTAGGATTGCCGCCACGAGATGCGATGCTTAAATCAATATTAAGCCTGTTGTCGGGATCATAATCTGTCCAAAAATAGTTTACACCCAGTCCATCGGAAATAACATTAAAATTAAAGTTAACGATTTCATAGGGGTCGGCGATAAATTTTATATAGCCCGAATATAGCGTAATTATGCTCCAAAAGGGAAAATGCTCAATAGTAAAGCCGCCTTCGGTGGGGGTGGGTATATCAGGCTCATATATGCCCGAATGTGGGCATTGCCTATACCATCTGCCGTCATAAAAGAATAGCTCCACGTCCGGGGGCACTCTGAACATATGGGTATAGTCAAATAGGCCAAACAGGCCTTTAACGGTAAGCTCTTTAACCCAAAACCGCTCTAAAACCGCGCAACGGCTACCCGTTTCACTATGGCACAGCATAAACAGTCCCGGGCCCGTGCGAAGCCCTTTTCCAAAATTTGCCTCCAAACCGGCTAAAGAGATGTAAAGAACCCGCAAATCCAATGTGGGCCTGAGAGTTACTTGCGCAGACACTTGAAAACCCAAGCGCAGCTCGGATTCATTCGATTGCGTAAAGAAATGTTCCGCATTATTGCGCCCCTGCGGATTTGAAAGGCCAAATCTTATATCTGCATTGTGCTCATATGTCAAATAGATTTCGCCTTCCATAGTAACGGCAATGCCCACGATGATTGTTACACCTGTTCCGGCTGCCACAATGGGTATTGGAACTAAGGGGATAAAAATATCCAGTTGAGCTCCCACGGAAATGGTTAAATCGGCTTCCTTAGTCATTGTAACTTCAATATGGCGCAAGGCTGTAAGGGTGTGTTCTATCTGCACAACGGGCTCGGCAAATCTAAGCGACCCGGCAATGCGTACATAGAAATTATCGCGAAATCCATAATCAATCCTGTCTTGAATGAGAATGACATCTCTAAAGGTAACTTCCACGTGGTTCGTCCAATTTCTGGAAATTTCAATCCCTTCCACGCCCTGCAAGGCCTCATGCAAAAAGATTTCATCGGCATGGGCCAACATGTCTATTTCGGTGGAAAGATGAAATTCGTAAAAAATCTCTTCGAGGGATTCGGGGCTTCGGGCTGTTATTATGGTGGTTGAGTTTTGGTTGTCTATGGTGAGGACACGCCCGGCCAAACCTTGAACCTGTTCGGAACTGGGTTCAAGCACAAAAGTGTCGCCGACGGTTAGGGAGCGAATGGCTTCGTTTGGGTTATAGACTGTTATCGTGAAAATTCCGTCTGTTTCGGTGAAGCTATAGCTTGGTGGGTTCTCAATAACGACTACATCATCACGATACACATAATGATGAATTTCTTCCCCGCTCCAAGTCAATTCAGCCAAAATTCCGGCCATACGAGTAACCAGCACAGCGGCCTGCGCGCGCGTTGCAAGCCCCTGCGGCTCAAAAAGATTGCCGGGCATTCCCGCAATCAGCCCGATTTCCACGGCGGCGGCGATTTCGCTTTGATTCACAATGGCGGAATTATCGTTAAAACTCGTTTGGGCGGGCGGAGTGTATATGCCCAAGCCGCGCACCATCCACAATGCGGCCTCTTCGCGGGTTATCGGCACGCCCACGCCCAAATTGTCGCCATAATCATCCGCGAAAATTATCCCGCGATTGACGGCGGCTGTTACATAAGGATTTGCCCAATGTTCGGGCGGAATGTCGTCAAATATAGCCTCCCTTTCGCTTGGCTCATCCAATAGCGCCACCACAAGGCGGGCAAATTGTTCACGCGTTACAGCCTCTTCAGGCCGATATGTACCGTCGGGAAAGCCGTTAATCACGCCCTGCTGCACAAGGCTGATAATTTGGTCATGCGCCCAATGCGCCCCCGGCAAGTCGCTAAACGCGGCGGCATTTATTGGCGTTGGCGGCACAACAGCCAGCAACATTATCACCGCCAAAAAGCCGGCAAAAACTCTTTTTCTCATATTCAAATCCCTCCAGTTTTGGATGCGGTTGACAAAAGCCGTTTATTCGCTTATACTATAGATTATATACTAGGGCGAATGGATTGTAAAGTAGCACTTTTGCCACATTTACGGGAGGAATATTATGCTATACAGCCAAGCGGAAATTATTAAGCACCACAGGGAGCTTAAGGGCATGACGCAAAGCCAGCTGGCCGAGGGGATTTGCAGCAGGCATCATATTCTTAAGGCCGAGGCGGGCACGCGTAAATTAAGCGATTTTGTGCTTAAAGACGTGCTTTTGAAATTGGGCCTAAATCCCATAGACTTCAATGTGGGCATAGACACGGCGGACAATGACACCATCTTTTATTTGCAAATGGAAGACGCGCTTAAAACCGCCGATTACAGCTTTGACAGAGCGCCTTCAATAAAACTTAGAAACGATATAATCAATTATTTGGGCGGGCGAAAAAACGCCCTTGTGGACGCAAGATATTGGGAATTGCTTAAATTGCGCGTGGAAATAAGAATCCACAGGCCCGACTTTGCCGGTTCGAACAAGCATGAGATTGACGCGTCAAAAGTGCTAAAATCAAGGGAATATGCGATTAGCGCATTAAAGCTCTTTAGGCCGGATTTTGACATCGCAAAAATCGACACCTACTATCTGGCCCGCAGGGAATATATGCTAATCCAATCCCTGGCCTATTCTTACGGCTATTTGGGGGAGCTTTCAAAAGAAATTGAAGTTTTGGACAAACTTAAAATTAATTTTGAAAAGCACCAAAAAACCCTGTATATGGATACCACCCTCAACACATTTTATGCAACATTGCTTTCGGCCATAGGCATAAATTACAGGCTTTTGGGCATGTGGGAGCAATGTCTGCAGCATAGCATAAACAGCAAGGAAATCTTCCTTAAATCCAATGATATTGTCGAATATTTGCAAAGTTTGTGGAATCAATCCTTTTCACTTATGAAGCTTGGCCGCGCGGGCGAAGGCGAGGAAAGCTTCAAAAAGTATTTCATGCTTCTATACGCGATTGGGGATGGCTATGCAGGCTATGATATTGCGGAGCGCAAAAAAATGTATGAGGACGAATTTGGCGGCAATATCGATATAAAAGTTGCTTGGTAATCTTTATTGCGCAAGGGCCTCCCTGCGCTTTTGTATTATGCCGATTAGTTCAATCAGCTCTTTTTGCCCGTTTTCGGCGGCTATGTCTGTGCAGGACTTGCCTGCGCTTGTTTTGATGTCAAGGTCTGCGCCGCGCTCCAGCAGGAACTTAAAAATGTCCTTATAGCCAAAATAAGCGGCCAGATGCAGGGGGGCGAGTCCGTGGTTATTAAGGCTGTCTATGTCGCTGCCATTTTCGATAAGCAGGGCCAGCATGTCTTTAAAGCCCCGAATTGTCGCGATATGTATGCCCTCGTCGCCGTCGATATTTTTAGCGCGAATGTCCGCACCTGCGGCCAAAAGCATCTTCACAATCTCTTTTTGATTGATATTAACGCTTACGGTCAGCGGCGAAATGCCGAAACGGTCGGAAATATTGGGGTCAAGGCCATGTTCGAGCAAAACGCGCACACATTCGCGACTGCGCGTATAGGCCGCCACATGAAGAAGCGATTCGCCACTATCGGTCATAATATGGGCATTTGCGCCCTCGTTCAGCATAAGCGCAAGCAGGTCATGCTGACCGCGATTGGTTACCAAATGTATAGGCAAAACGCCGTTATCATCGGCAATATCCATATCCGCGCCATGGTTGATAAGCAGCTTAAACACCTCTTTTTGCAGATTGCCGGCGGCAAAATGCAGGGCAACTTGTCCCGCATTGTCCGCATAATCTACGTCCACACCTTGCTCCAGCGCGAATTTTGCCAGGGCGGTCATGCCCATTTTGGCGATATAATGCAGCGGACTACGGCCAAAATCGTCCACATATGTAATGTCGACATTGCCGCTTCGCACAAGCATTTCCGCCACGCCGCGCCGCCCATTTCTGCAGGCCAGCATAAAGGCGGCGTCCATATCGTCGCCGTCCAAATCTATGGTAACATTTGCCTTTTCTATCATGGATACAACGGCGCGGCGGTTTTGCGCAAGAGCAAGCTGATAGGGAGAATTGCCCTCGTTGTTTTGAATATTGCTGTCCGCACCCGAATCCAGCAGGAATTTCACCATGCCCGTGTCATTGCCGCTTGCGGCATAATGCAGCGGCGTGTTGTCCCTAATATCCTGCGCGTCAATCATTGCCCCTTGGGCCAGTAAATGCTTTAAAATCGGAATATTATTGCCGGTTTCTAAGGCGCAAACAAAGAACGGAGTTCGTAGGTCTTTGTTAAGAGCGTCAATTTGCGCGCCATGCTCAATCAGTAAATCCGTCATTTGGATAATATTGGCATGATGTTTGGCTATATTCTGCCCCTTTGCCCTCAATCCCTCGGTCAACAGCAGATGCAGCGGCGTGTCGCCGGTATAATCCGCAGCCGCACTATCCGCCCCTTTTGCAAGCAAAAAGCGAATCCATTCCATGTCAAAGCCCGCGCAAACGCTATGCAACAGGCTTTTGCCCTTATCGTCCGCTACATTTATGTCCGCTCCAAACTCGCATAAAACCTCCAAAACCTCCATATTCCGCGCATTGCAAGCTGTTAAAGTCAGCGGTTCGCTTGTTCTGCCGTTTAGGGCGTGGGCATCCGCGCCCTGTTGCAAAAGCGCGCGTACGACTGCTGCGCCTTGATTTTTTACGGCGAAATAAAGCGGCGTGAAGTCTTCATAGTCCGCCAAATTTACGTCAATATCATCATGTGCAAGCACGGTTTCTATGAAAATGCTCCTGCCATCGCTCAAAACATGATGCAATAGGCTTTTTCCGCCCTTGTCCTGCTCGTTTATGTCCATGGCCTTGCCGATAATCGCGTCCTTAATTTCTTGCGGAATATCCCAACGATTGCTCTTTGTCAGGTCTTTTAGCGCGTCCAGGTCAAATTCCACATTTGGGCCTAAAAATAGCGGATAGAGTTCGGCCATTTCCCGCTCCTTTTTATGGAAGCCGTAAATCTGCTCCAGGCGGGAGAGATGGCGGCTTCCGCTATATTCAAAGCCCGCCGCAATCAGCTTTTTCACGATTTCGGTCTGTTGCCTGTCAATGGCTTCGTAAAGATGGTCGGTTTCATAAGTCGCCCCCGGATT
>JAITMQ010000156.1 GCA_031277225.1 Clostridiales bacterium | reverse complement strand
CGAACGATTGCGTCCATTTTTCATTTGACCGGTTTCAGCTTTGCATTTGGGGCATTGTTTTTTAGTTAGATTATCCATGTAGTTATTATATCATATTAAGTGTTGTTTGTCCACACCTTTTCGCCATGCCGGTGCAATGGCAGGGGATTCCCGCTTTCGCGGGGATGACGGCATCAGCTAACGTCATTCCGCGCTTGACGCGGAATCCCCCGCGATTTTTTGTGAAATTGCTTGCAAAATGTAGTTTTATGTGATACAATTGTTGTGAAGTCTGCGGCGAACGGCGCGTCGGGGCTTTAAGAGCAATCGTAAGCAAGGCGGTTGGCTGAACCCTGAAAGGGGGGATAGCTTATGACATTTTACGAGTTGATTATCGCATTTATGCTTGCCCTAGGCTTCGAGCTGCAAGCATTGCATAATATAATGAGTCATCTGTTCATGATTTTCGTAAGAAAATAACCGCCCTCGGCTAGGATAGCGGTTATTTATTTCACCAATATTCCAGCCAACCGCTTTGCGGTTGCTCTTTTTTTATTATTATACCATAACTTTTGATTTTATGCAAGCACTTTTTCGTCATGCCGGTGCAATGGCAGGGGATTCCCGCTTTCGCGGGAATGACGGCTGCAAGGGCGGGGGATCCCCGCTTTCGCGGGGATGACGACCTCTAATTTCTAGTATCTAATTTCTAGCATCTAGTTTCTAGTCCCTGCAATTCCACCTCCACCACCCATTCTCCCGATGCCTCCGCCCCCTCCCATGCCCATGCCCTTCATGCACTTCCTCGTCGATTTCCCTGAAGGGAATGGGATGCTCCAGCGCCTGATATTCGTTGAGGTCAAAGCGCATAATGCTTATTTGCGGGTTTTGGGCGGTTGGGATGCGGCTTAGAATTTCTTGCAGGGTGGCTTCGATTTCCAAAAAATCGTCGAAGGAGTCGTTGGCAATGGCAAATTGCACATTTGTTCCGCTGCCAAAATGGTCATTATTCGCAAAACGCGTGGCCAAATGGTCAAAAACTTGCGCAAGTGGCCGATTTCTGTAATTTAGCCCTTGAATCAGCGGCGCGGCCTCGGGATTTAGCTCGCGCACATTCAAAACCCTGTTAAACCTGTTGATTTCAAGCTGCACAGCGGGATTTACCGACATTTCGATGAAGGTAACCGGAATTCGATAGACCTGCATAAAAACGACCGTTGAGGCGATTAGAAGCACGGCGACAATGGGAATCAAAATCAAATTTACGCGCGAACGCCGCGTTATCGTGATGATTTCGCCAATTTCCCAATCCGGATTTTTGGGCAGGGAAACAAAGCCGCCGTCGTTTTTCAGCACATGCACGACATTTTGTTCAATTTGCACAATTACGCCCTTATTCATCTTCGCCCTCACCCCCTTTAAATACAGGCACAAACGCCCTTAGCCGCGGAAAATCCCCCGCCAGAATTATGCACAAAGCCACAATATATTTTCGATATTTTTCCAATGTTTTTAGTGAAACGCCGTGCGAGGCGCACATTTCCTTGCTTGGCAGGCGGCGATTTATGAATAATTGCCGCTGCCATGCCTGATTTTCCAGTATTAAATTCGCTATGTAACCGCATTGCGCCCGCGTTCGCCGCTGTTTTGGGCTAATTTTTACCAAATCCGCAAAACTTATGCCCCAGGCCGCCAAAATTTCCGCAATTTCCTCAATTTCCAGCCGCAACGAGGATTGTTCCAGCTGAAATTCATGCTCCCTAACGGAAAGGCTCGTTTCCCAGCCGCTTTCGTCCAAAGCCGGAATATCCAGGGCTTTTTTGCGATTATCCGCCCTAAAATCGTCGATTAGACGATTGCGAATGGCCACCTGCGCATAGGCCGTAAACGCGCCCTTTCCCGCCTCATATGCCGCCACGGCATCCGCAAAGGCCAACATAGCAACCGTCAGCGCGTCCTCGCGCGACTGCCGTTGAACCCGCGAGGCCGCCACGCACTTTTTTATAAATGGCAAAAAATCCTCAATAAGCCGGTTTAGCTTGCGCGGGTCGGACTGCGCCTCAAAAACCAGCTGTTCAATATTATCCATGCGCGCCCTCCCCTCGCAAACTCTCCCTAATAAGTATACGCTCTGCGCCGCTCAATTTCAAGGGGTAAAAAATTTTTTATTTTACCCCCCGTTTTGAATCCGCCACCGCCGTAGTCTTTAGAAACCGAAACAAAAACCAAAAAAGAGAGGAAGATTTTATGAAAAAGTTAACCAAGAGAGTGGCCTTTTTAATGGCCTTGGCAATGTTGCTTACAGCCCTTCTTGCCGTGCCTGCTTATGGCAGAGGATGGGGTCGCGGCGGCGGGAATTGCGGCGGCGGCGGAAGAGGGCTTGGCCTTCAGTTGGGAATTTGCAGAATGATTTTAGATGGCGAAGAAATTGACATTGAAGCCCTTATTGCAGAGCGCGAAGCCTTCTTTAACGAACTTGTCGCCGAAGGGCGCATAACAAGGGCGCAGGCGGACGAAAGCCTGCTTCACTTGAGAGAAAGAGTCGAATTCGGCTTCCCCGCGCCGTGGTGCCGTTGGTATAACGGCGAAGGCGGCCCGGGCTTTGGCGGGTTTGGCGGCCGGGGCGATTGTTGGAATAGGTTCAGATAGTCAGAAGTCAGATTAGCAAAAAGGCGGCCTTAAGGCCGCCCTTGTTGTTGGCTACATTTTCGAGGGTTTTTTGGCATTATGGCAATGGCAAATGCGTGAATCTAAAGGCGAATTCGCCGCCCATTTCGCTTGAGAGCTGCTCGCCGTCAAAGCCGACGATTGCGAAATATACGATATTGCCATCCACCAAATCGGGCGGCAATTGTACGACAAAATCCCCGCCGGGGGCGATTTCGGCATATTCCAAGGCCGCCAAATCGCCGATTTGCTCGTCTATAATCTCAAATACTGCAAATATATAATTTTCGCTGTCATTTTTAACAAAAAGATTCAAATTTGCGCCCGAAATTTCGCTTGCAATCATGCCTGTCATAGGGCTGTTTAATTCCAGAGAAAAGCGCGTTTCAAGGTCTGCAGCTGCGGCGAATTCGGAAATTTCCAGCCAGTCCAATTCCTCCTGCCAAGCCCATTCAAAAATCTCGTCTAAAATCATGGCCATTATCTCGTCGGAGAATTCTTCGGTTGCCGCCGCCAAATCCGTCAGCGTGGCGAGAATTAGGCCTTCAAGCCACTCTTCCCCATGCAAAAGCTGAAAAATAAAGGTGATTTCTGCGTCGGTAGCACCGCGATAAATATTCTGAACAAAATCGTTACGCTCAAAGCCGAAGTGCGCCAGGAATTCGTCTAAATTAAAGCCTGTTTCAAGGTAGAATTCGGCGGCAAGCTTGTCCGACATGGCGGCGACATGCGCTCTAAAATCCTCGGCTTCGGCGGCGGAAAAGCCCGCAACTAAAATAAAAATTGCCAAAATCGCTAAAATGCTCCTAAGTTTTTTCATATTCACCCTCCAAATAATGGCGCCAATTCGGGCAATTTGTCGCCCGTCAGCAAGAATTTTTTATGTTCATGCGATAAAATAAAAGTCATTTGTGATAGTATGTCCATTCCTATAACTCCTACAACAACCTGCTCGCCCCAATTCTCCAAAACATCCACGGTCATTTTGCCGAATTTGAATTGGCCGGCCAATACCAGCCCGTTAATTTCGCAAGCCCTAAAAGATTTAGGGCCATCGGCTGTATTTTTCACATTGTGCAAGCTGCTAAATTTCCCATAGCCATGCTTTATCAGCATTTCTTTAGTGAAGGCACTAATATCTGCACCTGTGTCAAGGATTATTTTTCTGTCGCCAACAATTGGCCTTATTTTTGCCGAAGCCGAAACCAAACTCACTCTAAGCTTAATAGACTTGCTTGATTCAAAATCAGAAACCAAATTTAAGAATTCCAACTGCATCATCCTCCCATGTATGCGAAATAGCGTAAGCATAGTCATCTTCGGGTACTGCATCTTCCATTTCCTGCATCCCGCTTGCAGTAGCCACCAATTCGCCCCCTATTAAATTTTGCTTAAAAATATCTTCATATTGCGGATTCCGAAAAATCACCCATTTGCCGGGAAATTCCCTCTTAGCATCTTCCCAAGTCATAAACATAAAACCGCCTCCTTCCTACTTTTTGCGCTTTCCGAAGAAACCCTTACGCCCATTGGACAAATTCTCCACATTTTCCCCTTCTTCCGCCGCAAATTGGCGCAAAAGCTCCCTTTGAGCCTCGTTTAGGCTTTTAGGCACAACCAAGTTTAGCGTGGCGGAAAGGTCGCCCGTTTTATTTTGCGTATTGGGCACGGGCATACCCTTGCCCCTTAGGGTTACGGTCGTTCCGGGCTGCGTGCCCGCCGGCAAATTGTATTTTTCGTCGCCATAGGGCGTTTCAATGGTAATTTCCGCGCCCAGAGCGGCCTGCGCAAAACTGATATTTTTTTCCATATAGAGATTATTGCCGCGGCGCGCAAAAAGCTTATGCGGGGCGACTAAAATGCGCACAAAAAGGTCGCCGCGCGGCGCGCCGACGTCGCCCGCCTCGCCCTGCCCGCTATAGCGAATATGCTGGCCATTTTCAATGCCCTTTGGCACTTTCACAACAATTGTGCGATTTTTGGCGGCCTTGCCCTGGCCGCCGCAGCCGCCGCATTTATCCTTAATAATCTTGCCCGAACCTCGGCAGGCCTTGCAGGTTGTGGCGGTTTCCATATAGCCCATAATCGTCTGACGACGCTCGCGAACCTGCCCCTGCCCATTACAGCCACGGCAATTTTCGGGGAAAGTGCCGGGCTTTGCGCCCGTTCCCTTACAGGTTTCACAAGTGTCCTTTATGGCCACGTCAACATCGCGGGTTAGACCGCGCACAGCGTCCATAAAGTCAATTTGTATGGTAATTTCGACATGATTTCCGGGGGTTGGCCCGCGACGGCGCGGCTGGCCGCCGCCAAAACCCGCAAAACCCCGAAAAATGTCGGATAAATCAATATCATCAAAGCCAAAGCCGGAGAAGCCGCCGCCATTAAAGCCGCCCGCGCCCGTGGCGGCATGGCCAAATTGGTCATAACGCGCCTTTTTGTCGGCATCGCTCAAAACGCCATAGGCCTCGTTAATTTCCTTAAACTTTTCCTCGGCCGTGTCGTCGCCGGGATTGTTGTCGGGATGGTATTTCTTAACCATGGCCCGATGCGCCTTCTTAATCTCATCCTCGCCGGCCGTCTTGCTAATCCCCAAAACTTCGTAATAATCACGCTTATTCATCCACTATCCCCAACTTTCTCCAAATTTACGTCTTTCGATTGCATCTGTGCAAAAATCCCGCAAGATAGGCACTTCTTCGTGTATGGTGGCCCATGTTGTTTTAATATCAATTCTGCCGTATCTATGGGCGAATACATTCCGCATAGCTCTGATTTCCCGCCACGGTATTACGGGGTTTTGCTCTCTAAAATCTTCCGTAAGATTCGTAACAAGCTCACCAATTTGCAATATACACATGGCAATCGAATGTCTGTAGGCCTTATTTGAAACAAATGTTTCAATATTGCCCCCAAACATCTCAATAATCTCGTCAATATCGTTGCAATATTCGACAATCCTACCTAAAATATCCAAATCCCTAAGATTATTATCCATAAATAACAACCTCATCCCCCTTTATCCTTGCTAAAATTTTATCATCAAAACTTTCCGTAGTTAATACATCCACTTCTGCGTCCAAGCTATCCACCAAATCCAAACGAAAGCCCGAAAGCTGCCAAAGAGTGCGTAGGCCGCCTTTTTCCACGCGCAGGTCAATATCGCTGCCGGGCGCGGCGTCGCCGCGGGCGTAAGAGCCGAACAAATAAACCCTCTCCACCCCGTATTTCTCTGCAATAGGAGCAACGGCCGCCTGAATTTCTTCGATTGTGGGTCTATTTTTTGTCATCTTTGTCGCTCCTCGCCATAGTCTTCAATTCTTGATAGGTTTCTGCCTACCGGTATAGATGTCCCTCCTCTTTGCGACCAGCAAAAGCAACGCTGAACACCAACCCGCAACCCAAAGTGGTAAGATTACCAAAACCACGACACGGCGTATTTATGGATATTTGCATCTATGGTCATCAAAGTCATGTTTTCGGCTTTTGCGGCGGCTATTAGAAGTCGGTCAAACGGGTCTTTGTGGAATTTGGGCATTGTTGGTATAAGGTGCAAATATTCTTCTTTAATGGGAAGTATTGGCAGATTGTTAGCTTTTATCATTTGCAAGAATCCGCCCAGCCCACCTTCAAGATGAAAATTTTCCCGACCAAGCTTTATGGCTATTTCCCAAACGGAAGCAATGCTGACGAATTTTTCGACAGATTCGTCAGCAATAAGCTTCCTATGGTCATCTTTTAGTTGCAAAGAATTTTCTGCAATCCAAAGCACAACATGAGTATCCAACAATAATCTTTTCATCACATATACCCCTCAAATTCCTCCATAGGCTCGTTAAAATCATCGGGCATGACGATTTTGCCTTCCCAACCCCCGAAAATAAATTTGCTCGGATTTTCCGATTCCGGCTTAGCCCTGCCTGCTTCAAAGGGCAGGGCTTCGCCGTATGCAATATGTCGAAAAAACAGGTTAATAGCGGTAGACATATCGAAGCCCATGCCTTCAAATACTGCCTGAACCTTGTTTTTTAGCGGGGCATCAGTATGGATATTAATGGTAGTCATAACAATTCCCCCTATTTTTCTTCATACTCCCCCTCAAAACTCCCATCCTCATTCATCTGCCCCGGCGGCGGCGTGTCTGTTTGTTGGCCGGCGGCGGAATAGACTTTTCCTGCCACTTCTTGCATAATTTCCGTTAGTGAGGCGATGTCGCCTGCCAGAATGTCGGCATCTTGTTTGGTCATGGTGTCGATATTCATTGCGTCGTTGGCGGACTTTAGCTTACCGAGTGCTGCCTCAACACGCGCCTTGTCGTCGTCTTCGATAACCTCTGCATGGTCTGTCAGCAGCTTTTCGGTCTGGAAAATTATGGTGTCGGCCTCGTTTTTGGTGTCGACAATTTCCTTGCGTTCGCGGTCGGCGGCCTCAAATTGCTTGGCCTCGTCCACGGCGCGCTGAATATCGTCGTCGCTCATCTTAGAGGAAGCGGTAATGGTAATTTTTTGCTCCTTGCCGGTGCCTAAATCCTTAGCCGAAACATTCACGATACCATTGGCATCAATATCAAAGTTAACCTCAATTTTAGGCATTCCGCGCGGCGCGGGCAAAATGCCGTCCAGACGGAATTCGCCCAGCTTTTTATTGTCGCGGGCAAATTGACGCTCGCCCTGCACAACCACGATGTCCACCGCCGTTTGATTGTCCGCCGCCGTGGAGAATACCTGCTTCGCATTGGCGGGAATGGCGGTATTGCGCTCGATAAGGCGGGTATTAACTCCGCCAAGGGTTTCAATTCCCAAGGAAAGCGGCGTTACATCCACCAAAATCAAATCCTTCAAGGCCTCGTCGCCGGAGAGCTTGCCACCCTGAATCGCCGCGCCAATGGCAACACATTCATCGGGATTTATGCCCTTAAACGGCTCTTTCCCCGTGATTTTCTGCACGGCATCGGCAATTGCGGGCACGCGCGTAGAACCACCCACCAAAAGCACGCGAGTAAGCTGCGAAGCCTGGATTCCTGCGTCTTTAAGGGCATTGTGCACGGGTTGCACGGTCTGCTCCACCAAATCGGCCGTGAGTTCGTTAAATTTCGCGCGGGTCAGCTTCACGTCCATATGCTTTGGCCCGTCTTGATTCGCCGTAATAAACGGAATATTAATATCGGTTTGTGTTACTGTCGAAAGCTCTTTTTTGGCCTTTTCCGCCTCGACTTTAATGCGCTGCATAGCAGATTTGTCCTTCGACAAATCGATTCCTTCGGTGTTTTTGAATTCCTTGACAAGATGCTCGATTATGCGCTCGTCAAAATCGTCGCCGCCAAGTTTGTTTACGCCATTTGTGGACAGAACTTCAACCACGCCGTCGCCAATTTCGATAACGCTTACGTCAAAAGTTCCGCCGCCAAGGTCATAAACCAGAATTTTCTCCTCTTTTTCGTTGTCAAGACCATAGGCCAAAGACGCAGAAGTAGGTTCGTTTATAATACGCTTTACGTCAAAGCCCGCAATGCGACCCGCATCTACGGTGGCTTGACGTTCGTCGTCGCCAAAATAGGCCGGCACGGTTATAACCGCCTCTGTAACGGCCCCGCCCAAATAGGCTTCGGCATCCGCCTTAAGCTTTTGCAAAATCATGGCGGAAATTTCCTGCGGGCTATAGTCCTTACCGTCAATTTTAATCTTTTGCTTGCTGCCCATAAGGCGCTTAATGGACATGACGGTATTGTCGGGATTTGTGATTGCCTGGCGCTTCGCCGCCTCGCCCACAAGACGCTCGCCGGACTTTGTAAAGCCTACAATTGAAGGCGTTGTGCGGCCGCCTTCGCTATTGGGGATGACGACGGGCTTGCCGCCCTCCATAACCGCCACACAAGAATTAGTAGTCCCCAAATCAATTCCAATAATTTTCATATCTTTTCCTCCCAATTTCTAGAATTTTAATGTTTTAACTAGCCAAAGGTACTTCAACTTTCATTATCAAAGATGCAATATCTCTGTAAAATATGGTATCTGTGTTATACTCGTCTTCGGCGACTTCAATATCTGCTATAAATGCGTCATTGTCCTTAAGAACTTCGACAATTACGGCATAATTGCCATTTTTTAACCTCACCCCATCGTATTGATTGATTTTGTATTTAAGTTTCGGCATTAAATCCCCTCCTCCTTTTAATCACATAAGCCGATGTTAATCGCATTTCCCCGGTTTGAGCGTCATCCAACCAGCCCGTCATAACATGAGCGACTTTACCATTTGGTCCGGTTAAAAGCATTAAAACGGAATATGTTGTACCAAAGCCCCTATCTTCGCGAGAAGTTGCGGGAAATTTCTTTATGCCCATCCTAATACTTTCTATTAAGTCCTCGACATTCTCAAGTGTATACCCTAAAGCTAATTCAAAGGCTTTGTACTTGTCCGCGTTATTCTTAGGGTCTAAGGCATATTTTGTAAACTTCTCAATCGGGATGACAGCCTCATCCGCCCTTGGCAAAATATTCATACCGCCCCCCTAATTCGCCACAACGACCACAGAATGGCGGATTATTACGTCTTTGTAGATATAGCCCGTTTGCAGTTCTTCCACAATTTCCAGCTCGCCATAATTTTTGTCCTTGATATGGCTGACCGCGCTATGCAAATTCGGATTGAATTTTTGGCCCATGGCGGGAATTTTCACAACGCCCATCTCTGCAAAAATGGCGTTAAACTGGCTTTGAATCATCAACACGCCCTTGACAAAGCTGTCCGTCGGGTCAACATTTTTTGTGGCCAGGGCAAAATTGTCAACAACGGGCAAAAGTGCCTCAATCATCTGCATTTTGCCAAGGTCAAACATATGTGCCTTTTCCCGCTCGCTTCGCACGCGAAAATTCTCATAATCCGCCGCAATCTGCTTAAGTTTGCCCAAAATAAGCTCTACGGGCACTTCTGAAGGCGGCGTAATTGTCCCGACAATCCCAAGTTCTTCCATCGGCAAATCATCCAATAGCCGAAGCCCGCTATCCTTGTGTTTATCAACATTCTTGCTCTTGCCTTTCCCTTTGTCTTTGTCCATACAACCTCTCCTCGTTCTATAATGTCGCCTGCAAAACGGCAACTACTTGTGCATAGTCCATTCTGGTCGGCCCTATAATCGCAATATTCCCGCAAGGCTGCCCATTTATGCTTATTTTTGCCCGAATAATCGAACATTCTTTAAGGGTCGAATCTTCGTTTTCCGCGCCAATTATTATGCCGATTTCGTCGCAACATTGCGCCATAAGGCCCAAAAGCCCCTCTTTTTCCTCAAGCCGCCCCACAATCGCCCGCGCCTTTTGCAAATCCGCAAATTCCGGAAAATCCAGAATATTTTTCATGCCTATGGTGTAAATTTCGGACGAATCGGCCGTGCGAAGCGCCGCCTGTATAGCCGCCAAAAGCGGGTCAACATAGGCTTCGTCCAGGCCCATTTCCCTAAAATGATGCCGCGCCATGTCATTATAAAGCCCGCCCAAATCATGCGCCGCCGAGCCGCTTAACATGGCCGTCAAAGCCGTGGAAAGCCTTGCCGCAACGCTGTGTCCCGGCGCTTTAGGCAGCACAACCACCTGATTTTTGGCCACATTTAAATCGGTTATCAACACAAGCGCAACCACGGGCCCATCCACCACCACAACTTGAATAAGCTTGATTTTATGCGCATCATTGACGGGTTCGGTGGCCACAATGGTATAATTTGTAATCAAAGCCACCGCCCGCGCCATCTCTTTAATAAGGCTTCTAGCCTGCCCCTCCTCGCGCTGCAAAGCCCGCACAAGCAGGCTTTTCTCCTCGCGCGAAAGCCGCCGCCGCTTCATAACACGGTCTACATACAGCCGATAGCCCGCGTCCGAAGGAATTCGCCCCGAGGACGCATGGGGCGCCGTTATATAACCCATGCCCTCCAAATCGCTCATTTCGTTGCGAATTGTGGCCGAACTTAGTCCAAAATCATATTTTTTGGCGATTGTGCGCGAACCGATGGGTTCTGCCAAGGCGATATAGTCATTGACAATGGCCTCCAAAATCCGCATTTTCCTGCTGTTCATAGTCAAAATAACATCCCTCCCCTGCAAACGCTTATGCGTTTGTTAGCACTCTCAACATGTGAGTGCTAACACCAAAAATAAATATACCACGCCCAATACCATTTGTCAAGGGGTAATTTGTCAAAATCAAAAATTTTTTATTGGCAAAAAATTTGAAGATTTCGCGGACGCGTAAGAAGCGGTTGACAATTGGGTTGTTTTTGGGTATAATTATAGTGTTGAAAATATTGCGGAGACAGAATATCGGCGTTGAGGTAGATCGTAAAACGGGCAAGAAAACTATTACTAATAGGTTTACTATACACTATAGCCGCACAGGAACGCATGTTGTTCCGGCAAGGAGGGAACAAAGATGAAACTTTGGGAATATTTAGACAAACAGGTGTCCGCCGTTACTATTGACGGCGGCAAGGCAAAAGGCTTTGTTTATATGCACATTCCGGCTGATGAAAATATGGAAGATGTGGGCAAATTTGCAGACAGCATATTGATTGATGATGGCGTGGGACTTGTGGAGATGTACGAAGACGAAATTGTAAATATAGAAATTATTTCCGAAACGGCATATTCGGAGCACGACAAGCCAAGGCAGGCTGTGGCTGCATAGCATCAATGGATGAACAAATGCGGGAATCCCCGCCTTTGGAAATAAAAATCAAACCGCAAATTTGTTTGCGGTTTGATTTTTATTTCTCTTATTTCCATCTCGCAAAATGCGCGGGCTCTAAGGCGTCCAGCCGCGGATGGCTTCGGGGACGACGGGGTTTTGATGCGCCGCGGCCGCGGCGGGCATATTGCGAAGGATGGGCAGCTCATATTCCGCATAGCCGTCGCCGGCCAGCCTAAAGTTCCAAACGGCAGGGTCAAAGCCCATAACATCCCGCCAGAATTCTATTGTGTTGAGTTCTGCCATGCTTACGTCCAAACCATGCGGGCCGTTGGGGTCTGTTCTGTCGCCTGTAAACTCTGCCCCGTTGACGCGGATGCCGCCGAAGGCGCGGTTGTTGGTTAGCTCTACTGCTTGCCAAGCTGCAATACGGTATTGAAAGGCTAAGCCTACTGAATTTGAAGATTCAATATTGGCATTGAAGGCTATTGCGCTGCTTGCTTCGGGCGGTGATGAACTGATACCTATCCCGCTTGCACCGACAGTAGCGGAGCTTGCACCACTGGTAATCACGTTACCGGTAGCAAAGATTCGAGTTCCTTGCTGCCTCGCCTCTGCAAAAACACCGCCCGCATTTATCCCGGCAGAAACATTACCCGTAGCAAAGCTGTCGCTGATGGTTCCGACACCAGTAAAACTTGATACTAACCCGCCGGCAGATCTTCCCGACATTACCTCACTACTCGAAAAACTGCGGTAAATAAGGCCGATGTTATGACCTGCCAAACCACCTGCATAGCTTGCTCCTACTGATAATATAACACCTGTAGTAAAGCTATAAGAAATTGTGCCATGATTAGACATTACCAAGCCGGCTACCGATGAGTTTGGTAATGCATTAGTTATATTACCTGTGGAGTAGCTACCGATAACTATGCCAGTAGTGCGATTCCATCCCAGCAACCCTCCTACTTCTATCGGGATCTGGGATCCGTCATTACTCACATCAACGCTTGAACCAACATTTTCTATGCGGCCAAAGTTTTCTCCAGCCAAAGCTGCGGCAATCCATTCCGAACCGATGCCCTCACCTGCCATTCGCTGAGCACTTACTAGGCCACTTAAGCTTAGGTTTCCGACGGTGCCCGTGGTTGCTGAAGTTCCAATTTGCGCAAACAGACCAACAAGAGGCTGAGAAGTTTCATTAATATCCAAATGAATATTAAAACCATTCCCATCCAAAACACCCCTAAAAGGCTGCACAATCATAAAGTTAACAGGAGTGGCGGCGTTGCCTATATTTGCGCCTAAATGCCAATGCGTGCCTGTTGTGTCGGCATAATCCGCCAGATAGCGCAGGTGGTCGATTGTTGTTATGATATAGGGGTCGGCTTCTGTTCCGCTTCCTGTTGGGGTTGGGCCGGGGTCTGTGCCGGGGGTCTGCCAAGTCCAAGTCCCCTCCAAGGCACCACTTGCCAGCTGCCAAAGCTCGTTAGAGGTGGCGGTTTGGGAGGTTCGGTTATTTATCCACAGACCGTTGTGAGGTGGGGTTGTTGGGACGGCTGACAGGACTGGGTTGTTCACAAATTGAAAGTTGTAACCGAGTGTTAGGGATGAGAGTGTGCTTGCAAGCGAAAACATCCCCAACATATTAGTAACATTAGAAGTATTAAAACCTGATAAATCAAGGCTTGTAAGTGAGCTTGCACCATTAAACATCCAGTCCATACTAATAACATTAGAAGTATCAAAGCTCGATAAA
>JAITMQ010000100.1 GCA_031277225.1 Clostridiales bacterium | reverse complement strand
CTACTGAACGCCGCAGGGCCTCGCCCTGCGGTTGTGGCTGGGTGAGGCCGCCACCCTACGGCGTTATCTTTACGTTAGAAACTGCTTCGCAAAAATCAACAAGTTTTGCGAAGAGATGGGGGTTGTTTGGGGGTTAATGGGTTTAGGTTTCCTTGTCGTCTTCTGTGTTGGCTTTGGGTTTTGGTGGGTTTGCGGTCTCGGCTTTTTGGGTTAGTTCTTCCAGGGTTTCATAGACTTTTTTCATAAAACCCGAAACGTCGTCGCCATGGCTGTTCGAGCCGGATTCTACGCTGGCTTTTGTAATTTCAACCGTCCATTTCAGCAGGTCTTTGTTCATTTTGTCAGCTCCCTTCGTTTGTCTAACTTATTTTACCATATGGCCATATTCGGGTCAAGTTGTTTTTGGTTGTGCCATTCCTCATCGGGTTGCGTCGTTGCGCATGGGGGGATTCCCGCTTTTGCGGGAATGACGAAGTATAGGGCAATGACGCTTTCGCGGGAATGACGTAGATATGATGAGGTAACTATTCGCAAAAACACGGATTCCCCTATCCACAAGAGGCTGTGGAAAAGATTGTGGGAAAGTAACTATTCGCAAAAACCAATCTCTCAAGTGGGGTTTTCCACTTTATCCACAATTCACATTTTCCACAATCCACACAATCCACATTTCCCGCGAATCAACTATTCGCAAAAAGGCAACAAAAAACGGGTGCAATATTCACCCGTTGGATTAACCGCTATTTTAGATTAAACTCGCAATTTTATCCGCTATTTTATTCAGAGGCAAAATATGGTCAACCGCGCCAAGGTCAACCGCCGCCTTCGGCATACCATAAACCACAGAACTGGCCTGGTCTTGCGCGATAACCGTCGCGCCCTTCTTTTTCAGCTTATAAAGTCCCCTCGCCCCATCCGAGCCCATGCCCGTCAAAATCACACCGATTACATTTTTCCCCAAAAACTCCGCCATGGAGTCGAATAAAACATCCGCCGCGGGAATTACGCCATGGACTTTATTGCCGCTAAAACATTCCACAATCATTTTTGTGCTACGCTTTACGGCCTTCATATGTAGGCCGCCGGGCGCAATCAGAGCCTGGTTTTTCACAATCACATCGGTCATAGATGCCTCTTTTACGGAGAATTTGGCGACTTTATCGAGGCGGGCGGCAAATTGATAAGTGAAGACGCTGGGCATATGTTGCACAATCAAAATCGGCGGAACATTGCTTGGAAGACCCGCAAGAAGCGCATGCAGCGCCTCTGTTCCGCCCGTAGATGCCGCAATTGCAATAACCTTAGAATTAACATCCGCCGCCTTCGCAATATTGACCGAAATGCCCGTTGTGGGCACGGCATTGCGCATATGCATTTCCACCCTATCCAAAATATTGCGCAATAATATCCTGCGCGCAAAATTATTTGAACTGTCCGGCTTTGAAAAAGCGCCCTTTACGCCCGCCACCAAAAATGGCGCGGCATTTTTTACGCCCATAAGAATTACATGCAGATTCGGCGTTTCTAAAATGCTTTTTAGGCCGTCGGGCGGCGCAACCACGGTGTCCGCGTCTATGAGAAGAATATTCAACCTGTCGCTTCGCAAAATTCTGGACAGGCCAAATAGGCTGCTAAGGTCGGAATTTACCATAAAACCCTGCTTAGCCAGCTCTACCCGCAAAAAGCTTTTAATATTGGAGTCGGTGCTTAGAATCATCAAATTTGGCTTCACAAATCCCGCTCCTCAAAATTGTATTTAATCTACTGTTTCTATTTTAACAGATGTCGAAACATTTTTCAAGCATAAATGGATTATTTTTGTCAAGCTGTGGAAAAGTATTAAAAAAGGGAGTGTTTGTATGGATATTTATAGCGACCAACAGAATTTTGAAGGCGAGCAAATGCCGACTGCGGGCGACAATTTGGAGAGATATGGCCAAATTGATTTTCCAGAGGGTTTAAAGAGCGAGGAGGACAATCCGCGTGGCAATATTTGGTATTTGCCCATCATCGGCCATATCGAAGGCCATATGCTTATGCCGCCCGGCCACAAAACCACAAAATACGAACATATTATCCCCATGCTTTTACATGCCGCCGAGAATCCCAAGGTCGACGGGCTTTTGGTGGTGTTAAACACGGTTGGCGGCGATGTTGAGGCGGGGCTGGCAATTGCTGAGCTGATTAAGCATTTCACAAAGCCCACGGTTTCGCTGGTTTTGGGCGGCGGACATTCTATTGGCGTGCCGCTGGCCGTGGCCGCCGAATATTCCTATATTGCGCCCTCGGCCGCCATGACGATTCATCCCGTGCGCATGAATGGCACTATGGTTGGCGCGCCGCAGACCTATGATTATTTCAATAAGATGCAGGACAGGGTTTTGGATTTTGTTACCTCGAATTCCAAAATTAAAAATAAGCGGCTGCGGGAATTGATGATGGATACGGCATCTTTGGCCATGGATATGGGTACATTTTTGATTGGCGAGGAGGCCGTGAAAGAGGGGCTAATAGACGAAGTAGGCGGGCTTTTTTCGGCAATGGAGCGGCTTTATGGGATGATTGAGGAAATTCGGGCGGAATAATAAAAACCGGCCTCAAGGGAGGAGAGGCCGGTTTTTTTATTTACAAATTTTGGTTTGCGTGTGTGATACTGGGTGAACCATTTTATCAATCATTCCTTACCGCTCCATCAAAAGTTATAACACGCGTGTCGCCGTTCCAAATAACTTCTACACCTAAGGCTTCCATTGCAAATCTAAGTGGTATAAGGAATCCTCCGTGTCC
>JAITMQ010000099.1 GCA_031277225.1 Clostridiales bacterium | reverse complement strand
GAACCCATCCTCAATAAGCTGTTGCAGCGACGACGTTTTTGAGCGATTTTCCGCTACTCTTGCGCCCGTCGTCGTCGCACGGGTAAAATTCATCGCGTGTCATGGGCACGCGGTGAATTTTACCTCCTAGATTGGTGGGGCAGCGGAGTGTCGTTTCGAAAATCCGCACAACCCTTATTGAGGATGGGTTCTTATAATTCACCCAAATCAACGATTCCGGGCTTGACCCGGAATACCTACATATGCTACAATTATTGCATGACCAAAACATTGATTATCACCGAAAAACCGTCGGTTGCGCGGGATATAGCGCGGGTTTTGAACATTCGCACAAAGGGCGAAGGTTTTTTTAGCAACGAAAAGTATATAATTTCATGGGCAATTGGCCATTTGCTCACGCTTTGTGAGCCGGAGGACTATAATCCCGCGCTCAAAAAGTGGGCGGTGCGGGATTTGCCGATTTTGCCGGAAAAAATCCGCACAAAGCCCATTTTCAAGACGCAGGGTCAGCTTAGGATTTTGGTTAGACTTTTGCGAAGTCAAGAGGTTTCGGAAATTGTTTGCGCAACAGACAGCGGCCGCGAAGGAGAGCTGATTTTTCGCTATATTTACGCCCATGCGGGCTGTCGCAAGCCCGTGCGCCGCCTTTGGATTTCGTCCATGACAGACGCCGCGATTTCGGCGGGTTTTGCGAATTTGCGCCCTATGGCAGATTTTGACAATCTCTATAATTCCGCGCTTGTGCGCAGTCATTCCGACTGGCTTGTGGGAATTAATGCCAGCCGTGCCTATTCCCTTGCGCAAAACGCAAATTTGCCCGTGGGCCGCGTGCAAACGCCGACTTTGGCCATGATTGTGGCGCGTCAGGCGGAAATTGACAATTTTGTGGCGGAGGATTATTGGGAAGTCCATGCCAATTTTTTAGCGGAAAATGGCGAATATTCGGGAAAATATCTCGCTCGGCTAAATGAAAAAGAGGCCGCCCACGAAATCGTTAGGCAGATAAAGGGCAAAACGGGGCAGATTACCGCCTTGGAAACTAAGGAAAACCGCCAGCCGCCGCCGCTTCTTCACGATTTGGCAGACCTTCAGCGGGAGGCGAACAAGAAATTCGGCTTCTCCGCTTCAAAAACTTTGAGTGTAGCCCAAGGCCTATACGAAAGGCATAAGGTGATTACCTATCCGCGAACTGATAGTCGTCATCTAACTAGCGACATTAAGTTGCAGCCCATTATCGCAAACCTTGCCAATCAGGCTAATTACGCCCCCTATGCCGAGCCGATTCGCAACCTGGAAACCCTTCCGCTAAACAAGCGAATAATCGACCCCGACAAAGTCAGCGACCACCATGCGATAATCCCTACCGAAAAACGCCCACCGGGGCTGAATTCCGATGAATTCAAGGTTTATGACCTTATCGCCCGCCGCTTCCTCGCCGCATTTTATCCCGCCTTTGTGCAGAATATGACGCGCGTGGCTACCGAGGTTTCGGGGCATAAATTCCTGTCGAAGGGCGCAATTCTCGTGGATTTGGGTTGGAAGGTGTTGTACAAAGGCGACAAAGAAAATGACAAAGAGAATCAAGTTTTGCCAGACTTAAAGTTGGGCGAGGACGCAAAAGTCGCCAAAGCCGCCACAAAAGCGAAGAAGACGCAGCCGCCCAAACCCTATACCGAGGCGACCCTGCTCTCCGCCATGGAGCGTTGCGCGCTGGGCACGGCCGCCACGCGCGCGGCCATGATTGAGCGGCTTTTGGCGGTGGAATATATTATTCGCAAGGGCAAGGCGCTTGCGCCGACGGACAAGGGCAAAATGCTGATTGGGATTTTGCCGCCGGAAATCACGTCGGCGGAGACCACGGGCCGCTGGGAAAGGGGCTTGCAGTCAATTAGCAAGGGGAATATGCAGCCCGCGCGCTTTATGGAAAGTATACATAGATTTGTGCATTATCTTGTGAATGAGGCCGTTGTTCCACATCGGCCGCCATTGCGGGCTTGACCCGCAATCCCCCCATTTTGGCAGGGGATTCCCGCTTTCGCGGGAATGACGTTTTTCGTGCTTTTCGTGTTTTTCGTGGTTAAAAAGATTGAACCACGAAAGGCACGAAAATGCACGAAAATGGGGGATTCCCGCTTTCGCGGGAATGACGGGTTTTCTCGCAGGGGATTCCCGCTTTCGCGGGAATGACGTTGGGGGGAGAGGTAAAATGACTGTTGAGATTATTCCAAAAAATTACATATCGGGTTCGCTGACGGTTCCGGGCGACAAGTCCATTTCGCATAGAGCCGCAATTTTGGCGGCTATTGCCGAAGGAATTACCGAAATCAGCGGCTTCCTGCCGGCCGAGGACACAATGTCCACGGTCAATTGTCTGCGCCAACTTGGCGTAGAGGCTGAAATCGGCGAAATTACGCGGATTCACGGGCGTGGCCTACACGGCCTTCTGCCGCCGCAAAAGCCGCTGAATTGCGGCAATTCGGGGACAACCATGCGCCTGTTGGCGGGGCTGCTTGCCGGGCAAGTCTTTGATTCGGTGCTAATTGGCGACGAATCGTTGCAAAAACGGCCAATGGCGCGGGTTATCGCGCCATTGGAGTTGATGGGGGCGAAAATAAAGTCAAAAAAAGAAAAAGCCCCGATGGAAATTACAGGAAGCCGCTTAAAAGGCATAAATTACCAAATGCCGCTGCATAGCGCGCAAGTAAAATCCGCAATCCTGCTGGCTTCCCTCTACGCCAAAGGCAAAACCACCGTTCACGACCTCGCTCCCGGCATGACGCGAAATCACACCGAAGAACTTCTGAAGCATTTCGGCCACCCGAATCCACTTAAAGCCCGTGAGATTCGGATTCCCGGCGACTTTTCCTCCGCCGCCTTCTTCATAGTCCTCGGCCTACTCCTCGCCAAAGATGGCCTAACAATCGAAAATGTCGGCCTAAACCCGACCAGAACAGGCCTCCTAACGGCTTTGTGCGCCATGGGTGGAAACATTCAAATTAGCGGCAATAGCATCCTTGTCCGGAAATCCGACTTAACAGCAACAAATATCGACAAAAATTTAGCACCACTTATGATTGACGAAATCCCAATCTTCACGATAGCCGCAGCCTTCGCCACAGGCACAACGACAATCAGCGGCGCGGCGGAATTGGCGCATAAAGAGAGCAATCGAATTCAAGCGATGACAAGCGAGTTAACTAAACTCGGAGTAAATATTTCCGCAACAGCAGACGGCATGATTATCCACGGCGGCGCGCCCCTAAAAGGCGCAAATCTGGACAGCCATAATGACCACAGAATCGCCATGTCGCTTGCAATTGCCGCAACCGCCGCAGACGGCGCAAGTACGCTTAAAAACGCCGATTGTATCAAAATTTCCTATCCCGATTTTTTTAGCGTCATTCCGCGCTTGACGCGGAATCCCCAAATGTAGTATAATGTAGAAAAACAGTTTGAGGAGCAGAGAATGGACATTGGAATAGATTTGGGAACGGCCAATATATTGGTGTATATTCGCGGGCGCGGCATCGTTTTGCAAGAGCCGTCTATGGTGGCCATGGACAAAAAAACGTCAACGATTTTAGCCGTCGGGTCGGAGGCGCGGCGCATGATGGGGCGCACGCCCGGCAATATCGTGGCCATTCGCCCCCTGCGCCATGGCGTAATTTCCGACTATGAAATAACTCAGCAACTTTTAAAATATTTTGTGAAAAAGGCCTCGCGCAAGCTTGGAATGATGCGCAAACCGCGCGTTTCTATTTGCGTACCCGCAGGGGTTACGGGCGTGGAACGCCGCGCCGTCGAGGATGCGGCGCGTTCGGTCGGCGCGCGCGAGGTTTTTATTATCGAGGAGACCATAGCGGCCGCAATGGGCGCGGGGCTTGATATTTCAAAGCCGCGCGGCTCTATGATTGTTGACATTGGCGGCGGAACAACCGATGTGGCGGTTATTTCGCTTGGGGCTTGCGTTGTGTCGGATTCGATTAAGGTGGCGGGCGACGATTTTGACGAGGCCATCATTCGTTTTGTGCGCAAAAAGCACAATGTTGTGATTGGAGAGCGCACGGCCGAAGACCTGAAAATCAACGTCGGCACGGCCTTTCCGCGCAGCGGTGAGGTGCTTATGGACGTTAAAGGCCGCAATCTCGTTACGGGTCTGCCCGTCAGCATTACCGTAAGCTCCGAAGAGATGCGCGAAGCCCTTCGTGAGCCTGTTTCCGCGATAATCGCAACAATTCATTCGGTTTTTGAAAAAACGCCGCCGGAGCTTGCGGGCGATATTGCACAGCGCGGAATCGTGATGACGGGCGGTTCTTCCATGCTTTTTGGGCTGGACAAATTAATCACGCACCAGACGGGAATTAATGCAGTAGTGGCGGAAAACGCCGCGTCCTGCGTGGCTGTGGGGACGGGGAAATATATTGAATATCTGGGTGGTAAGAAGTGATTGGTTTGGTGGGGCGGGGGGTATATTATGAATATGCGGGAATATATTAAGTCCGATGCTGTAAACAAGAATCTAAATATAGGCAGTCAGACAAAGCATATTAGGGGCAGTCATAATTTTGACCCCGGGCGAAGTGAAGTTTATGGCACGATCGAGGATATGCAGCGATTGGTTGATGTTTATCATGGCACAGGGGAAGTGCGCGGGCACTCTCTGCGTGAAGGTGCGCCGCTTATGGAATTTATCGTCTTGGACAGTCCTATTGGGATATATCGCGAGATAACAACGGGTGAGGAATATGAAACCAATACATTTACAATACGATATGGCAAGAAGGGGGCGCATATTGTGCCTGCAAGGAGGGTGATTAGATGAAATTATGGGAGTATACAGGGCATTTTGTTAGGATGATTGATATTGCCGGGAATATTCGCGAAGGCAGAGCGGAGTATTATTTTTCTGCTGCTGACAACGACCACGACGAAATGAGAGCAGTTCCAAGTATTTGCGTTGGAGATTACTATATTTTCGAAGACGAAATCGTAAGCATGGAAATTTTGAAGCCGCGTGTCGCGGTTGCTCCTGTTAGGGTAGCCCATTCGCACGCCGAAGCCGCGGTTTAAATTTGGGGCTTGCGCTTTTGGTTTTTTTGTGTTATACTGTTTGGAACAGGTCTGACTTTGTGATGAGGTGGCTTATGATTAGAGGTTTGTATACGTCTGCTATAGGGATGGGGATTCAGCAAAAACGGCTGGATGCCGCGTCAAACAATTTGGCAAATGCCGACACGACGGGCTTTCGCCGCGACATTGTCGTAACCCAGTCCTTTTCCGATGTTTTGGCGTTGCGCGTCCGCGATTTTGAGATGCGCGGCTTTAATGTGGTTGGCAATATGGATTTGGGGCCAATGTCCATGGGTGTAACGATTAATACCGTTCATCGCGATTTTGCCATGGGGCAATTGACGCCGACGGGTTCGGCTTTGAATTTGGCTCTGGATGAAATTGGCTTCTTTAGAGTAAATTTTGTGAACAATGACGGCGAAATGACCGAAATGTTCACCCGCGACGGCACTTTTACGCTTAATCCCGACGGCTATTTGGTTACGGCGGGCGGTTTTGCCGTGCTGGATGACGGCGGCGACCCCATAAATATCCCAAGCGGCGAAATTGTGATTGACAATCGCGGAAATATCACCGTTGGCGGTGCTGCTGTTGCCACAATCGGCCTGGTTAGCTTTGAAAGCCTTGCAGATTTGCGCCCATTTGGCCATAATTTTTACACGGCCATTCCCGAAGCCGTAGAAATTCCCTTTACGGGCAATCTACTTCAAGGCTATAGGGAGTCTTCGAATGTGAATGTTGTGCAAGAAATGGTGAATATGATTGCCATTTCCCGCGCATATGAAGCGAATTCGCGGATGGTAAGCATACAAGACGAAACATTGCGTCAAGCCGTAAGCGAGCTTGCGAGGGCATAATTAAGGGAGGGGTTTTATGGCTTCAGATAGAGAGATTCGTACTACTCAAAAAAATACCCTATATGACCTGTTGCGCATAAAAAAAGATGCGGACAGCAAGGGCTTTAATTTGCCGTCTTTAGATGAAATTATCAATAGGACAGAAACCGGTATGGACCAAGAAGATATAGCGTGGGTCAGAGCAAAAATAGCAGAAAGGGGTTAATAATATGATGCGTTCCCTATGGACGGCAGCCTCCGGCATGTCGGCGCAACAGATGAATGTTGATTTAATTGCAAACAATCTTGCAAATGTGAATACCACGGCCTTTAAGAAAGAAAGGGTGGAATTTCAGTCTTTGTTATACCAAACCATGCGCCGGGCGACTATGGACGCCGCCACGGCCATTCAAGGGCCGACGAATCTTCAGGTTGGCCTTGGCGTGCGGCCAATTGCCATAACCCGCGTCTTTGAAATGGGCAATTTAGAGCGCACGGACAATAATTTTGACTTTGCGATAAATGGCCCCGGATTTTTCATGATTCAGCGGGATTTGGACACCATTGCATATACCCGCGACGGCACTTTCACGCTTAGCCCAATGGAGGGCGGCGGCCTTATGCTTGTAACAACCGAGGGCTTTCCCGTTTTAAGCATTGACGGCGAGCCGATTGAATTTGGCGAAGAGCTGAATATGTCCACCATGGCCGTGGGCGACGACGGCACTATCCTTTTTACAAGCCCGGAAGGTGAGGTTGTTGACGAAGGAATTCAAATTGCAATCGTTCAATTCCCCAATCCGCAGGGCTTGGAGGCCATTGGGCGCAATTTGTTTTTGGAAACGCCCGCTTCGGGTGCCGCCATGCTTGAGGCTGACGGCGAAACGGCCGTAACTTCCGATATTTTGCAGGGCTTTTTGGAGTCGTCGAATGTGCAGCTGGCCGAGGAAATGGTGCGCTTAATTATCGCCCAGCGCGCCTATGAGGTGAATTCCCGCACAATTCAAGCGTCCGACGAGATGCTTCAACAAGCAAACAATCTTCGTAGATAGGGGGCTTTAGCATGGATTTTTCAGCGATTAGCGCAAATAACCAATTTTTGCAAACGGCCGCCATGCACGCTCATAATCGGAATAATATCACGGATTTTAATTGGGGCGCGCTTGAGGGCGATGATGCCGCACTTATGGCCGCCGCAAAGGAATTTGAGGTATATTTCATTCAGATGATGTTCCGCGCCATGCGCGATACCGTAGACGACCAAAACAGCCTCATTCCGCGCAGTCAAACCGAGGAAATTTTCCGCGACATGGTTGACGAGCAGACGGCGCGCGCCGCCGTGGAAGGCGGGCAGGGAATCGGCCTTGCTCAGCAGATTTTCAGGCAGATGACGGCCGGCCATAATCCTGTTCAGGCGGCTCTGATGCCCTATGGCGCGGCGGTTAGCGTAGATGAAGAGTAATCTCGAAGTTTTGGAAGGGAAAATTGAATCGGTTATATATGCCGGAATAGACGGCGATTTTAGCGTTTTCGCTGTAATTGTCGAGGGTAACGGCCAAAAAGACGAGGTAATTTGCACGGTTGCGGATGCCGTAAATATTGGCGAGGATGTCAAACTTTACGGCTCTTTTGTGATTCATCCGACATATGGGCGGCAATTTAAGGCCATGGCCGTTGAAAAATTGCTTCCGCGAACCGAATCGGGAATGGAGAAATTTCTGGCATCGGGCGTTATTAGGGGCGTGGGCAAAAAGCGCGCAAAAGCGATTATTGATGCCTTTGGCCTTAACGCCTTTGACATTTTGGAAAATAGCCCCGCCAAACTTGCGCAAATTCGCGGAATTTCGCCGCAAAAGGCCCTTGAAATGGGGCAGGATTTTAAGCAGACGGCGGCGCAACGCAATACGATTATGTATTTGCAAAGCCTGGGGCTGACGGCCGGGCAATGCCATAAAATCTATGAAAGATATGGCGCGGAGGCCATTGACAAAATCAAGGAAAATCCCTATATTTTGGCAAAGGATATTTTTGGAATTGGCTTTAAAACGGCCGATATTATCGCGCTTAGGGCGGGAATGCCGCATAATTCGCCGCATAGAATTTCGGCGGGGCTGACCCATGTCCTGCTGGAGGCGGCCTCCGGCGAGGGGCATGTCTATTTGCCGAAAGAGGCTCTGCTTGCCCGTTCTGCCGCCCTTTTGGGGCTTGCCAAAGGCGATATTGACAACCATTTGTTGCAAATGCAGATGGACGG
>JAITMQ010000067.1 GCA_031277225.1 Clostridiales bacterium | reverse complement strand
CCATGAGGGCGCGGTGCTTCGCGCCGGCTCTATAGACGCGCCCATTTTGGTTATGGGCCCAATTTTCGGCGCGGAAATTGGCTTGCTGTTGGAAAATGAGCTGACGGCCACGGTCTTTTCCGCCGAATTCGCCGAAACGCTGGCGGCCGAGGCCGCTAAGGCGGGAAGGGTTGCCAATGTTCATATCAAAATCGATACAGGCATGAATCGGCTTGGCTTTAGGCCTTCCGAAAACCTATTTCGGGAAATTTCAGCGATTAGAAAATTGCCACAACTCAACATTCAAGGGATTTACTCACACCTGGCCGCCTCCGAAAACGAAAACGACGACGAATTCACCAAAAGGCAATTTGAAACCTTTGACGAATTCACAAGGGGGCTGGAGATTCCGATTCGGCATATTTCCAACTCCGGCGGGGTTTTGCGGCATCCCGGGCTTCATTTGGACTTGGTGCGAATTGGCGTGCTGGCCTATGGCCTTGCTCCCTGCTCTACGCCCGAAGGGGCGGCAGAGCTGGCAAAATTAGGCATAAAGCCCGCCCTAAGCCTAAAAAGCCGCGTTGGGCATATTAAAACCGTGCCTAAAGGTGAATCCGTGGGCTATGGCCGCAATTTTTATGCCGACGATGATATGGAAATTGCGACTATTCCGCTGGGATATGGCGATGGGATAATACGCGCGCTCAGCAATCGCGGCAAGGTGCTGATAAATGGGCATTTATGCCCCATTGTCGGGAATATTTGCATGGACCAGCTTATGGCAAATGCAAGTGGTGCGCAGGCGGCGGCGGGGGATGAGGTCGTCTTAATCGGCGAGCAGGGTCAACGGGCGATAAATGCCGAAAATATCGCAATTTGGCTAGGTAGTATTAACTATGAGGTTACAACAGCAATATCACATAGAGTTGAAAGAAAATACAAAAACTAGATTCCGGGTCAAGCCCGGAATGACGAGGAGGACAAAATTATGAAGGTTGGAACTGTTAAGGAAATTAAGCAACTTGAGTTTCGCGTGGGGCTTACGCCCGCCAATGTTAAGGCTTATACAAGCCGCGGGCATGAGGTTTTTGTCGAAAAAGGCGCGGGAGAGGGCTCCTTCATTTCGGATGAGGAGTATATTGAAGCCGGTGCCGTCATTTTGCCAACAGCAAAGGAAGTATGGGATATTTGCGAAATGGTCGTCAAAGTCAAAGAGCCGCTTGAGCCCGAATTCGCTTTGATGCGCGAAGGGCAAATTGTCTACACTTTCCTGCATTTGGCGGCGGAAAAGCCGCTGACCGACGCTTTGCTTGAGCGCAAGGTTAAGGGCGTGGCCTATGAAACAATTACCGATAAATACGGCGGTTTGCCGCTGTTAAAGCCCATGAGCGAAGTCGCGGGCAAGCTGTCCATTCAGGCGGGCGCGCGCTGCTTAGAGAAGTCCATGGGCGGGCGCGGCGTGCTTTTGGGCGGCGTTCCGGGCGTTGCAAAGGCCAATGTTGTGATTATCGGCGGCGGCGTTGTGGGCATTTCCGCCATGAAAATGGCCATGGGTCTTGGCGCGAATGTAACGATTTTTGACCTTAGTTTAGAGCGTTTGACATATCTTGACGATATTTACGGCCAAAAAATTCAGACCATGTATTCCACGCCCTATGCCATTGAAAAAGCCCTTGAAACGGCGGATTTGGTTATTGGTGCCGTGCTTATTCCCGGCGGGGCCGCCCCAAAGCTTATTAAGCGCGAATATCTCAAGAAAATGAAGCCCGGCAGCGTTATTGTTGACGTGGCCGTTGACCAAGGCGGATGTGCCGAAACCACGCGGGTTACATATCACGACGACCCGACTTTTGTTGTGGATGGCGTGGTGCATTATTGTGTGGGCAATATGCCCGGCGCTGTAAGCCTAACCTCCACTTATGCGCTAACCAACGCCACGCTGGGCTATGGCCTGAAAATTGCGGACATGGGCCTGGAGGCCGCCGTAAAGGCCGACCCGCATCTTGCGCCCGGCGTGAATACCTATGGCGGCCATCTGACTTGCAAGGAAGTCGCTAATGCTTTTGGGATGGAGTATACGGAGTTGAAGACTTTGATTTAGGGAGGAAAATATTATGAACAAAGATGATAAGATTTTAATGATTTTAGAGGGCCTTGACCAAAAAGTCAGCGGCCTTGACCAGAAATTTAACGGCCTTGACCTGAAATTTAACGGCCTTGACGAGAAATTTAGCGGTCTTGACGAGAAAGTCAACGGTCTTGACGAGAAAGTCAGCGGCCTGACGGAAGCCGTAAAAGAGCTTAAAGACGAGCAGATTCACCTTGGTCGTCGTATGGACAAGAATGAGAGGGAGATTACCGGTCTTACTATTAGGGCGGGTACTGCCTTCAATAAGCTTGAATTAATGGACACAGACTTGTACAAAATGCGGCAGAGGTTTGAGGAAGGCTTTGGTGAGCTGGAAGCCGGACAGGCCAAGTTGGAAGCCGGACAGGCCAAGCTGGAAGCAGGTCAGGCTGAAATAAAGGCTGAAGTTGAAACTTTTACAGGAATTGTAATAAGAGCCGAAGCCGAGCTTAAGTTGCGCATGGTTGCAACTGAAGATTCCCAAAAAATGAGGGATGATATTGTCAAAGAAATCCGTGCAGATGTCAAAGCGATTAAGGGAAGAGAAAGAAGGCGAGATGACAAAGTCTTTTCAATCGAAGACAGACTAGTTAAGGTCGGAGGATAATATGGCGAAGATATTGGACGGCAAGGCCTTAGCCGCTATTGTTAAGCAAGAGGTCAAGGAAGAGATTGCAGGCCTGGGGATTGTCCCCGGGCTTGCTGTCGTGATTGTGGGCGACGACGCGGCGTCGCGGGTTTATGTTAACAATAAAAAGCGGGATTGCGTGGATTGCGGCATAAAGGGCGAGGAATTCGCGCTGGCGGCGGACGCAGGGCAAGAGCGGCTTTTGGAGCTTATTCACGAGCTTAACGCCCGCCCCGACATTCACGGAATTTTGGTGCAAATGCCCCTGCCGCGCGGCTTTTGCGAACAGAGCGTAATTGCCGCAATTGCGCCCGAAAAAGATGTTGATGCCTTCACAATGGAAAATGTCGGGCGTATAATGAATGGCGATTATGAGCTTGCGCCCTGCACTCCCGCCGGAGTTATGGCCATTTTAGACCATTATGGCATAGACCCCGCAGGCAAGCATTGCGTGGTGGTCGGTCGCTCGAATATCGTGGGAAAGCCCATGGCCATGCTGCTTTTGCACCGCCACGCCACCGTAACAATTTGCCACAGCCGCACCCCCAATCTATCCGAAATCACGCGGCAGGCCGATATTTTAGTGTCCGCCGTGGGCAAAATCGGCCTAATTACCGCCGATATGGTGAAGCCGGAGGCTATTGTGGTTGATGTGGCCATAAATCGTAATACGGACACGGGCAAATTATGCGGGGATGTGGATTTTGAGGGCGTTCGCGCAGTCGCAAGCCATATAACCCCCGTGCCGGGCGGCGTTGGCCCAATGACGCGGGCGGTTTTGATGCAAAATACTCTAATAGCCGCAAGGAGGTGTTAAAATGTACAGAAAAATTGACCCGCCTTTGCATATGACCGAAATCGAAGCTTCCTCACGCTTTCCTGACGAGTATATTTTAATGCAAAGAGATAACAGGGATTTATGTTCCGCCGGTCTTGTGTTATATGTTGGCGATGATTATATGGAATTATTTAGAAAAGGCGACCAAGATAATGTACCGCTTGCGCTGGTTATTGAGGGCGACCATCATTGGTCATATATTGGGGGTGTTGTTGTTGAAGCGTAAAGTAATTCTTGATGACCAAGGCTTTGCACGCGTGCGCGTGGACATAAGACCAAGGTATGATACAACCATGAAAACCTATGCTTTCAAAGTCGACACCGGCGCAAATTGCACAACGATTGGGCGGGACACTCTTAATGCCCTTGGCTTTGACGACGAATGGATAAAGCAGGGCAAGCCCATGCGCCCCAGCGTGGCTTCGGGCATTGTCATTGAAGATTGCTACGAGGTGATTCTCCCCGAAATTCGTATAGGCGATTGGGTTGGCTATAATTGGCCGTTTCTAACCGGCCTAAGCGCGAAATTCCGCTTTCTGTTGGGTACGGATTCTATGAAATTTTTCAAATGGTATTTTGACTATGAGTGCGATATTTGCGAATTCGACATAATTCGCGGGAAGCAAAGAATGTTGTTTAACCAGGCCGTGCAGGTGATTCACGAGCTTGACGAATCGGAGGACTAAAATGAAGAAAAGGCTGATAATTGCGGCGTTTGGTGCGCTTTTGATTGTGTTTATTACCGGCTGTTTTGGCGGCAATGCTGGCAATGGCGCGGAAGATGGCTTGGTTTGGCGCGTGCCGCCCTCGCTGGAATTCGATTCCATTGAACGTTGCTCCTGCGGCCGATTTTTCACACGAGAGCAGTCCGGCGACAGGATTTGGCAAAATATTGACCCGCAAATGGGGCTTTTAGCGGATTATCATAACGGCCACGGCGCAGGGCCTTTTGAATGGGTATATGACCCGCAACTAGGGCTATTCGGGCATCGCGCAAACAATGTCGCATATGGCATTGCGGTCGGGATGCACCCACTAGACGAATTCACCAAAGCCATGGAAGATTTATTTTGGCACGACGATTGGGCGTGGACTTTGGAATGGATATTGTCAACTTCCGACAGGCTCATCGCCGTGCAAAATGTGGATTTTTCCAAGCGGGTTCCCTATTGGGATTTGGACGACGACGCATGGTGGCTGGACGATGACGCATTTTTGGGGCAGGCCGCGCTGATGTATGACAGGGAATTTGTTACGGGCTTTATATTCGACGAAATTTCCCAATTGCAATGGTATTTTAATATTCGCAACGATTTTGAATTCGTTGCCGCGCGTATTGGGGATAGATGGGGTTTGATTGATAAAAACGGCGATGTTGTAATCGATTTTATATTTGAAAATCTTCTGCTCATCGACGAAGACACGGCTTTTGCACGATATAACGTCCTTTATGGCATCCTTGATGTGGAAAATTCAATTAAAACTATAAATTTGGAGGGATAAGATGACTTACAAAAGTGATATTGAGATTGCTCAGGCGACAGAAATGGCGCAAATTCAGACCATTGCGGCGGATTTGGGCGTGGATGAGAAGTATTTGGAACAATATGGCAATTTTAAGGCCAAGATTGACTATGCCCTGCTTAGCGACAAGGCGGCGGAGCGTGATGGCAAGCTGATTTTGGTTACGGCCATCAATCCCACGCCCGCGGGCGAGGGCAAGTCCACAACAACCGTCGGCCTGTCCGACGCACTTCGTAAAATCGGCAAAAAGGCCGTTGTTGCGCTTCGTGAGCCGTCTTTGGGGCCCGTTTTCGGCGTAAAGGGCGGCGCGACGGGCGGCGGCTATGCGCAGGTTGTGCCCATGGAGGACATAAACCTGCATTTTACGGGGGATTTTCACGCCATCGGTGCGGCGAATAATTTGCTTGCGGCCATGTTGGACAATCATATTCATCATGGCAATGAATTAAATATTGATACTCGTAGAATTACTTGGCGGCGCGCCGTGGACATGAATGACCGCCAATTGCGCTTTATGGTGAATGGTTTGGGCGGCAAGGCCAATGGAACGCCGCGCGAAGATGGCTTTGACATCGTTGTGGCCAGCGAAATTATGGCCGTTATGTGCATGGCCGGCGACCTTGATGACCTTAAAGAACGCCTTGGCCGCATTATCGTGGGATATTCGCGGGACAACAAGCCCGTAACCGCCGCAGACCTTAAGGCGGCGGGGGCTATGGCCGCCCTGCTGAAAGACGCGCTAAAGCCCAATTTGGTGCAGACTTTGGAGCGCACGCCCGCAATTCTCCACCTTGGGCCTTTTGCGAATATTGCCCATGGCTGCAATTCCGTAATTGCCACGAAAATGGCCATGAAATTGGGCGAATATGCCGTTACGGAGGCGGGCTTTGGTGCTGACCTTGGTGCAGAAAAATTCCTTAATATTAAGTGCCGTCTGGCGGGACTAAATCCCGACGCTGTGGTGATTGTGGCCACCGTGCGCGCGCTGAAGCACCACGGCGATGGCGACCTTGAGGCCGGTCTGCCGAATTTATTGCGCCATGTCGAAAATATCACGCAAGTTTTCGGTCTTCCCGCCGTTGTCGCCATAAATCGCTTTCCCGACGACACCGAGGCGGAACTTGCCTTGGTTGAGGCGAAATGTCGTGAATTGGGCGTAAACGTGGCTCTTTCGGAGGTTTGGGCGAAGGGCGGCGTTGGCGGCGAGGCTTTGGCGCGGGAAGTCGTGCGGCTTGCAGAGGAAAGAGGTCAGAGGCCAGAGGCCAGAATGAAATTCGCTTATGAGGCGGATTTGAGCATTGAGGAGAAGCTTGAGGCGATTGTTCGGAAGATTTATCGGGGCGCGGGCGCTGTGCTGACCCCCGAGGCGAAGAGGCAGGCTAAGGCCTTGACAAAGCTTGGTTTTAGCGGCCTGCCCATATGCATGGCCAAAACGCAATATTCCTTTGCGGATAATGCGAATTTGCTTTGCGCGCCGGAAGGCTTTACCGTAACCATTCGCAATCTCAAGGTTTCGGCGGGCGCGGGCTTTATAGTGGCTCTGGCGGGCGATATTATGACCATGCCCGGCCTGCCAAAAATCCCCAGCGCGCAAGCCATAACCGTGGACAAAAACGGCAAAATCTCGGGATTGTTTTAGGGCGTGTTGCATAAACAATGCTCAAGGATTATAGGACATTGGCATAATTACGAAAGGAGATGTTTGGATGAATATGGAATTTTTTAATCATTGTGTTAATAATAGGCTTGCGGAGGCGCGGGCTTTGGCAGGCGACGTGGATTTGGGCTTTGTGGACGGCGGCGGGCGTACTGCGCTTGCTATGTCTGCGGGGCGCGGGCATCTCGAAGTTGTGAATTGGCTTATTAGCCTAAATTCGCCTCTTGAAACAAAGGACGGCGACGGTCGGACTGCGCTGGCGCGGGCGGCTGTAAGCGGCCATATCGCCGTGATGGAGGCATTGCTTGCCGCCGGGGCGGATATTGATGCCAAAAATAAAAGCGAACGTACGGTACTCGTGGATGCTCTTGCCGAAAAGCAGGAGGAGGCGGGGCTTTTCTTGATTGAGAAGGGCGCGGCCTTGGATGAGGCGGATAGATTCGGCAGAACGGCCCTACATCACGCCGCGATTCATGGCTTCGCCAAAATCATCAATGCTTTGGTTGCAAAGGGCGCAAGGACTGATATTGCGGACAATTACAAAATGACGGCTTTAGATTGCGCCAAAAAAGAGCGGAAAAATGAGGTTGCAACAATATTGGAAGCGGTGGCGGCGCAAACTCCACAAGCTCCACAAACTCCACCGCCGCAAGCCTCGCCGCCGCAAGCTCCACAAGCTCCACCGCCACAAGCTCCACAAGCTCCGCCGCCGCCTAAAGCGGTTGTCGTAGCTAAAGAGGAATTGCCCAGCTTTATTGAAGCCATACGCAAGGGCGACGCGGATTTGGTGCGGGATTATATAGAAAATGGTGAGGATATTAATCAAATATTCGTTTCCGAATTAAGAAGCAATGCCACCCGCTTCACATCCATGCTGGGCTTGGCCATAGAATACGGCCGCGCCGAAGTCGCCGCGCTTTTGATAGATGCGGGGGTTGATATAAACGAAGAGTTATTAAATGACCCCGACTTTTTTGAAGAGGCCAATGCCATCTTGCTTGAAGACGGCATTGACATAAATGCGCGCTTCTATAAAATTGGCGAGATTCACGAAAACCTAATCGCGGCCTATAAGTCGCGCGGGCTTAGCCTTGACGAGCGTTTGCGAAACCCGAATCCGGGGGCGACTTATGAAACCGACCATCTTTACGAAGCCATTGACAGGCAACAGACCGAAATCGTGAAAAAGCTGATTGCGGCGGGCTTTGAATATAGCGGAAGCCGCCATCTCTC
>JAITMQ010000177.1 GCA_031277225.1 Clostridiales bacterium | reverse complement strand
GCCTCTGCGACAACTTCGCCGCCCATGCCGGCGACAATTTCCCGAAGACGCGCCTCCTCTGCGCCACATTCGCAGGCCAAAATCCCGAATTTCTTTTCGGCGCGCTCGAAGGGCGCGGCCGCGAAAATTCCGCCTAAAGTTTTGCTTATGGCTGAGTCTGCGCTTGCGCGAACGCCTGTGAATGGCCCGCCGAGAACGATTTCGCCTTCGCCGCCGTCGATATATTTTGTGATGGGGCTGCCAATCGGCTCATCTAAATAGACGCGACCATCACCAATTGTAAAATCCTTCGTGATTACGGGCTTGCGAAGCTCAATTGCCTCCGCCACGCGCTTGATGGTTTCGACATTTGAAACGATTGCCCCGGCCTCTGTCGGAAGCTGGCCGGGATTTAGGATTACGCCAAAAAGCTCCCGAATTATGACCCTTTCGTCGCCAACGGGATATATATTGGGCAGGAATTTAATCTCAATATCAGGCTCGGCGGCGCAGGCCTTCGCCAGCCCCAAAATATGCTTTGCATTCTTGGTTTTCACCGCAATATAGCCCTTTTTCGCGTTTATGATTTCCATGGCATATTTCATGCCGCGCAAAATCAATTCGGGCTGTTCGGCCAAAACGCGCAAATTATGCGCCAAAATTGGTTCACATTCGGCGGCGTTTAGAATAAAATTGCCGCCCTTTAAGTCCGCGCCAAATTTGACATGGGTCGGAAAGCCCGCGCCGCCTGCGCCGACAATTCCCGCCTCGCGAATGGCCTCCAGATTCGAGGCCGTTTCCCTAATCGCAACGAATTCTTCGGGCTGAATCGCGTCCGCCGCAATCTTGACCGAATTTTCGCAAATGCCCGTAATAACGCCATAAACACTAGCATGAATATTTGCGCCCAAACCATCGCAAACCGCGATTAGCTGCCCTTTCGCCACGCGCTCGCCAATGCCGACTATGGGCGCGGCGCGCACACCAATATGCGGCTTTAAGCCGATAAAATACTCCATTATGCCACCTCCCCCAACATTATACCACGATTCCCGCCCTTCCGCCAGACATTTTCGCAAAAATTTTAGCGGACATTGCCTATGAATACGTTTGTTAGGCGCGTTTTTGCGATTTCGCCAAGGCGCAGTAGGGTTTCGGGCGGGGTTGGCATCTTGTCGGAATATTTAAAGCGCGGGTAGAAGCGGTTCAAATGCAGGGGGATATTTTCGTCCAATGAGGCAAGCCATTCGCTAAGCGGCGCGACTTCGTCCTCATTTTCGCCGGGAATCACCAAAGTCGTAACCTCGACATGACAAAATTCGCGGGCCGTGGCTATGGTCTGCTTAACGGCCTCAACGCCGCCGCGCCGCGCGCCGAGTTTTGTGTAAAAATCGTCCGAAAAGCCTTTTAAATCAATATTCATCGCATCAATAAAGGGCAGGAGCATCTCAAGCGGCTCCGGATTAATAAAGCCATTGGTTACCAAAATATTCAACATCCCCGCCTCACGAACATGGCGGGCGCAATCGTAAAGAAACTCGTAGTTGACAAGCGGCTCGTTATAGGTATAGGCCACGCCAATATTGCGATTTGCCGCCGTTTCCACCGCCAATTCCGCCACCTGCTCCGCTGTCAAACTTTGGGAATATTGCCACCTGGCGTCATATTCGATGGAGATTTGCGAATTCTGACAAAAGGGGCAGCGCAAATTGCAGCCAAAGCCGCCAATCGAGAGGATATTTTTGCCGGGATTAAACATAAAAAGCGGCTTTTTTTCAATGGGGTCAAGGGCGGCGGAGGACACAAGGCCATAGCCCGCCGCAAAAAGCTCGCCGCCCATATTTTGTCGAATTCCGCAGATTCCGGCGGCATTTTCGGGGATTTTGCAGAATTGTGGGCACAAAAAACAGTCCACCGCGCCGCCGCTTGGATTCCAAAACATCGCCTTGCGCCTATTCATGACGAAGTACCTCAAAACGCTCCAGCCGAACAGGCTCGCCTTCCGCAATTCCCGCCTTTTGGCGCGCTATGGCCACCTGCTGACTTGGGCTGTCAATTCCATCCAAATTTGGCAATAAAAGGCCGCGTCTGCTCCCGCTTGAAACAATCACGCCATAGCGTTTCACATCCAGCTCGTCTTCGCCCGAAATGGCCTCCGGTGCGGCCAAAATGTCGACTTTATAGGTTAAAAACGGCAGTTCCGAAGCCTCTACGGGGTCAAAACGATTGTCGCGCAAGCCCGCAGAAATAGCGTTTTGCACGATTTCAAGGGCGATATTGTCCGTTGTGGGCGCAATTGTGCCGATGCAGCCGCGCAATTGTCCGTTTTTGTGTAGGGAAACAAATACACCGGCGCGTTTTTCCTCGACTGCGGCTTCTAGCGCGAAGCGCGCCAGAGCGCAATACTCGCTCTCGTTTTTGCGGCGTTTATTTGCTTCCGCCAGCAAAATTTCTTGGAATTGTTCCAGAATATTCCTGCTTTCACTAGCTCCCCCCGGCGCGAAGCTCGCCGAGGCATAGCCCACGCCGAAGGGGGCTTCATAGGCCAGAAGTCGGGCTTCTACGTTAAGCCTGTCGAAGCAGCCCGCGAGAATTACATAGGAGTTGTAACCACATTCCCCTGCGCGTTCGCGTAAATCGGCGGGAATTTGGAGTAGGGGTAGGAAGTCGGCGTTTGAGAGCGCGGCGACCACGGCTCGGTCGAAGGTTTCCCCTTCGGGCGCAAAATCCCTATTCCTGTCCAATCTATGCGACAAATCGCCGCTGGCAATCAGCACGGTGCGCCGCCCGAGATTTTGCGCCGCGCGGGCGATAATTTGCCCAAGGCGATAATGCTCGGCCTGCCCCATGCCCGATTGCGAAATCCGCACGGCGCGATAGTCCGCATAATGCCGATTTATATACCATGCGGGAACGGTCGTGCCGTGGTCTAGCGCCGCGTCGCGCTCGCCTGCCGTGCCTGCGTAAAGCCCGTCTTCCTCGGCGAGTTGCTTAATTTCCGCAACGAAATCTTCGTCGTAATCCAGCGCGAACTTCGTATTCGCGCCAAAGCGCGTTAAGTCGCCTTTTGCGCCGCGACCCGGCGAGATGTGAAAGTAATCCGAATAGTTGACACTATGCGGCGTTATGAAAATAATCGTATCGGGCGCAATTTCGGCAATTTCCCGCGCGGCCGCGTCAAAAGCCGCAAGAGTCTTCGGAATTTGCGCCTCTGCGCCGCGCCCCACATCGGGAACCGCCAGCGGCGGATGCGGCAGGGCATAGGCTTTAATCAACATTTAATCAGCTCCTCATTCATAAAAATAGCCGATGGGCATAAGGTAGAGCGGGTCTTCACCTTCGGGAAGATTTAGCACGTGCCGCACGGCATTGTCGTTAAACGCGCCCACGGCAACCGTTCCAAGCCCCAGAGCCTCGGCCTGCAAATAAATATTTTGCGCAGAATGTCCCAATTCGATATAAACATATCGTATGCCGCGCTCGCCATAAACCCCCGTTGTGCGGGTAAAAACCGCGATGTGGGCAATTGTCGCGGGCGCGTCCCTCAGCCAATTTTGGTTCCAGGCGGCCTCGCTAAGCTCGCTCCGAAAATCGCCCTCGGCCAGCCTCTCAAGCTTGTGTTCCTCGGAAATATAGCGGAAAATGCCGGGCGCGATTCCGTTGACATTCCCGATAATCGCGTAAATTTCAAGCGGAAATGTTGCGCCCGCGGAGGGCGTTGTGCGGAAGCCGCCGCGAAAACGCGGAGAATCGGGCATTGGCAGCGTAATCCCATATGCCGCCCACAAAATTTGCGACAATTGCTCCTGCGAAATGGCCATATCCCGAAAATCCCTGCGCGAGCGGCGCTCCATAAGCGCGCGCTCAACGCTGACCCGCCCGTCGGCCGCGGGCGGCGGCAAATAATAAAACTCCCGCGCCCCCTCGACATAAACAGGCCCCTCCGCCGAAACCTCACCCACACAAGCCGAAAACACCAGTAATAATCCTAAAAGAAAAATCCTCCGAAACATAAATCCTCCTCCCTTCATTAACTCCCATTATAACCAAAAACCCCCACAAAATCAAGCACCGATTTCCGCCCAAAATAAAACAGAAACACCTGCCGGCATTCCTGTTTTTTGCTCATCATTCTTTGTTGTCGCTTTCAAAGCAAATAAGAACCATAATCACAGCACCAAACCCGCTGGCGACAAAAAGTCCAAAAATTAAAATTGCTATGGTGAGGAGTGCGCTTATAATTTTGCACACATTGGGAAAGCCCTCCTCAGGGAATTTTGCTAAGCTAGTGTGGGTGCGGTGCTTGTATGTCATTGCGATTTTTTCAACACCACGGACAGTACCCTGCTCTACCTCGCCAAACTCATCATTGCCGCAATGATAGCAAACGCCATGTGCACTATTTAACATCGCGCCGCATTTCAAGCATATTTTATTCACAGAAAGCACCCCCGTCAATTCCACCCATGTTGTATCCATGTATGAGCGGACACCATGCGCTACTGGTGCAACCACTTTGTCCACGCCGCCCCCGCCCTGTTGCGCGCGAAGCGCGCACCGTTATTGCTAGCTTGGGTGGCTGAAAGGAAAGCCAAGAAAAAACCGCCTCGGCCGTAGGTGGTTTTCTTGCGGGGCGGGGTCCGTACCTGTGGCGACGGGGTGCAACGTAGGGGCGACCGCCCTCGGTCGCCCGACCCACAGCCCCGCCATTCCTGCGTAAGCGGGAATCCCCCACCTTTT
>JAITMQ010000167.1 GCA_031277225.1 Clostridiales bacterium | reverse complement strand
CTATCCCCCGCTTCGCCCTCAAAGCCCGGAATTACGCGATACCAAAACATGCCGTGGGCATCATAATATGCCCTCCAGGTCAATCTTGGCCTGTCAATCTCATAATCCGGGATAATATTAGCCGCTTCCGCTCTATAGGCCTCTTGAGCATTGGCAAAATTAAAGGGTGTGGTCATGGTTAGGATATTGGGCAAGTCTGTGCGGAGAAAATCGTGCCAAAGCCCTGTCAGCCCGCTCGCCTCAATATAAGCCCCGGCTATTCGCGGCACATCCAAAATATGCATCCATTCGTTTACCCCTTCGATTTCATATCCCGCCGCCAAAAATGCATTATATAGCTCAAGATGTTGCAAAATATCGGTAAACAAGTCTATGCCGTCATCTCGCAAAATTGTCATGATTTCTATCAAAACATATAATCCCAAATTTTCCTCGATATTCGCCATATGAATGCCATAATAGCTATCAAAAAGAGCGGGCGACAATAGCATAGTTATCGCCGTATCTGTATCTGCAGCATTCCGCAATTCCGCATTTTCGTAAATCAAAAAACCCCGCTCTGCAAGGGCATCCCGCACATGCTGCTGACAGACCCCCCAAAACCGCTCTACGGTTTCAAGATTTGTCATTCCGTCCAGGTGAATCCAATAAATATCCGGATTTGGCAGCGCGGGGTCTATCACGAATTCGCGGCGAATATAAAATTCCGGCGCATTGCCCATTGCATCAACCACCCCGGCCGACCCTTCGCCCAAGCCAAAGCCCCGCGTGCTTGCCGCGGAAATTGCGGGAATGGCATTAAAGCCAAATATCACAATGACGGCCAAAAACAGCACCGGAAACGCCGACTTAAGCTTGCGAAAACTTATTTTAAAGCGGCGAAAACAAAAAGTTGCGGCGGCCATAATCAACAGCATTATCGTAAGCAGCAACCAAGCGGGCAAGAAGCCCAAAACTCCCCGTATAGGCTGATACAGCCAAAAAAGCCCCCAAAACGCAATTGAGAGGATGATTGCCCCTTCGTGGGTTTTCACAATCCACTTGAATAGCAAGAGCAATAAAACTCCGACTATCGCCAGCATTGCCGCCAATAACAGCACATGCCCAAAAATTATGTGATTATCTTCGTGGTTGTTGTTAAACAGGAAAAACAGCGGTATACTCGGCATTAAGGCCGCCGCCGCATAGCGGAGAACCACTTCAACAATGCCCATTATTTTGCGCTTCATCATTTTGCGCTTCTTTTGTTCTGCTTTTTCTTTCTTATTCATTTTTGCCATCTCCTTTGTTTTTGTAATGACTACTCACATCTTTGAAGAAACTTATAACAATGAGGGTAACAATTATGCCTATGGGGAAGGCGGCTATAATTGCCACGCTCTGCAGGCTGTTTAGGGCATCCACCCCGAAAATCAGGCCAATGGGCAGGATAATAATCACAGCCGCCCAAAAAATGCGCACAAGGCGGCCCGGCTCTTTGTCGGGCGGCAAATTCTTGTAGGAATAGCCCGAAATGACATAGGTTAGCACGTCAAAAGTGGATGCGTAGAAAATTATCATGACCAAGGCAAGCAGTAATAGGGCAATGGTGGGCATGGGCAGGCTTTGAATGATGTCCAAGATAGCATAATAGTTTACGGAATAGTCGTAGTTGTAAATTGCGCCTGCTGTGTCCAAAATGCCGCGCGCCTGTTGGGAAAGGCCGTAATTGCCGAGGATAATGAAGGATGTAAAGGTTCCGGCAAGACCCCAGGCATAGCCGCCAAGCACGGTATTACGAATGGTGCGGCCCTTGCTTACCATGCCGATGAAAAACGGCGTTGCCACGCACCACGCCATCCAATATGCCCAATAAAACGTAGTCCAGTTTTGGGGGAAGGAGTCGTTGCGCATGGGGTCCGTCCATGTGGCCAGCCCAAGGAAATTTTGCCCGAGGTTTCCAAGTGCGGATATGCCCGTTTCAAGTATAAAACGGCCTTCGCCGCCCAATACCAGCACATAAATCAAGAAGGCGAAGAAGAAATAGACGCTGATTTTGGCGAGGCGCGAAATGCCCTTAACGCCCGTTAGCAAGGCAATTGTGTATATCACCGCGACCATAAGCAGAATAATGATGGTGAAGGCCGTGCCTGTGCCAATGCCAAAAACCGAACCAAGGGCGGCGGCAATCAGCGGAGTGGCGACGGAAAAGGTTGTGGCCGTGCCCGCCAGCAGAGCGAAAATGGCCAAAAGGTCAATGACCTTGCCCAAGGGGCCGTCCACCCTTTTGCCAAAGAGCGCACGAGTTGCCTCCGAAAATTTTTGCTTTGTGCCTTTTTTGACATGCAGCATATATCCAAATGATATGGCCAGCACAATATAGAAGCTCCACGCAATGGGCCCCCAATGGAATAGGGGGAAGGTGGCAGACCATAAAATGGGGTCGCCAAGCTCGTTTACGCGGGGTTCGTTATAATACATGGCCCATTCGGACAGCGAGAAAAATATGATGTCGGCGGCCATGGTTGATGTAAAAATCAAGGCACCCCATGTAAAGTTTGAAAAGGCGGGCTTGTCCGTTTTGCCAAGCCTTATTTTGCCTATTTTGGAAAATGCCATATATATTGTCGCTCCAAAAATCAGCACACCCAGCAATATGTAATACAGCCCAAAATCATCCCGAAAAAAGTCGCCTATTCTGCTTAAAAAGCCCTCGGATTCCGGCAGGGCAATGAAAATCGCTCCCAGGGCCAAAATAACCACAGGCGGCACAATGACCGAAACCCAATCAATGCCGCTGTTTTTCATTCGTTCTTTCATTAAACCACTCCAAATCTTGTAGGCTGTCTATTTCAAATATGTCCCCGGCCTTGACGGGTCTGATTTTTAGACGATATTCGCAGGCTTTGATGAATATTGGTATGTCGTCCCAAAATTTGTCGAAATGATGGGGATAAAGCGCTTCTACATGGCGTTTCAGCCTTGCTCCGCATGAGGCCGCCCAAAAAGAGGCCGAAAACAGCTGCCAGCCCTGCTTGCCTCCATTGCGGCTGCAATCCACCACAAAGCCCGCCGAATCCACGGTTTGCAGCCATTCGCCCTTAACTTCGTCCACCCATATTGAAACATATCCCGAATAATCAAAGGCAGGGCGCAAAATGTCGGGATTGTTGAAGATTAGGTCGCCATCGCAAATTATGGCATTTTCGAGATGATTGCGGGCTATATAAAGCGACGAAATATTGTTGTGGGCGGCATAATTGGGATTGTGCAGCAGGGCAAGTCCGGGATATTTGGCGGGCAAATAATCGAATTGCTCTTTAAGATGCCCCACCACGATATAGATTTCAAATATGCCGTTTTGGTGCAGACAATCTATGATGCCTTCAATTATAGGTCTGCCGCCTATATTGATGAGCGGCTTTGGTATTGTGTCCGTCAGCGGCTTAAGCCGCCTGCCAACCCCCGCCGCCATGATAATTGCACGCTCGGCTTTATGCATCATTCGCCTCCTTGAAAATCACAAAAAATTCCCTCGCAAAATTGTATTGGGCGGCGGCATATTCGCCAAAATCTTCACTCAAATGCATTTTAAATTCGCACCAATTGCTCCATAAAAGGCCGCAAATGGCTATATAGGCGTAGATTTTGCGGCGCGTATAGGGCGGGCAGCCTTCCGTAAAATAGTGGTCGATAAGCTTGTCCGCTTGGGCGCGGCTGTGCATGGCGTATACGATAAACATTGCGATGTCAATATGGGGGTCTTGCATGGCGGAATACTCCCAATCAATAAGCCTAAGCTCGCCATTGGGCAAAAAGATGAAGTTGTCGTGTACGGCATCTATATGGCTAAGAACCCGCTCTTTGGGGCTATTGTCGATATACGGCTTTAGGCTTATTATATTTGCCTTGGTTGCGGCATAATCCGCATAGCGCGAGGGCTTGCCCTGCCACAAATCCTCGTAAAATTCAATGCGTTCAAAGGGGCAAAATTCGTGTTTAACCGTCAGGGCGCGTTTATGAAAATCTCGTAAAAGCTTCATACATTTTGCCCGGTCTGCATCGCTTGCTGCATTGCAAACCCTTGCGCCCTCCCAAAATTTAGTAGTTTTGTAACCCGTATCCGGGCAGATATAAACAATATCATCACAAAAGCCCAAGGGCATTATTTGCGCATAGACATTATATTCCTGCCTGCGATTAATCAGCCTGTCCGTTCCCTTGCCGGGTATGCGAATTATATAACGCCCTTCGCCGCCGCAAATTCCGAAAATAAAGGAAGTATTGGTCATGCCCTTTTTAAGCGGCTCTATGTCCTTTATATCCTCAATTTCGCACCCGAAGATTTTTGCAATTATTTTTAACATTGCCCCTGCCCTCTCAGCTGCCTTATTATATATTTGCCGCCGGCCTCGCCGCTGCGGCCGTGGTGGAAGATACTCTCCTTAGCCACCGCCGCAATTTGCCCTTTATAGGCATCCTTTTCGGCTAATAATTTTTCCGCAACTTCGCCAACACCGCTCACGTCATTCAAATCTACCGAAACACCGACCTTGTTCCGCCAAACTATATCCATCACGGGAAGCCCAAATTCCTCGTAATCGGGATTGAGCACCTTCATGGGCGTGTTGATAAAAATGCAGGGCTTAAGGGTTGTAAACGAAAATTCAAATGCAATGCCCGACCAATCCGTAATAAGCAAGTCAGAGCTGTATATTCTCTCATTGCTTAAAAAGTCTGTGTCGACAATAATTTCATCCGCAAATTTTTCTGCAAGCCCGGCCGCTATTTCGGGAAAAACTTGGATATGCTGGGGATGAGGCCGCACGATAATTTTCCAACCACGCCCTGCCAACCCCCGAATAAGCGGGTCTATGCAAATATCCAAGATATTTTCGGGCTGCCACGACGGCGCAATCAAAATCTGCGGCTTGCTGTTTTCGGGATTTTCTTTATATTGCTCAATCAATTGGTCATAAAGCCCATATCCCGCCTTAACCAAAGTCCTTTTGGGAATGTCGGCCAACTCTTCACGGCGGCGCAATTCATTGGCCTGATGTTGCCCCACGCAAAAAATTGTGTCAAAATGGTCATAGGCGGCTTCGCGTGCCGTTAAATGCAGGGATGCGGGCCCGTGAGGGATGTGAATATATTCAATATCAAGCCTTGCCACAGACCTCTTTATGTGATAGGTCTGCAAATCTTGAACGGTTGTAATCAATATGTCGCAATCCATATTAAGGAATATCCCCACAGTCTTTTGCTCGCTTGCATAATATGCTTCCAGCCCGGGATGGCTCATTTCAAAGATTTTGTCGCCCGGGTCATTTGTTAAATAATGTATCGTAATATCGGAATTTTCCAAGATATGCTCAATGATTTTGGCATAATATTTATATTGCCCGCCCGTCAAGGCATAAAACACCAGCTCTTTTTTTGCCGCCTTAAATTTTGCCGCATCAGCTTTGCTGCGGGCGTTAAACTGTTTTTTGAGTGCGCGCTCGCAAGCCAGTTCCTCTTTGGTTTTGCGAATGGAAATTATATGCTCATATGCTTCGGGAGCAAGCTCTTTTGGGTTAAAAAGCTTGTCCATCATTAAAACAACGCCAATTCCCGATACATTGCCGACTATCCAATAAATACCCACACCCGCAGGGAGAATCCATGCAAAATACACGGAAAAAGCCACAGTAAAGGCTGTAAGGAGCGCATTTGCCCTGTTGGATTGCGTCAATGCGCCGGGACTGTATTTTGTCTGAAAAATGCAAAAGACAAAGGCGGACAGGCCCGATAATAAGGGCATAATAAGCAAGGCAGGTCGGGAAAAAGACGGCACAGCCCCAAGGTCAATGCCGAGAAAATTCATGTCAATCAAATTGTGATGGGCGGCGGCCGTTATTTGCGCCCCAAAGCCTTGAAAGCCCTGTGTAAAGCCCCTTATTTCTTGAGGGGACATTCCCGACACATGCTGTAGAGGATGATACATGACTTGCAAAACCCCAATAAGCAAAAAAAGCTGCAAAAGCAGGGGTATAAAGCCCAATATCGGGCGATATTTCTTTTCTTTGAAGAGTTCATATCGGGCGGCGTTCATAAACTCTCTATCGACGGAAAATTGCCTTTTAATGCGGTATAGCGCGGGTTGCAGCTGCAAAAATCTAATGGAATTTTTATGTGCAAAATAATTGGTGGGCAGGATGATAAGCCTGACAATGACGGCAAAAACAAGCACCGATATGCCAAAATGGCCTGTGAGGACGTAAAATGTGCGCAAAATAAAACCCAGCGGTATTCCTAGAATTGTGTTGATAAAATCAAGCATTGCAGTCCTCCAAAGGGTCAATGATTTCTTCGTTGTCGACACGAGAGATTCTGGTTACGGGCCGGCTCATTTTCAAAATTTCGCGAGTTTTGCGCTTAATTGAATACCAAACAGCGCCCGCCACGGCCGCAGCACCAATAAGTACTTGCATAAACAGGCCGGCAAAGGCCGGGTCAATATACATAAAAGCCTCTCCTCCTGTGCGGTCTTTGGGCATATATTTTTTCGGAAAGGTGTACTTTTCCGAAAAAGTCATTTTTAGGCTGGTTTGGAAAGTGCTTACATTTTTTCGGGGAAAATAGTTACTTAAAGACCCGAAAAAACATTTGACATCGCTCCTATGGTGTGTTATTA
>JAITMQ010000140.1 GCA_031277225.1 Clostridiales bacterium | reverse complement strand
GAAAAATAATTGTAAGAAATAAGGCCGGCCGGTCTGGTCTGAAGTTGAATGTAAATATTTAGAAATGGGCTAAACCCGTGATGGATTTAGCTGATGACTTTATTATACAAGGAGGAATCATTATGAACAAAAGAGCTATTAAGAAAAAAATCAAGAAGCTGAAAAAGGGCAAAAGCAACAAGCTTTTCCTGATTCTGGGGGCTTTGGCGGGGATTTTGATTTTCGCATTGCTAAATAAGCGCAACGACGAAGACGACTATGACGATGATGATTTGGCATTTTAGGAGGTTCTATGTCTTACTTAATTTTGGCGATTAATCCCGGGTCAACTTCGACAAAAATCGGGTTGTTTCGGGATTATGAGCCTGTGTTTATGAAAAATATTGAACATGACAGGGCAGAGCTTGAGAAATTCCCAGACCTGCCCTCGCAAAAAGGCTTTAGACTCGGTTTTGTAATGGATGCGCTGGCAGAACATGGCATTAAGGCCGCAGACCTATCCGGCGTTGTCGGGCGCGGCGGGCTTATGCCCGTCCTTGAAACAGGCGGCTATGTGGTTAACGATGTCATGAAAGCCTGGATTTCCGCCGAAAAAGGCGGTTCTCACGCCTCGAATTTAGGCTCGCTTATGGCGGATTTGGTGGCGAATGAGGCGGGCTGTTCGGCCTTCATTTATGACAGCGTGGCGGCGGGGCGACTGCCCGAAATTGCCGCAATTACGGGCTTTCCCGAAATTCGGCGAAAGTCGCTTTCCCATGTGCTGAATTCCCGCGCCCAATCCATAATTTATGCCGAAAAAATCGGCAAAAGTTTCGAGGAATTGAATATAATCATTGCCCATTTGGGCGGCGGAATTTCTCTGTCTGTATACGAAAAAGGTATACTGAAAGATTCTGTTGGCGACGACAATGGCCCATTTTCGCCCGAACGCGCGGGGGCTGCTCCGCTAATGGACTTTCTCAATACATTTTTCGACAAATTGCCGAAGCAAGACATAAAAAAGAAAATCCGCGGCGGCGGCGGCCTTATGGCGCATCTTGGCACAACGGATTTTCGCCAAATTGAGGCCGATGCCGAGGGCGGCTGTGAAAAAACAGCGAACCTAATGTCCGCAATGGCCTATAATATCGCGAAATCCATAGGTTCGCTGGCCACGGCGGTAAGTGGTCGCGTGGATGCCATCATAATCACGGGCGGCCTGGCCAATGCCCGGAGTTGGGCGGCAGAAATTGCCGCGCGGGTTGAATTTATCGCCCCCGTGGAAATTATGCCCGGCGAATATGAGCTGGAGGCTCTCGCGGCGGGCTGTTTGCGCATAATCAAAGGCGAAGAGCAAGTTCGCCTGCTGACAGGAATAACCGACGACGGCTTCGGAATTAGCGAAATTATAGCCGATGAGGTTTAATCCTGCATAGCTGAAAAAATGTTACCTTCTTTGCGGCGAAAAGACGCAAAGAAGGTAACATTTTAAATTATAATGCATCCTCATATTTTTCACTAATTTCCTTTACGGCTTCTCGCATTTTATTGCGTAGGCTCTGCGGTGATAGAATTTCCACATGCAAACCGTATTGTAATGCCCAATACAGCATATCATTTTCACCGATGCGCACCTTTGCCGTAATTTCATCTTCTGTAATGTCAAAAAACTGTACATTCATGCCAAACCAATCCAAGATTGCGCCAACCAGCGTTTTTTTGGCTCTAAAGGTTACATTTTCGCTGTCGCCCGAAAACATATAAAAATGCTCTTCCATGTATTTTGGCAAATTCAGCCCATCCTTGAAATTCCGTATTTCCTTAATCGGCCTTGCCGGCTCATCCTCCAAAATGCATATACCCGAAATAATATCCAAACGATAATGATAGAGCTTATCGCTGTTGTCGTGGTTGCATATCAGGTAATAACGCCCATTTGATACCGCCATTTGATAGGGACTTACAATATATTCGCGCTTGCTGCCGTCGGCATTTTTAACGGGATGCAGCTTTTTGTCTACGCCATATTGCATACATTTAAAGGCAACCTTTAACTTGTTTGAAATTGCTTCGTCCAAAAGTTCTATGGTGTAAAACAGCTCTTTACTTTGTGTCAGATGACCGGGCATAGTGCGAATATGCCCAATTCTGGCATTAAAATATTTATTCGATTGCTGCGCCAATTTTTTAATAAGCTCTTTGCGCTGGCCATGCGGGATATGCTTTGAAAACAACGTTGCATCAATTAAAAGCCGCAATTCGGCATCGGAAAATTCGCGCACAATATACCAATTAGAAAATTCCTCAATTGGCGCGCCGCCTGCCTTGTTTTCCCGCATTGTTTTGTCATATTCTATGTCATATCCCATGTCAATGAGCTGTTCTAAATTGCGTTTAATCGCCTTTCGCCCGATTTTTAAAGAATATTCCCTCTCAACAAGCTCGCCAATTTCCTTTTGCGAAAGCCTATTATTCTTGTCAGAGTATTTTTTTAGAATTTCTAAAATGGCTAGCATAAAGGTTTTTTTGCTTAATTCGTTTTCCATCTCGGTTTGCCTCCATGTTCCTAATAGTCAATTTTCAAACAGCCGGCCTCTTCGCTGCAGCATATACAAACAGCTTTTACAATTTTTGCAGTATCAAGAAGCTCCTCTCCTTCATCTCTCCAAAAGTTAAAATAGTTAAGTGCTTCATGCGCTCCTCCATAGCCACCTGTGTATATATTTTCAAGCATATCAAATTCTACAACCTCGCTAGCGGTATCATATCCGCGGCCATCCCCGCCAAAAGGCGTAACAACCTGCGCATCCTGTGGCATTGTTTTTAGCTTTTCAAGCAATTCTGAAACAGTCATTGTCATCCCTCCGTATAATAAAGCACAAACCAAGCTTAACATAAACCATTTATATTGTCAACAAACTTTATGGTCTATAAAACGCCCACAAAAAACTTGCCACAGGCTCATTAACATGATATACTGATAAACATAAGGATTATTGCGGCATATGTGGATACAGGCAAAAGCTTTTTAGTCAATCAGCAATCCCGACAAGTACATAGATTTTGTTTATCCATGCCACGGGGCATATCTATGTTGAAT
>JAITMQ010000175.1 GCA_031277225.1 Clostridiales bacterium | reverse complement strand
ATAAGAGAGGCCGCAATTACGGCATCAATGGCATCCCAATACAATTGAAGTTGGCGTTCTAATTCGTCCACATTGCCAAGGGCTGTACGCACCGCGCCCTCGTCCGCCACTTGGTCAAGAGCCAAATTTGCCCTATAGCCCGCAAGTGCGGCGGCGGCCCTGCCGGCAGTCGCGCGATATTGCACCTCTTGGGCGCGGATTTCGCTCGTTTCGTCGGTTTCCATCGCGCCATACATGGAGATTCTGTTCATAATTCGGCGCGCTTCCATCATGGCCACTTCTGTATCCCTAATATAGGAATAGCGCACAAATGCGTGCTCGCTGAGATATGTAGCCTCGTCGTTTAATCTGCCAAGGCCTGTTGCAGAATAAACCACAATGGCAACCGCCGCAGCTATAAGCAGGCCAAAACCCAGGATTAACTTTGTTCTTATCTTTAAATTCTTCATGGCATAGCTCCCCTTTGTTTGGTAATTTTTTGCACTAACACGGATAACGCATACCGAATTATGCTAGTTTTATTATAGCATATTTTGGTACAATGTCAAGAAAAAAATTTCACGGATGCTCTTGCAGGATTTTGGCATAGTTCGCTAGGGCGCGTTTCATAACGCTTTCGGCAGGTACGCCTAAGTTCTTGGCAATTTCGTCATAAATTGCGTAAACATCATGTCGCACAACAACCTCCACCTTCCTGCAGAGCCTGTCGAAAAAGGGATTCTTCACAATTTTCATTTTCGCCAATTCTTCGGCGGTGAACCCAACTTCCATCATCTCACCTCCCAATACAATGATTTCTCATATTTATTAGCGTTTCTGGCCGATATAATACGGACAATATCCTCATCCCTACCACGATAACAATGACATACCGTCAAGGCATAACGCTCATTGTCTATTCCAATAACGATATACCTATCTTCATCGTCTGAATGAATTTCGTCATAAAAATACAATGCATTGGGGTCGTCAAATACCGTTTCGGCCCTCTCAAAACTAACCTCGTGTTTAGCGATATTCGCCAGGTTTTTATTCTCATCCCATTCAAATTTCATGCCACTTTCCAAGCAAAACACCCCCTAAGAATACAACCCCTCAAACTTCCCCTTAAGATAGGCCGTATAATAGTCTGCGTTTAGCTGCTCGCCGCAGATTTGTTTAAGCAGCTCGGCGGGGGTGTATATGGAGCCGTGGCGGTGGATTTTTCCTGTCATCCAGGCCGTAATCGCCGCAAAATCGCCCTTTGCAATAAGCGCGTCCATGTCGATGTCCTTTTTCATTTGCGCCACAAATTGCGAGGCATAGGCCGTTCCCAGCGCATATGTAGGGAAATAGCCAAATGCGCCCATAGACCAATGTATATCTTGAAGCACACCCAAAGTATTATTTGGCGGCGTAATCCCCAAATATTCTTCATACTTTTTATTCCAAACCTCGGGCAAATCGCGCACGCTTATTTCGTCGTTAAAAAGCATACGCTCAATTTCATAGCGCACCATAATATGAAGCGAATATGTAAGCTCGTCGGCCTCCACGCGGATTAGCGACGGGCGCGCCTGATTTGTTGCGCGATAGAATTGTTCGGGCGTAATATCCTTAAAAGATTCGGGCAAATAAGTCTTAAGTTCCTCTGCAATATATTCCCAAAAACCGCGGCTGCGCCCAATTACATTCTCATAAAAACGGCTTTGGCTTTCATGGAAACCCATAGAAATGCCGCGCGACAAAATTGTATCGGAAATTTCATCACAGACGGACTGCTCATAAATCGCATGGCCGCTCTCGTGCAAAATGCTGTAAAAGCTTGAAATAAAGTCGTTTTCGTCATAGCGTGTCGTCATGCGCACGTCGGTTTTATGCGAACCATTACAGAAAGGATGCGTAGATTCGGTGATATAGCCCCGCTCTAAATCATAGCCGATTTTTTCGGCGGCAAAAAACGAAATCTTCTCCTGGTCGGCCTTGGGCACAAATTCGCGCATAAAGCCCGCCTCGGGCTGTTTTCCGGAATTTACAACGGTTTTGAGCACGGGCACAATAGTTTCGCGCAATTTCGCGAAAAATTCGTCATAAATTTCCATGGTCATGCCTTCTTCAAAGTCGTCCAGCAGGATATTATAGGGATGTTGCCCCTCTTTCAGGCGATAGCCCACCATTTCCTTGCTTTTTGCCACAATCTGCTCTAAATAGGGCGCGAAATGCTCAAAATCGTCGTTTTCGCGGGCCTGCTCCCATGCCACATGCGCCTTGGCCGTCAATTCGCTAAATTCCCTAACCAGCTCAACGGGAATTTTCGTGTTCTTGTCATAATTTTTCTTCGCAATCCGATACATGGCGGCGGTTGGCGCGTCCAAATTGCCAACCTCGGACTCAAGCGCGTCCAAAAAGCCCTTCATCTCCTCGGAAATAGTCATCTTAAACACCTTTTGCGCAAAAAAGCCATTGCGGCGGGCGCGCGCCGCCACGCCGGCCTTTGGCGCAATTGTGCTGTCGTCAAAACTCATAATGGCCTGCGCCTGGCGAAACATGCGCATTTCCCCCAAATAAGCCTTAAAATCTTGAATAATTTGCTCCATAATACCCTCTCCTCTTGTTAATTTATTATCTTATTATATAACATTTTCAGCGAAATTACAAGAAGAAATTTAGTGGCAGCATATCACCAACTTCGGGGAGCTTGTCAAACTTTGGGACAACAAAAAATCTCCCGCGAGGAGATTATTCGGCAATCGGGGCTGAAACAAACGACATTTTACTGCCGTTTACAAGAATACCGCAACGGGCGGCGGGTGTGGTAACTTTTACAGAAAAGTGTACTTTTCCGAAAGGCGTAACAAATCAATAATAACACACCATAGGAGCGATGTCAAATGTTTTTTCGGGTCTTTAAGTAACTATTTTCC
>JAITMQ010000097.1 GCA_031277225.1 Clostridiales bacterium | reverse complement strand
CCACGCGCTCGGCACCATTTATAATAAATGTGCCCGTGTCCGTCATCAGCGGAAATTCGCCCATAAAAATCTCTTGCTCTTTAATTTCGTTGGCTTCCTTATTTCTAAGGCGAGCCTTGACTTTAAGCGGGGCGGCATAGGTTGTGTCGCGCTCCTTACACTCTTCGATTGAATATTTAACATCCTTTTCGTCCAGATAATGCCCGGCAAATTCCAGAACCAAGGTTTCGCCATAATTGGTTATTGGGGAAATATCGGCGAAAACCTCGCTTAAGCCCTCATCTAAAAACCATCGATAGCTGTTTTTTTGAACCTCAATCAGATTGGGCATTTCCAGAATTTCCTCGATTCTGGAATAGCTTACACGTTCTGCATTACCAAGCTTTACTTGACGAATCCTCGCCTTTTCCATAGCATCTACCACCTTCTCGCAAATTTGGTAAAAAATTTCTTAAAAAAATATTGACTTTATTTCCTGAGTTGTGTTATACTAATCCTACGAGGGGATTAGGTTAGGGTTTAGCCAAAAATTGTCAATAATACGCAGAACTTAATTATATCATACCTTCACCCCCTGTGTCAAGGATTATTTTTGCGCTTTAAAAAAAATATGTATGGGCACGCGAAACCCGCAATGCGCCCATTTTTTATTGGGAAGTATATCCAAAATTTTATTATTTATACGAGGTGAGCCTATGAAAAAAGAAATTTATTTGGCCGGCGGCTGTTTTTGGGGGGTTGAAAAATATTTTTCGCTGGTGCCGGGGGTTTTGGAAGTAGAGGTCGGCTATGCCAACGGGCATACAAAAAACCCGACCTATGAGGAGGTTTGTGTTGGAAACACGGGCTTTGCGGAGGCCGTCTATGTGGTTTATGACGGCGAGCAAACCGACCTGGGTGCGCTTTTGGAGAATTTTTACAGGATAATTGACCCGACGACGCTAAATCGCCAGGCGGGCGACGTGGGCAGTCAATATCGCACGGGAATCTATTTCACCGACCCCGCCGAAAAAGCCGCAATTGCCGCCTCTTTGGCCGAATTGCAAAAGCAATATGACGCGCCGATAGTTGTCGAAAATCTGCCGCTGTCAAATTATTACAAGGCTGAGGAATATCACCAAAAATACCTCGAAAAAAACCCCGAGGGATATTGCCATATCCCCCGGAGTATGTATGATGAGGTCGCAAAAGCCTAATTTATTCGGCAAAACCCAGCTCGCGCAAGCGATTTTGCACTTCTTCGATAAAGGCATAACTCTCCCGCGTTGAATCTTCGGGCAGGCCGTCCAATTTCGCCAGCAATTCGTCAATTGACATCTGAATCATCATAACAAGCCCAAGTGCTTCATCCCCTTGAAAGTCTCCCAACAGGCCAAGAAACAGGTCTATTCCGACCTTTGCCGCATCTATTAGACGAAGGCGTTCCTCATGGAGTTGCGCAATCACGGCATCAATTTCGGCCTGCGTCAGGCTTGCCGGCGGCGGCAGCTCGCGCCCCGCAAAATGGTCATAAAGCAAGGAAAGCGGCGTTGCGTCGGGGTCTGCCATAAGCACTTCCTTCCAACCAAGGTCAAGTCGGCTTAAAATCGCCGCCGCAAATCCGCCCGCGCTATAGCTTTCGCTGACAAGGCCAATGCCCCTAAAATGCTCATATGTCGCGAGGATTTCAAAGGCGCGGTGAATCCCGTCCCAGTCATAAATAATGTCGGGATAGCCCACCACAAGGCCGCTTATAAGCTCAAAATAAAAGGCCGTGCCCTCCATGCGGTCTGTATCAACGGCATCCAAAAAATCGTCGGGATAGTCGGTTTTCCAGCGTCTGTATGTAGCGAGGGCATCAAGAATCAGCCCCTCATCTCCGGGATTTTGCAGGGCCTCCATAAGCTGGCGTTGCAAAAGATTGCGCGCAAGCCTTGCGGAAACATTTTCCAAATTGGGCCTTCTGTCAAGATTGGGCAGGTCTTCCGCCGGATGCGTCGCCCATTTTGTTTGCTCCGGCACATGAAAGGCCTCATGCGTAAGCCACAAAATCGGGTCATGTGTGCCCAAATGCACCACGCGCGCAATGCGCTCCCTATCGTTTAGGCGCGCCGCGTCAATCGTCAAATGAATGAGAATAAAATTCCCCTCGGCATCGCGCACGCCCGTAAATTCGTCGCCGCCGCCCGGCATAATGCCCAATTCATCAACCTCGGACAGAGGCATTTCGCGGAAAGCCCCGTCGGGATAGAAAAACCAAAACAGCCCCCTGTCAGTGTCCTCCAGCACGGCGAACTGGTCAATAACGCCATTGCCCGGCCACAGCCAATAGGCATTTTCGTTGTAGGTCGCAAGCTGTGTTGCGAAAACATGCAGAAATTCGTCCACGGTGGTTGCGTGGATTTCGTGGGCATCAATGCCCAAAACAAATGGCGGCGGCTCTGCCTCGCCAAAACAGGCGGCCAGTGCAAAAGTCGCAAATATCAGCATGGCCGCGATTAATAATCTTCTCATTGTTTTCCTCCTACTGTAAATTTTTTATATTTATGGGAAAATTCGCAAAATAAAGTTCACGATAGGGTTCGCCTCATGCAAAGGCCGCGCAATGGCAGAACCTTCCAGCATGGCAACCATGTCCGCCCCCGAATTTGCCGCAAAATAGATTACGATAATTCCCAGCACAAACCATGTTAAAATCAGCCCCCAGGCCGCCCCCAAAACCCCGCCGAGCAGCTTGTTCAGCGTGTTTAGCACGGGCAATTTTGCGACAACATTCAGCACGCGCGTTATGGCGACGAGAAGCGCGAAAATGATTACGAAGGTGAGGACAAGCGAGATTATGTTAATTACGATTCCCGCCAAAAAGCCCGCAATATAGTCGCTTATGCCCGTTGTGCCAAGGGCATAATGCACAAGCGCGTCGGGATAATTTTCAATTAGCGTGGCTTGGAAGGCCTGCGGCAGGGGCAAATCGCCTATAATTTGGTAATAGGCCGCACCCGCGCGCTCCTCCAAAATGGCCTCTATGTTTAACATTCGGCTGATTGAGGTTGTCAGCGAGTCAAAAAGCCCGCCCGCGCCGCGCAAAAATCGGCCGACATGGGGATAGAGCATATTTGTCAGAAAAATTGCCAGGATAAAATTGGCAAAACCCAGCACCGTGCGAATAAAGCCGCGCCAAACGCCGCCCAAAATGCATAGTATCATTATTGCAATTACAATTAGGTCCAAAACATTCATTTAATCATCTCCGCTGTAAAATTTTTACTCCGCCGGGAGCGGAAACGGCCAGCCTGTCGCGCCCGCCCATAAATTCGGCCGCGCCCGCAAGTCGCCCTTCCCAAACCATCGTGCCGTTGCCGATTTCGTAAATCGTGCAGGTGGTTGTGGCTTGTATAATTATATTCCCGAAGCCCAAGGAAAGATTCGTTGGGTTTTCTTTAATCGCGCTAAAAATTTCTGCTCCGTTTGTGCTGTAAACATTAACCGTACCCGCAGGAAGCCCGTCGCGGTTTAGTAGGGCCGACCCGTAAGCGATTGCAAAGTTGTCGGTGTTGAAGACCGCCGCACGAACTATATTGTTCAGAGGAATTTCCCACAAATTATCGCCCGTAGCGTAATTCACGGCGAAAATTCGCGTATCGGCCACGGCAAGCAGCGTTCTGCCTCCCATAAAATGCAATGAGCCAATGATTTGTTCGGGATTATGCAGGTTTTTCGCCGCAATTTCGCCGGAATATTGCCCCGCGCGGGAATTTATATTGATAAATGTGATGGTAGAATTTAGGCGAGGGCCGGAAATATCCGCATGGGCAATCGCAAGCCGATTCCCGCTTAAAGCCATGGCCATGGGCAGAACGCGCGCGTCCTCCTCGCGCAGCAGTTCGTGCGCCTGTCCTGCGCGGTCGTAAAGCATAATATTATGGCCGCCATTTGCATAAATTGCCGCCGCGGCATAACCGCCCGAATCCAAGGCAAAACGCCTGATTTGGCCATTGATTGTCGTGGTGTGAACTAAACCGGTTGTATTGTAGAGATTTATAACATTCCCGCCACGAGCCACAACCGCCGCATACTCGCCACTTCCAAACAGCGCGCCGCCCAAAATCCCATGTCCATGCCGAAAAACCCTTGTTCCGTCGGCCTCGTAAAAACTCAAGCCCCCCGTTGTGTCCAGCGCGAAAAATCCGCCCGCTGTAACGAATTTGTCGTAAATGCCTGCGTTTTCGATGAAGGTCGTTTCGGTGAATTCCGCCGCCGCCGCGCCGCCGCGTCCGCCAAAGGCTTCCCGCAGCAAAAGAGCTAAGGCCAGAAGACCCAGCAATAACAGCATTACGCCCAATCGTGGCGTCTTTTTCCTTTTGGCGACTTTTAAGCTCACAAGAATATTTTACCACAACAAAAACTTGTTTGCAACAAGAATATGTACTAGCACACAGCTTGACTTCATAGGATGGTATATGTTAATGCTGATTTTAGGGGGCTTGCTTGTGGCATGGTCCAAGAGGAGTTTGATTGCGGGGGCTTTAACCCTAACAATTGCCAATATCATCACGCGCCTAATCGGCTTCGCCTATCGAATTTTTATGGCGGGGGCCGTGGGTGCTGAAGGTATGGGCCTTTTTCAGCTTATAATGCCGATTTATTCGCTGGCCTGGGCGATAACCTGTTCGGGAATTACGACGACTTTATCGCGTTTGGTGGCGGCGGAGCAGGCTAAGGGCGAGCTTGGTAATATGCGGCGGCTATTATACATATCCCTTGCAATTACCGGAATTCTGGCATTTGCCATGACCGTTGTATTATATTTCGGCGCAAATTTCATCGGCGCAGGAATTCTCAACGAACCGCGAATTGTGCTGTCTTTGCGAATACTTTCCGGTTCGTTTATATTCATGGCTTTAGGTTCATGCCTACGCGGATATTTTTTGGGGCTGCAAAAAACCATTGTCCCCGCCGCCAGCCAAATTATTGAGCAATTGGCGCGAATTGGCGTGATTATGCTGTTGGCGGGCCTGTTTATCCCGCGCGGGCTGGAATATGCGGCGGCAATGGCGGCAATTGGGATTGTTGTGGGCGAGGCGTTGTCATTCGCCTATGTGTTTTTCGCCTATAAATGCGCCGGGCGCAAAATTCGCGAGCGCAAAAAATTTGCCCCTACAATGGGGCAAAAACAGGCACTTTTCGCAATTGCGGCCATGGCCGCGCCGCTGACTTTAAACCGCATTTCCTCGTCATTTTTGTCGACGGTCGAAAATGTTATGATTCCAAGCCGCCTGCAAAGCTTTGGCATGGCCGCAGACGAGGCAATGGCGACTTTTGGCACAATTACGGGCATGGCAATGCCGCTGATTTTCTTTCCTTCGGCAATTTTGGTCGCCCTGTCAATCTCGCTTGTGCCGTCAATTTCGGAATCCCTGACCCTTGGCCACACGGCGCGCGTAAATTCCACAATTTCAAAGTCCATAATTTTCACCTGCATTGTGGCCTTTGGCGCGGCCGTGATTTTCGTGGTTTTTCCCTATGAAATCGGGCATTTGGTCTATAGGCAGGACTTGGGGCGAATTTTGCTGCTTTTGGGGCTGATGTGTCCGTTTTGGTATCTTAATATCACGCTAAACGGCATCCTTAGCGGCTTGGGCGAGCAGGTCTTTATCTTCCGAAACAGCCTGCTGGCCTCCGGCATAAATATCGGCTTTGTATACTTTTTTGTGCCTCTCTATGGCGTTAACGCCTTTTTGGTCGGCTGGTTTATAAGCCTGCTTATCGTAACATTTTTCAGCATTTTGCGCCTGCGCAAGGCCACGGGAATTCGCCCGCGGCCCGCGCATTGGCTGATAAAGCCCGCCATAGCCGCAACGCTGGCGGGCCTGATAATAAACCAACTCCACAATCACCTAATTTCCGAACTTTTGCCGAACCTTCCTGCTGTATTGTTGTCGTTGGCATTGCTTATGGCCACCTATGGCGCGTGTATTGTTCTGCTTGGCATAATAAGAATCCGGGACATTCGACAAATTATCGATTTCAGGAAATAGGTCTGTTAGCAAGGGGGTGCCGCCTAAATGGCGGCTAAAGTAACGCCTCAAGGCATCCACGCTTTCAAGCGTTACTTTAGCCGCCATTTAGGCGGCATTTCCTGCCCTACCGAATTTTTACGGCGGCATTGCTGGTATTAAGGCTCAATTTCAGCCGCCTCGGATGCGTGTCATAATCAAAAGTCCGTCCATTTATATAATTCTTGGAAAATTCATTCAGCACCAAATTCGGGATTTTGCACTCCACGCCCGCATTGCTGGTAGAGGCCTGCACATCAACCGCCACATCCGCCGGAAGATTCACGGTTATGCCCGAATTTGAGGTCTGCGCCTCGATAATGCGCTCTGTTGCGGGCGCAGCCCCCGGCGGATATTGGCTGCCCTCCGGCCGCGCATCCACATAGTCAATGGCTTCATTAAACATATTTTCGAGCTTTATATTGCCGTTCGAGGTCTTGAGATAAAGCTGTTCAATATCGACATTTTCTGTTGCGATTTTGGCATTGGACGTTGTGAGGCGGGCAATTTTTGCCTTAACATTTTCAATGTCAATTTTTGCATTGCCCGTCTGCAAATCCAAATTAACCGTCTGCAAATTCTTGGCTTCAATATTTGCATTGCGGGTTTTTGCAACGATTTGCGGGGCATTTACATTCCCCATCTCGATTTTGGAATTTTTTGTAATCAAGGCCACCTGCTCGGCGCGAATATTATACAGCTCGACCTTAGAATTCTTGCTTTCGCCGTGAATTTGCCCCACGAGTACATTGGGCACAAGGCAGTCCACAGCCAACCAGCGCAGGGCATTATAGTCATACAAAAGCTCGAAAACCCCGCCTTCTTCGCGCACAAATACCTGCGCGTCGCCCCTTTTCGCATTATACTTCACTTCGATTTTAACCTGATTCCCCTCATATCCCCTAATTTCAACGGGGCCGTTTTTGCCTAGTAGCTTGATGGCGGCAATATCCGCCGTAATTGGGTCGGAAACAAATTCCTTAGTAGTTTTTCTGCCATGCTGCCAGCCGCCAAATACGCCGTCGGAAGCGTCAATAGCGTCGCTTATAGCTCCCGAAATTGTGTCGCCAAGTTCCGATAAAAATCCGCCTCCGCTATCGCGGCGTTCCTCCCGCGGCGCGTCCTCCTCCGGGAATTGCTTAAGCAGCCCCATGGCCTCCTCCACGCCAATCTTTCCCTCTTGCAACATCTCCAAAACTTTCATTCTACCTTCATTCATAATCCCACTCCTTTCAAAATTTTATTTTGCCTACAATTGCCAATTGGCTTGATAAGTCATCACATTTTCATCGCTCTCATAAATCGAATCAAAATTTCCAATTCTTACCATAATTTTAATTCTTTCGATAATTTTTTTCATAATTTCGCCTCCTTTACAATTTTTTTGATTTGGTTTCTATCGAGAAACGGAATAAAATTTTCCAATATATCGGCATAATCGGGACTATTTACGAAAAAATCCACGATTAGCTCCCTATGCTTGCGGTTAAAGGTGGTTATTATGTCCTCGATGATGTCAAAACGCCGCTCTGCAAGCAATTTTGTCAACACCGCCGCCTTCATGTCATTATTCATATAGACAGCAATTTGCTCCAGCAAATCATAGTCCCGATTGGCCAAAATATGGCTTAAAACCGCCGTTTTATGCGAAGCCGCGCTATATGGCAAAATTTCGTCAAGCACCAGTCCATAGCCCGGAATTTTCAGGATTGTTTCAATAAACTCCAGCTTCTGCCCGCCGCTAAGATAGACGAAAAAGTCCAAATCCATATCCAAATCCGCCATACGCTCAAGCCCGGCCATCCTTCCCAAAACCCGGCCAAACACCCCATCATCCACCAATTTCTGAATTCTGTCCTCTGCTCTTTCTGACTTCTCCGCCCTTCCCGCCGCCAAAATTTCGTCAATGCTAATCTGCAAAATTTTCGACAAATCCGGAAAAAACGATATATCCGGCAAATTTTCGCCGCGCTCCCATTTCGATACGGCCTGGGCCGAAACCCCTAAAGATTCCGCAACATAACTTTGTGTAAGCCCAAGACCTCTGCGGCTTTCTCGTAAAAACCGCCCAACTCCGCCAATATCCACCTTGACCCCCCCTTCGCTGCTGATAATAATATTCTATCATCTCCCAATTCCAAAATCAATAAACCAAAGGTTGATTTTTGAGTTGAATTATGTTATCATTTAGAAAACAAAAGAATAAGGGGTGGAGAAGGTTTATGTTTAATAGGGTAATTATCAAGCTTAGCGGCGAGGCCTTGGCCGGCGGAGATTCGGCCAAAAAATTCGATGATGAAGTGATTTTGGGCATAATTTCGCAAATTAAGGAATTGATTGAATCGGGGGTGCAGGTGGCTTTGGTTGTGGGCGGCGGCAATTTCTGGCGCGGGCGCGACTCTAAAGAGGGCATGGACAAGGTTCGCAGCGACCAAATCGGAATGATGGCCACGGTTATGAATGCGCTGTATCTCACCGATATGCTTGAAAATCAAGGCGTGGATTCCGTCGTTATGACCCCCGTAATTATCGGCACGGTTACACAGCAATTCTCCAAAAAAACCGCCCTAAGCTATATGGAGCAGAAAAATGTCATAATTTTTGCGGCGGGAACGGGGCATCCGTTTTTTTCGACAGATACGATTGCCGCCATTCGCGCGGCGGAGCTTGAGGCATGCGCTTTGCTTTTCGCCAAAAATGTTGACGGCGTATATGATGCAGACCCCCGCCAAAATCACCGCGCTGTAAAGCTTAAGCATATAACATACAGAAATATAATCACAAATAATTTGACAGTAATCGACACCGCCGCCAGCGCAATCTTGGAAGAACAAAAAATCCTTTCAATAATTTTCGCGCTTAACGAGCCGGGCGCAATCCTAAAAAGCGCCTCGGGCGATGCGGAAAAAATCTATGAAATCGGGACTAAGGTTACGGTTTGAGGAGGTGAAGGTATGACGACTTTGAGGGAAATTACGGATAGGGAGATTATGACGACCAGAGAGGCAATGGAGAAATATACCGACAATTATTTCTTTTGGGTAACCACGAAAATAGTTGATTGGGCTGACAATGACTTGGGTTTTGTCGCTTATATCGCTGACAATAGAGAAGATTTGCAGGTTGACAGAAGTCAGTTTCGCGGCTATGATGTTGGCTATCTGGAGGGCTATAGTGCAGACAAAAATATTTATGTAGGGGGGCTTGTACTTGAGCGAGTGGATGGAAGTTAAAATGACAAAGGAAGGCAGAGTCAAGTTTTATGTCTATTTAAAGGAAAACGGCGGAATCAATATGGCGAAAGTGGCGTTTAAAGTGGATACAGGAGCAGACATTACCGTGATTTCAAGAGAGCACTTGCGAGTAGCCGGCTATTCTGATATATGGGTGCACAAGAATATGCAGTCTGTTAAGGGTTTTGTTACGGGTGCAGGTGGACATTTTTTGGATTTGGTTACAGTAAGTATTCCTCTGATTAATGTCGCAGGACATGAAATCAAAAGCGCATTATTCCATACAACAAAAAATCCAAAAGGACAGGTCAGAAATCTTTTGGGGCTGGATGTTTTATCGGCATTTGATTTTGCGTTTATAAACAGCGAAAATATATTTCGCATAAAAAAACATAGCTATAGCTAAGGAGGAGAGAAAATGTTTGATATTACGCCTTTTGAGGACAAGATGAGCAAGAGCAACGGCATTTTTGAGAAAGATTTGGAAACCATTCGCGCGGGGCGCGCAAATCCGCGTGTTTTGGACAAAATCACCGTGGACAATTACGGCGTGCAATCGCCAATTTCGCAAGTGGCCAATATCACCGTGCCCGAACCGCGCCTGCTGCAAATTGCGCCCTGGGACCCAAGCATGGTTAAGGCCATTGAAAAGTCCTTAACCACGTCGGATTTGGGCATTAATCCAAGCAATGACGGCAAGGTCATCCGCCTTGTTTTCCCCGAACTTACGGAGGAGAGGCGCAAGGATTTAAGCAAGGAAGTGAAAAAACGCGGCGACGACGCAAAGGTTGCCATTCGCAATATTCGCCGCGAGGCTGTTGATGTGGCGGAAAAGGCCGAAAAAGCCAGCACCATCACCGAAGACCATTTGAAAAAAGCGCGAGATGATATTCAAAAATTGACCGACAGAAAAGTTGAAGAAATTGATAAGATTGTTGAAACTAAAACTAAGGAGATTATGACGGTTTGATGCAATTATCAATTATTAATTATCAATTATCAATGTTTGAATGTCCTGCGCGGGTTGGGCGGTTGCCGGAAGGGTATGATGCCGGGCGGCAGGTTTTTGTTGGGATTTGGCAAGAAGGGCAGCCCATAGCGGTTTTGGAGTTGCTTCCCGGGCTTAATGGGGGCGAAGTGGTGTATTTAAGCGAGCTTATCGTGCATAGGGATGCCAGACGGCAGGGGCATGGCGGAAAAATTGTGGAGGCTGTGGTTGAATTTGCCCGGAATGAAGGCTTTGGCGAAATTCAGCTGGGCGTGGGTGATGAAAACCCCGACGGCTTGCGGTTTTGGGAGTATTGCGGTTTTGTTTTGGTGCATAAATATGATGATATGTCATTGATGAAGAGGGTGTTGTATGAAAAAGCCGCAGATTGATTTTAGTGATTTGCCGCGCCACATTGCGATTATTATGGACGGCAACGGCCGATGGGCGAAGAAATATTTTATGAAGCGAGAGGCGGGACATAGGGCGGGGGCGCAAGCTTTACGCCGACTTGTTGAGCAAATGAATGAGGCGGGCTTTAAAATCCTTACAGTTTTTGCCTTTTCAACCGAAAATTGGAAGCGCGACGAGGGCGAGGTCGCCTATCTTATGGGGCTTATTCATGAATATATTCAACAATACATAGACGATGCCCATAAAAACAATGTGCGTATGCGCGCAATTGGCGACCTAAATGCCCTTGAGCCGAGTCTGCAAGCTAAAATTGCGGATTTGACCGAGATGACGAAGGACAAGGACGGCTTGCTTCTTAATATAGCCATAAATTACGGCGGCAGGGACGAAATTTTGCGGGCGGCGCGGGCTTTAGCCCGCCATGTTGCCGACGGCAAAATTAATCCTGCCTCTATTGATGAGCTTGTCTTCACAAATCATCTTGACACAGGGAAGCTACCCGACCCCGACTTGATTATTCGCACCTCAGGCGAAATGCGCCTCTCAAATTTCCTGCTGTGGCAGGCCGCCTATTCCGAATTCCACGCCACAGACACACTCTGGCCGGATTTTAAAATAAACCATTTGTATGAAGCCGTAGCGCAATTCCAAAAACGCGAGCGGCGATTTGGGGGGAGATTATGACGACAGCTGTTCAAAAAGTAGATGAATGTCTAAAAAAATTCGAGGAAAAAGCCCGCCTTCGGGCAATTATCGAGGTTAACCCTTTGGCGCGGGCGATTGCAGCCGAATTGGACGCAAGCGATGATAAAAGCGGCGCATTGCACGGCGTACCCGTGCTGATTAAAGACAATGTTAATACGATTGAAATGCACACAACGGCGGGTTCCGTGGCTTTGGCCGCCAATGCCCCCGGAATTGACGCGCCCGCCGTCGCGAATTTGCGCGCAGCCGGCGCAATTATCATCGGTAAGGCGAATATGACAGAATTCGCCAATTATATGTGCGATTTTCGTCTGGACGAGAGTATGCCCAATGGCTATAGCTCGCGCGGCGGGCAAACCCTGCATCCCACGCATGACGACGCAGACCCGCTGGGTTCAAGCACGGGCTCGGCTGTGGCTGTGGCGGCGGGTCTTGTTCCCATGGCCGTGGGTTCGGAAACCTATGGCTCAATTATCTCACCCGCGCAACATTGCGGAATTGTGGGCATTAAGCCCACGGACGGGCTGATTAGCAAAGAGGGGGTCATCCCCATTTCCTTTACTTTGGATACCCTTGGGCCAATGGCTAAAACCGTTGAAAATGCGGCTCTGCTCCTTGGCGCGCTGGCCGGGCGGCAATATGAAATGACGCATAATCCCGCAGAAATCCGCGTCGGAATTTGTCAAATGGACGGGGAAAATGCGGAATTTGAGGCGGCTCTTAGGGCGAATTTTGTCGCTATAGATTTGCCAGACCCGAATTTTCCCGAATTCACTCCCGGGGATGATTTATTCCTGTTTCCCATCATGGAATACGAGTTTCAACATGCCATAAACGGCTATTTGGCGGCGATTGATAATCCGAATGTGCCGCGCAATCTTAAGGAAATTATTGAATTCAATAGAAATAACCCGGAAATTGCGCTAAAATACGGTCAAGGCAATCTCATTGCGGCGAGCAAAATTTCTAAAAATTGGGAAAACGAGCGCGAATATGTCGCAGCTCTTGCGAAGCGAGAGGCTACGATTGACGGGCTTAACGACTATTTTGACGCTCATAATATAGATGTTCTGGCGATTCTAAGCGGAGATTGCGGCCTGGCCGCCGCCACGGGCTTTCCAAGCCTGACCCTTCCAATCGGCAAAACCGCAGAAGGCCTGCCAATAGGATGTCTGCTGATGGCGCGGCCTTATGCCGAAGATGTCCTGCTTTCGGCTGCAAAAGCGATTGAGAAACTAGAAACTAGAAACTAGAAACGAGAATCCGTCATTCCCGCAAAAGCGGGAATCCCCCCACATAGCGAGGGGATTCCGCGTCAAGCGCGGAATGACGGTGTAGGTGTAGGCGCAAACCCGTCATTCCCGCGAAAGCGGGAATCCCCCCTGTGTCGGTGGGGGATTCCGCGTCAAGCGCGGAATGACGGTGTAGGCGCAAAACCCGTCATTCCCGCGAAAGCGGGAATCCCCTGCCAACTTTGGGGGATTCCCGGTCAAGCCGGGAATGACGGAAAGGGGAGGGTTTTATGAAGAGTGGGATTTTAATTCTAATGACGGCATTGGCGGGAATTGGTGTTAGCATTGACGGCGCGCCTGTCGAATTTGGCGACCAAGAGCCTGCCAATATTGAAGGACGGACGCTTGTCCCCGTTCGGGCGGTTTTTGAAGCCCTTGGTTTTAGCGTTGATTGGGATGCCGAAACGCAGACGGCGCATATTTTGCGCGGCGCTGACGCGCTGGCTATTACGCTCGGTAGCGACACATTCACGGCCAATGGCGCAAGCCGCGCGTTGGACGTTCCCGC
>JAITMQ010000055.1 GCA_031277225.1 Clostridiales bacterium | reverse complement strand
GCGGGAATCCACCTTTCCCAAAGCAAGGCCTCGAATTAATATGCGGTCGAATATTCCGTATTCGGCCATTGCGTTATTTGACTTTCTAATTTTGTCTCCCGTATGAACAACCCTCCCCCCAACGACCCCGACTTTCAGTCGGAATCTTTAGCCGCCTTCAGGCGGCATTAACCGCTTATCAATTAATTCTATATCCTCCCAATCCTTCTGCCTGCCAAGCTCCGCCTTTTGTTTGCGTATGCAGGCTAAGGAGGCTACGCAAATTCCATCAATTTCCACAATAAAATCAACCGCCCAATTTTCGAACAGCTCAATCTCGCCATCCTCTATCCTTCGCGCTCCCCCTGCAAAAATTTGCCAATTCGCCCCATTTTTGATTAGCAAGTCCGCCAATTAGCCTCCTTCATGCCATTTTGAAGCTCACATAACACAAATAAATCACGCTCTACCCAAGGTATATCGGGTATATTCAGCCGCTTAGTATTCTGCTTAATGGCCTCATCCGGCGAAACAAAGACAAGGCTGTATCCATAATTCGTTTCATATCCGGCATCCAAATTGACCGAAGATTTGGCCGCAATGTCAATATCGCAAAGATAGTAGAAAGATTCTTGCTCGAATATTTCATTCGAGTTTATTCCCCTGCGAAGGACTAGCGTTTTTCCGTATTCCCTGACGGATGACGGAATAATATGCAATCCCGTTTCTTCCCGTACTTCCCTAAAAAGCGCGTCCAAATGCGATTCGCCCTTTTCTATTGCGCCGCCGGGAAATTTGTATTCTCCGAATCTCTTGCTCCTAATCATGGCTAAATTTTCACCACAAAATATAATAGCTCTGGCAGAATCCCTTTTGAATTTCTTCCACCCCGCCGAATAGTTCTTGCTGTCAAATACTTTAATCATCCTCACAACCAAGCACCGCCCGCCTACACTTCCGCCGACTTTCAGTCGGAATCTTTAGCCGGTTTCAACCGGCGTGTCATCGCGTAAAAGAGCCCGTCAATACTGCGATTTATTTTAGGGTCGTTTTTTATTAGGGCTTCAATATGCCGACAGCCGATTTCATAAAAGCTTACCCTGTTAAAGGGCGCGGAGAGGCCGTTTAGATTTTCTTTCATGCCCAATTTTTTACGAATCAGATTCTCCACATATCGCGCATAGCCCTCCTTCCACTGCTGCCAAACCATATACTCAAAGTCTATAATATTCAAATGCTTCTTGAGCCTATCATGATATCGCACAAAATTTTCAAGGGAAATTTCGCCAAATGTGCCGATTAGTTCATTCGTTAAGGCAACAAAAACCTCGTCGTCATAAGGAAATGGATGCGTAATTTCCCACATAAAATTGCCCTTTTGCATCTCTTCCCCATATATTTTCAAGCCCTTTTTCAGAGCCTGTTCAAAATTTTCAAATTGATAACAATGAACAAATTCATGAAAAACAAAGACATGATTGTCGGGATTCGCAAATTCGTCCGCGCAAATCACAGCCGCAATCTTGTCGTCATAAAAATCAAGCGGAAACGCCGCCAAAATCTTCGCGGGAAGCTCCATGGCGGCAGGATATTCCATTATAAATTCATACTCACAATTTTGGCCCTTCCGGCCAAAAATATAAAATATGTCGTCTTTAACAATTGCAATGGGATACATTTTTTTCAGCGATTCATCCAAATCCCAAATTTGCCGATGCATCCCGCATACCGCCTCAATTAGCCGCATCTGCCTTTCAATGAATTTTTGCTTATCCATGCAAACCCCCTAATTCGTTACTAGTTCAAAATCCAACCTCCGCAGCTCGAGATGGGCGGCGGCCACTTTTATTGTCAGCCTATCGCCCAAAGAGAAGCTTTGCCCGTGTTTGCGGCCTTTGAAGGAATAGCGGTCCTCAAAATATTCATAATAATCGTCGGTTAGCCCGCTTATGGAAACCATGCCCTCAACCGTATTTTCAAGCTCCACAAAAAAGCCGCCGGGCGTGGTATGCGAGATTATGCCCTCGAAAATTTCGCCGATTTTATCGGCCATAAACTGCACTTTTTTGAGCTTTTCCACATCTTTGGCGCAATCGTCGGCGCGCCGCTCGTTTTCCGAGGAATGTTTGCAAATGTCGGGCAGGCTTTCGCGAAGCAGGGAAATGTAATTTTCATCCAGCTTGCCCGCCAAATTCGCCGAAATTATGCTATGAATCATCAAGTCGGGAAAGCGGCGAATGGGCGAGGTGAAATGGCTGTAAAATTCTGTGGCCAGGCCAAAATGCCCCAGAGCTTGCGCCGAATAGCGCGCCTGCTTAAGGCTGCGAAGGATAAGCTTAGCCACGGCCGCCCCCTGCGGCAAATTTTCGGCACGAGAAAGCAGGCCCTGCAGATTCTTGGCCTGTCCGCCGCCCTTGCGAAGGCTTAAACCAAGCGTTTTCAGTGATTCCATCAAGGCCTCGATTTTTTCCTTATGCGGTTCTTCGTGCACACGATAGACAAATGGCAGGTCCATCCAAAAATATTCGGTGGCCACCACTTCATTGGCGCAAATCATGAATTCCTCGATAATCGAGGTGGCAATGCTGCGCTCGCGCCGCAAAATATCCACGACATTGCCGCCGGAATCAATCAGAATCTTACATTCCGCAAAATCGAATTCCAGCGCGCCCTTGTGCAAGCGTTTTTGGCGCAACATATTTGCAAGAAGCTCCATATGCTTGAAGGCTTCAAAAAATTCGGGATAGCTTGCCCGATGCGGCGAATCGGGTTCGGTCAGAATTTCGGCCAGGGTTGTATAGGTAATTGCATGGTCGGAATGTATCACGGACTTGCAAATTTCGTGCGAAATTACGCGCCCGTCCTCGTCCAAATCCATAACACAACTAAGCGCAAGCCTGTCAACATTTGGATTTAGCGAGCAAATTCCGTTAGAAATTTGCGGCGGCAGCATGGGAATCACACGGTCGGCCAAATACACGCTTGTGGCACGCTTTTGCGCCTCTTTCCAAAGGGGGCTGCCCGGCGCGACATAATGACTGACGTCGGCAATATGCACATAAAGCCTAAAGCCGCCATTTTCAAGGCGCGCAAGCGAAATTGCGTCGTCAATATCCTTGGTGTCTTCGCCGTCAATTGTAACCGTCGGCAAATCCCTAAAATCTCGGCGTTCGTTCAAATCGGCGGCACTCACCTTATGCGGCAGCGACTGCGCCTGATTCAGCACATTATCGGGGAAAATATAGGGAATATCATGCTCTACCACAAGCGACAACACATCCATGCCAATATCCAGCGGATTGCCCAAAACCTGTTCAACCCGCCCTTCATGCGGCGTGGGGCTGTCGTTAAATTTAGCAATTTTAACCCTGACTTTTTCGCCGTCTTTTGCGTCATTTATGAATTTCCAGGGGATATGCACGGCGGGGCCCACGCGCTTATCGTCGGGCATAACCCAGCCGCCGCGCTCGCCCAGCTCAAAAACCCCGACAAAATGCTGTTTGGCGCGCTCAACCACGCTAATAATTTCGCCAATGCTGCTTGGCGAGGATTCTTCAACGATTCGGCAAAGCACAAGGTCGCCGTGCATAGCCGTACAGATGGCATCCGCAGGAATGAAAATATCGGGCGCGTCTTGGCGCAAAACAAAGCCATAACCCTTTGCTGTGGCCGAAAATGGCCCTTTAATCAGCCCAACCTTGGCGGCCGAAATAAATTTATTTTTGCGGGTTAAAGCCAGCGTGCCTTCCGCCAGCATATCCGCCAAAATCTCCTCGAATAGGTCAAAAGCGGACGACGGCACGCTCAAAATTTCCGCCATTTCCCGCGCCTTCATGGGGCGATAATCCCCCGATTCAACAAAACCTTCAATTTTAGCTTTCTTTTGTAATAAATCGCTCATATTTCTCCTTAGTTGTTTTTAATTGTCTTCTCCCGCCATAATCCAGCCCGCCTCGCCTTCGACCTTCGTGTAGATTCTGTCGGAATATTCCTCCACAATCGCGATAGTGTCGCCTCGGCGCACGGTTAGAATATGGTCGGTTGCTTGGTCGTTTACGCAAATGTCGCCGCCCTGCCGCCAAATTTTATTCGTGGGCACATGCAGGGTTTTTCCGCTTTCAAGATGGCGCACAAGGCTAAATTCCGGGCCTTCTTCCAGAATTTCGATAAAGCGGTCTTCAAAGGCGATATTAATTGTGCCGGGCTTGCCCTCCTGCCAGTCCTGAATTTTCACGGTTCCAAGCCCATCAACAGACTGCCACGAAGGCTTGCCCTTCTCAATCATAAAGGCATTCATCTGACCCGCAGACCGTATACCTATGCCGCCATCAATCGCAATAATGCGCTTTTCGCGATTAACCATGGGATTGTGGCTTGGAATTTCATGGCAATAAAAGTCAACCGGCCAATATCCCGTAATCACCCATTTGTCAAAGGCGGGCCCGTCATATTTCTCGAAAAAGGCGGGCGTCATCATGCATGTGTCTGGGTCTTGCTCCTCAAGTTTGCCGGGCCCAAGCCCCGCATGTACAAAAATATAATTCTTGCTTTCGATTATATGGGGCAGGGATTTAAGCCAATTTAGCCGCTCTTCGCCAATATCTTCGCTGATTTCTGCGTCAATATTCCCCTTAACCGCGTGAACATTCGGAAATTTTGCCAATTCCATCACAAAGTCAAGGGTTTCCTTGCCCTTAGCATAAATATTCCCCAAAATCACCAAAATATCATCGCCACCAAAATCAATTTCTTTCAAAAGCCGTTTAAACAGCCGAAGTTCGCCCCGCAAATCCGCCACGCAAATCAAGCGCGCCGCTTCGGGAATTTCAATTTTTTTGATATGTAATTTTGAATCCATTAAAACCCCTCCTTACCATAACTTGGATAACATGTTATTTTAACACATTTTGATAATTTTGTCAACTATTATTAGCTTGATACTTGCCATAATAAAATTAACTTGATATAATGGAGATGATATTATGCGAAAAATTTTGCTGTTTGGCTTGGTGCTTGCGCTTTTGGCGAATTTTAGCGGCGCAATTTGCAACGAATTACGCGGCTGGGGCATAACACGCTCGAAAATTGCGGGCGAGCCGCCCCGTTGGGATGGCGGCTTCGAACTTTTGGACTATAATGCCTATTATTTGGGCGATATATCCGAAAAAGTGGTCTATTTGACCTTTGACGAGGGCTATGAGGCGGGCTATACAACGGTTATTTTGGACGTTTTGCGCGATAAACAAGTGCCTGCGGCATTTTTCGTAACAAAAAGTTATATAGAAGAACATGGAGATTTGATTGCGCGCATGGTGAATGAAGGGCATATTGTAGGCAATCACACTATTCGGCATAAATCGTCGCCAAGCCTAAGCGATGCCGAATTTCGGGCGGAACTTGCGGGCGTGGCCGATTATTTTAAACAGACCTTTGGCCAAGAGATGCCGCGATTTTTTCGCCCGCCAATGGGCGAATACAGCCTGCGCACCCTGCGGCTGGCGCAAGACGAGGGTTATGCCACAATTTTCTGGTCTTTTGCCTATGTCGATTGGCGGCGCGACAAACAGCCGGGGGCTGATTATGCGCTTAAGCGCGTGGCGGACAATTTGCACAATGGCGCAATTTTGCTTTTGCACGCGGTTTCAAGCTCAAATGCTGAAGCCATGGCGGATATAATCGACACCGCGCGCGCCGCGGGCTATGAATTTAAATGCTTAGAGCATCTTATAGACAATTTTGGAGGAGGGATATTATGAAATTGGATTTTAACAATATGATGGCGGAATTTGTCGGCCCTCATGGAATTACGCCTGCGGCGATTGCGGCAATCGAGGGGAAAATTGGCGAGGCCGTTAAGGCCATGGAGATTAAACGCCCGCAAATGCAATGGCGGGATTTGCCGCATAATCAGGGGCGGGTTGTCGAGGAAATTTTGGAATATGTGGCGGAAATGTCGCCGAAAATCGGGGCTTTGGTTGTGCTTGGAATCGGGGGTTCGGCCCTTGGGCCAATTGCGCTGCAACAGGCCCTAAACAGCCCGTTTTATAACCTTAGCGACGATTTGCGCGCGGGGCGACCGCAACTTTTTGTGCTGGATAATATAGACCCCGCCACAATTGGCGACCTTTTTGCCATGCTTGACTTGGAAACGACCCTGTTTAGCGTGGTTTCAAAGTCCGGCGCGACTTCGGAAACTATGAGTCAATTTATGATTGTGAAGCAGATGCTGGAGGAAAAATTTGGCAAGGAAGGGGCGGCGGCGCGTATTGTCTGCACAACCGACAAATCCGAGGGCAACCTTATCAAGATTGCCCAAGCCGAGGGCTATAAGACCTTCGTGATTCCAAGCGGCGTTGGCGGCCGTTTTTCGCAGCTTTGCCCCGTGGGGCTGTTGCCTGCGGCCTTTTGCGGGCTGGATATTCGGGCTTTGTTGGCGGGGGCCGCGGCCGCAGACAGCGCCTGCCAAAACCCCGATTTTTGGCAAAATCCCGCCTATATTTTCGCCATTTTGCACTATTTGGCGCTAAAAGACGGCAAAAATATCTCCGTCATGATGCCCTATGCGGATTCGTTGAAATTTATGGCGGATTGGTATGCCCAATTATGGGCGGAATCGCTTGGCAAAAAATTCGATAATAGCGGCCGCGAGGTCTTTGTCGGCCAAACGCCGGTCAAGGCCTTGGGCGCGACAGACCAACATTCGCAAGTGCAGCTTTATGCCGAAGGGCCTTTCGACAAAGTTATGGTCTTTTTGGGCGTGGAAGATTATGGCGCGGATATTGACATTCCCGAAACCTTCACCGATATGCCGAGTTTGGGCTTTTTGGGCGGACATTCGCTGGCGAAGCTGCTTAAGACGCAACAAATGGCCACGGAATACGCGCTTTTAAAGGCGGGGCGGCCAAATATGACCATAAGCCTGCCCGAAGTCAATGAATACACCATGGGGCAACTTTTTTACATACTGGAAGTAGCCACGGCCTTTGCGGGCGAATTGCTTGAAATTGACGCCTTCGACCAGCCCGGCGTAGAGGAAGGCAAAAACGCCACCTATGCCTATTTCGGCCGCCCGGGCTACGAGGCCAAAAAAGCCGAACTAAACGCCCGCCCCGCAAAATCCCCGAAGTATATATGCTGATGCCCGCCCCGCCATTCCCGCGAACCACCCCCCGTCATTCCCGCGAAAGCGGGAATCCCCTGCTGCGGCAATATCCACCGCCATACCGCAGGGGTGCGCAGAGCTTCGCTCTGGCTCGAATACATAGCCAGAGCGAAGCTCCGCGCATATGGCTTGACCGCAAAAAACGCCGAGGTTCACCTCGGCGTGACGCTTCTGTGAACAGAAGCGTCAGTCGCGTCAAATTGATGTCAAAAGCCAATATGCCCGGAAAAAAAGCCCATTAAGGGCTTCTTCAAACCGCTCATATCACGCCGACGATGAGCATATTCAATCGAACCGTCAATTTACCACGCCAACGGCAAGCGTGTTCAATAAAAGAAAAGTTTTTCTATACAATCATTATAACACAAGCCTGCACCCATGTCAATAGAAATTTATAGATTCGGGGGATATTCAAATTTATGCATGTCATTCCCATGATAAGTGGGAATTCCCTCAGCAATTTGCGACGTCCCGCATATTAATCCATCCGCACAAGCTTACGTATGCGGATGGATTTTTTTATGGCCTGGGCGGCCTGTAAAATTGCACAGGCCGCCCCTCTTTCCACATGGGCGCAATGCCCGCTAGAAAGATTTACTTTTTCCACCAATTTCTCATGCGTGATTCCCGCGTCCAAACGCGCCGCTTTGATGCGCTTTCCAAAATACCTTGACAACATTAATCTAAAAAAGATTGGCTCTTGTTGCCCTAATTCCGGCGGCAACATTTGCCCTATCCGCCTGCGCCTGCGGCGGAGGGCGCATGGTTTTTGATTCCGATGGGGCGGGCTTCATCGACCGAGGCGAACCAATGACTTGGTCTGTTAGCGGAAATTCGTTAACCATGTATGCCAATGGCATCCGAAATGAATTCCGCTTTTACAGTCTTAGGTTCTGTTTTAACATTAGAGCCCTTGGACAGGTCGGAGAGATTCGTTTTCC
>JAITMQ010000028.1 GCA_031277225.1 Clostridiales bacterium | reverse complement strand
CAAAAAAGTCTAGTTTCTAGTTTCCAGTCTCTAGTTTCTACAATATCTGAGCTGGAAGGATTCGAACCTTCGCATGACGGAGTCAAAGTCCGTTGCCTTACCGCTTGGCGACAGCCCATCACCCCTTTTAAAGGGGCGAAGATAATACTATCATATGGCGGTGAATTTGTCAACCACTTTTTTTAAAATTTTAATTGCGCTTTGCACGAGCGTCAAATCCGAGTGCCTGCTATTTGTCCAACCCTGAAGAATGAGCCGCTTTGTTTGACATTTTCGCCTGCCTGTGCTATAATTGGCAAAAGGGGGGGATGGGTGTTGTATGGCATTGGGGACGTGATTAAAAGGCTGCGAATACAAAGGGGGCTAAGTCAAATGGAATTAGCTAAGGGCTTGGTTTGCAGAACTCATTTGTCGAAAATTGAAAGGGGCTTGGTAATGCCCGGCAAATCAATTTTAAAAGCATTGCTGGAAAGACTCGGATATAGCCCGACTTATTTTCCCGAGTTCTTTTTTAATGAAGCAGAAGCGCAATTTGAACCTATGTTGGAATCAATTGACAGCCTTTTAAAAAACAGACAAGTTGAAGAAGCCGAGCCTCTGATTGCCAAGCTTGAAAAAAGCGAGGAATTTATGGCGCAAATCACATATAAGCAGCGATTATTGGCTTTGAGGGCCGGTGTTGCCCTGCACAATGGCGAACAGCCCGAAGTAGTAAGGGAAATACTTGCAAATGCCATAAAAATCAGCGCACCCAATTTTAAGAAAGAGGATTTACCCTTATATTTGCTTACGAAAGAGGATATAAGAATAATTAATATGATGGCGGTGCTGTATGGCGAAGAAGGCGATTTAAACAATGCCATCGACCTATTGTTTTGCCTAAAGAAAAATTTTGATGGCAGGTATATGAATAATGAAGCCAAGGGCAGGCATTATCCTATGCTTGTGTATAATCTCACCAAATACCTGGGCATGAGCGGACGTTACGAGGAAGCAATAGATTTATGCGACGAAGGGATCAAGTTTTGCCTAAGCGCCAGCACATTGCGCCATTTGCCGTTGATAATCCTCAATAAGGCTTGTTGTTCTTATGAAATCGGGGATATAAAGGGTTGCACAGCTCTTTTGGAAGAAGCTTATTATAGCAGCCGTATGTATCGACGCTTTGATACCGCAAACAACATAAAAAACTATGTTCGCGAAAAAAATCTGAACATAGTTTTTGAATAGAAAAGCCTTGCTATCAATCGGGGTCTATGCTGGGAGGATCGATTATGCGTATTCTCCCATAGCACCCGCATAAATCACCCGTTTGCGCAGACGCCCCCACAACCATAACCGACAAAGCCGCCAGCATAACCACCATAAAACTTAAAATCTTTTTTCGCATAAGCATTCCTCCTATGTGGTAAAATCCTATCTACATTATCCCATAAAAATTCCGCTTTGAAAAGAAGCAAATCAAGCACATAATTTAATAAAAAATGTGCCTGATTTGCTTCTTGACTCCGGCTGTTGCGACCACTTATAATAATTACATTGGGATACACCAACAGATGTAACCAAAATACATGTTTTATTTTAAGGAGGGTTTTCAAAATGAAAATCAAAAATGTACTTAGAAAGGGCTTGGCCACTTTTTTGGCCGCGGTGTTTGTGTTTTCTATGCCTGTAACGGCGTTTCCTCTACAGTCCGAGGAATTGTTCACAATTGACTATCTTTCAAACGAATTCATCGAAGCCGTGCGCGTATTTGAGGAAGATTATGGATTTAGTCATGAATTTTCTGTGAACTATGTAAGGACAACATTAATACTTGACGACCTTAGAACTGTTCTCCCTCTCGATTCTGCGGGTCAATTTATACTTCCGCATTATATTGGCGGAATATATATAAATGATGACGGGATTTTGGTTATCCAATCGGCAAACCGTGTAGCGTTAAGGAGCGCATCGCTGGGAAGATTGGAGCAAATTGCGGATTTTGGATATGTCATCTTTGAAGAAGTGCGCTTTTCTCATAGAGAATTGACCGAGATGTTCAATAAATTAGTTGAGCGCGGCGTGTATGACCGAGAAAGTGGCAATCATCGTATTATCGGCGGTTCCGGGATTCTTGAGACCGAAAATCGGGTTAGGGTGTGGCTTTATGACTATTCGCCGGAAGGCATTGAATATTTTCGGGCAACAATTTCCGATTCACCAATGATAATTTTTGAGCCGCTTATGCCCGGATGGCCTACAGATATTGACGAACAGGCACTTAGGCTGGCTTTTGACCGATTGGGATATGAAGAAACACTTAGATGGCTTCAAGTAAATCATGCGTTTGATGACAGAGCTAACCGCCACGCAATTACGGGGGATGAAGCGTTGGCAATTTTGCAAGAGTTGGCCGGAGTCGAGGAGGGCATTTCTATTTTCCCTTTTTTGCAATATCAATACCTATACTCCTCTTCACCATCATATATTTCGCCCGCCGCAAATCTAAATCTGCTCATGGGTCAAAGAATATACGCTGAACCAAGAGCGGGCACTCCTCATTTTGGCTCGGCCGGGTTTTCTGCACGGCATATTTCCACCGGACGAGTAGGTTTGGTAACAGCAGGGCATGTCCCGGGCAACGCGAGGGCCACTGATATGTTTGCGCATGTATCACTTCCCCTTGGCAGAGTCGACCACTCTTTATTTAGAGATGATTTTGGGCTTGATGCTGCCTTCATTGAAATGATGCCTTTTCCGACTATTCTTCCAAGCAATCAAATGCTTGGTGGCGGTCAATTGGCTGCGGGTTCTACAGGTGTTGTAATTGGTTCTGTGGTTAATTTTCGTGGGGCAACTACAAGCAGATATAATCCCGGACAACTGTTGCAAACCGGAAGGGTAACTGCTGTTAATCAAAATATAGAAGACAGGCGGAGCAATCAGGTGATTACAAACTTGGACGTATTAGGCGGCGATAGTGGTGGGGTTGTGTATATCCCCTGGGGAGCCGGCAATAATCTTCTTGTCGGCATTGTTCAAGGAGGAAGATCGGCCCCTACACAACGACCGCCCCATATCCCCAATAATGTTTCGTTTTCCAGGAACATGAATTTCACGCCCGCTTCCTCGATACTTGCAACATTCGGTCTAATAAGATAAATTTAAAAGGCGACCACGCGGTCGCCTTTATTTTATAATATCTCCTCCATAACAGCCAATTCCTGCTCATCTTCGCCATATTCCGTATATTCAAATGGCGCGTCGTTTTTGGCGGACGAACCCGCCACATCCACATTGCGATATAGGCGCATTCCCGTACCTGCGGGGATTAGCTTACCTATGATTACATTTTCCTTAAGACCGATAAGAGGGTCTGTTTTGCCTTTAATTGCGGCCTCGGTTAGCACGCGTGTGGTTTCTTGGAAGCTTGCGGCGGAAAGGAAGGAGTCCGTGGCCAAGGAAGCCTTGGTTATGCCCAGCAAAATACGCTGACCTTGCGCGGGTTCTAAACCATTTTCTTCCAGCCTTACATTCTCCTCCTCAAAATCCAGCCAATCTATCAGCGAACCGGGCAGGAAATGCGAATCTCCATTTTCTTCCACGCGCACGCGCTTAAGCATTTGGCGCACAATAACCTCGATATGCTTGTCATTAATATCCACGCCCTGCATACGATAAACCCGCTGCACTTCTTGCAACATATAGTCCTGAACGCCGCGAATTCCCTTAATTTTCAAAATGTCATGCGGATAGACGCTACCTTCGGTAATTTCGTCGCCCGCCTCAATTTGCTCGCCATTAAACACGCAAATGCTGGAACCATAGGGAATCAAATATTCCTTAGTTTCACCCGTTTCATGGTTGGTTACAATAACCTCGCGCTTTTTCTTCGTGTCGGAAATTGTTACCGTTCCCGCAAATTCGGCGATAATCGCCAGACCTTTGGGCTTTCTGGCCTCAAAAAGTTCTTCAACACGGGGCAGACCCTGCGTAATGTCTTCATTAGAGGCAATGCCGCCCGTATGGAAATTTCTCATTGTAAGCTGTGTTCCCGGCTCGCCAATCGACTGGGCGGCTATAATTCCCACAGCCTCGCCCGTGCGCACGGGGCGGCCGCTGGCCATATTCGCGCCATAACATTTTGAACAAAGCCCGATTTTTGAACGACAGGTAAGAATCGTGCGAATATAAACTTTTTGTATGCCTGCGGCCTCAATAAGGTCGGCGGCATCGCCGGAAATCATGCTGTCGGCGGGCACAATCAGCTCATTTGTTTCGGGATGGCGAATTTCGTCAATGGACCAACGCCCGACAACCCTGTCTTTAAGCGAAACAATGACCTCAAGATTATCCGAACCCACCAAAGTCTTGTCCATAAAGGCCGAAATCCACAGGCCGGGCTTTTCGGGGCGCGTGCCAACGCAGTCGTCGTCGCGAATAATAATATCCTGCGACACATCCACCAGACGGCGCGTTAAATAGCCCGAATCCGCCGTTTTCAAGGCCGTGTCGGACAGAGTTTTGCGCGCGCCATGCGCCGAAAGGAAGTATTCCAAAACGGACAGACCCTCGCGGAAATTGGATTTAATTGGCAACTCGATTATAGAGCCGGACGGCGAAACCATCAGCCCGCGCATGCCCGCAAGCTGCTTAATTTGTGCGCGACTGCCGCGCGCGCCCGATGTCGCCATCATTTGGATATTGTTAAATTCTCCCAGACCCTCAATAAGCTGGTCGGCAATAATGTCGTTGGCTTCGTTCCAAATGGCGATAACGCGGGCGTGGCGTTCTTCATTGGTCATAAGGCCGCGGCGGAACATTTTGGTTACATTTTCCACGCCGGTTTCGGCCTCGGCAATAATTTCCTGTTTTTGCACGGGAATAACCATGTCGGAAACCGAAACGGTAAGTGCGCCGCGCGTTGAATATTTAAAGCCCAAATCCTTGATTTTATCAAGAACTATGGCCGTGTCCGTAAAGCCCAGGCGGCTGATACAGCGGTCAATAATGCCCTGCAAAGCCTTTTTGTCGCAAACAAAGTCGATTTCGTAGCTAAGCGCGCCCTCCGGCGTAGAACGGTCTATAATGCCCAAATTCTGCGGAATGGCCTCGTTGAAAATTATGCGGCCGACTGTGGTGTCAATCAAACGCCTATGAGTAATGCCGTCAATCTCCATCTCGCGCCGAACCCTAATTTTAGAGTGAAGCGTAACATTTTTGCTGTCATAGGCAATCAAAGCCTCTTCCTCGTCCTTAAAGGCCTTGCCCTCGCCAATTTCGCCGTCTTTTGCGATTGTAAGATAGTAAATTCCAAGTACCATATCTTGGGAAGGCACGGTTATCGGCGCGCCGTCGGAAGGCTTCAGCAAATTATTCGGCGAAAGCAACAGGAAGCGACATTCCGCCTGCGCCTCGACGGACAGCGGCAGGTGAACGGGCATTTGGTCGCCGTCAAAGTCGGCATTAAAGGCCGTGCATACAAGCGGGTGAATCTTCAGCGCCTTGCCCTCGACAAGGACAGGCTCAAAGGCCTGAATTCCGAGGCGGTGCAGGGTTGGCGCGCGGTTTAGAATTACGGGATGTTCTTTAATTACGTCCTCAAGTACGTCCCAAACCCTGTCTTCAAGGCGTTCCACCATGCGCTTGGCTGATTTGATATTGTGGGCTTCGCCCAATTCCACAAGTTTTTTCATTACGAATGGCTTAAACAGCTCGATAGCCATCTCCTTCGGCAGACCGCATTGATAGAGCTTAAGATTCGGCCCGACCACGATTACAGAACGGCCCGAATAGTCCACGCGCTTGCCCAGCAGATTTTGGCGGAAACGCCCCTGTTTGCCCTTAAGCAGGTCGGAAAGCGACTTTAGCGGGCGATTGCCGGGGCCCGTAACGGGGCGGCCGCGGCGACCATTGTCAATAAGCGCGTCTACGGCCTCTTGCAACATTCGCTTCTCGTTGCGGACAATAATTTCGGGCGCGCCCAAATCAAGCAGGCGTTTAAGGCGATTGTTTCGGTTGATAACTCTGCGATACAAATCGTTTAGGTCGGAGGTTGCGAAACGCCCACCGTCCAGCTGAACCATAGGCCGCAAATCCGGCGGAATCACGGGCACGGCATCCAAAATCATCCACGACGGATGATTGCCCGACACACGAAAAGCCTCGATAACCTCAAGTTTTTTAAGGGTTTTAATGCGCTTTTGCCCCGCCGCCGTCTTAAGGGCGGCCTTAAGCTCTACAGACTCGCGCTCTAAGTCAATGGCCAGCAATAATTCCTTGACAGATTCCGCCCCCATGCCCACGCGAAAGCTGTCCTCGCCATATTTTTCAATGGATTCGCGGTATTCCCGCTCGGTTAGCAATTGCTTATAGGCCAAGCCCGTATCACCGGGGTCAAGCACCACATAGCTGGCGAAATATAGGACTTTTTCAAGGGCGCGGGGCGACATGGCCAAAATAAGACCCATACGGCTGGGAATTCCCCTAAAATACCAAATATGCGACACGCAGGCGGCAAGCTCTATATGGCCCATGCGCTCGCGGCGGACTTTCTTTTTTGTAACCTCAACGCCGCAACGGTCGCAAACCGTGCCTTTATAGCGAATTCGCTTGTATTTGCCGCAATGACATTCCCAATCCTTGTCCGGCCCAAAAATGCGCTCGCAAAACAGCCCGTCCTTTTCGGGCTTAAGCGTGCGATAATTGATGGTTTCGGGCTTTTTAACCTCTCCCCGACTCCATTGGCGCACCTTCTCCGGCGACGCCAAACTTATCTTAATAGAATCAAAAACAACTGCACCTTCATTTTCTTTTTCTGCTAATAAGCTCATCTAAATCCTCCCAACTAGAGATTAGAAACTAGAAACTGGAAACTAGATTTCTTGTAAAGCTATATATTTGCCGTTTTTAAAATAATTTCGATATGGTTCGGTTTTGTTTGGGGCAATTTCGGGGATGCGTTCGATAAGGCGCATTTTATTGTCGCTTCGCGAGATTGTGAAGTCCCAATTGTTCATGACATTAAGGCCGAGGAGAATATGCCCGCGTAGCCAATCCTTAAAGGGGCAAGCTAAGGCGAACACCTGCTCCATCACCAAATCACCCATGACTACCTTGTGTAAAATACAGGCCTGTGTTTTCAGTTCACGTCCTCCTATCGCAATATGCATATGGAGTGGCAAAAGCGCGCCGAAGTCTTTCGCGTATTGCATGTCAACCATGGTATTAAATGCGCCGGTATCAATGAAAACCACAACTTTCTGATTCATACCTTTTGCGTGCAAAATCGCATCGGCGATATATCTATCCGTAATGTCGCCATCAAGCATAATCGAATATTCCAATTGTCATCCCCCTAATCGCACTGCCGTATAAAACCAAACCAAGCCCGCCTAATTCAAGACAATTTAGTTTTCTCATAGCCTCAAAGGCTTCATCTTCATCCTCGCTATAAGCAGAGGCAAGCAAATATCCCCTGCTATTGGGCGAAAATTCGCGATTGTCCAAAAGCACGCTATGCCCAAGAAATTCCCTGTCCACATCGTGCACAGTCATCAACCGCGTCCCGTCATATCTGATGATTTCCATAATCCACCTCCCAAGCCGCCTATTCCTCGTCGTCCTCGTCTTCATCGGTGTTTAACAGACCCGTCGCAACTTCCATTTCTTCGCCCAAATCGTCGTCGTCTTCGTCGCTTTCGTCGTCTTCGTCTTCATCATCATCCGGAATCGGCAAGCCCGCTTCCAAAAGCCCTTGATGGTCGGCAAAACTTCGCGTGGACTTTTTGACAAAGGCCGAATCGTCGCTTTCGTCGTCGCCCCTTTCCTTGCCTTCGATATTGACATTAAGGTCGTCAATATCATCCAAAATTTCGCGAATTTCCACCTCGGTGTCCTGTCCTTGCAGGGCGCGCACATCAAGTGCCAATGCCTGAAGCTCTTTCAGCAAAACTTTAAAGGATTCCGGCACGCCCGGCTCAGGGATATTTTCGCCCTTAACAATGGCTTCATAGGTTTTCACGCGGCCAACAATGTCGTCGGACTTAACCGTGAGAATTTCTTGCAGGGTATATGCCGCGCCATAGGCCTCCAGCGCCCAAACCTCCATTTCGCCAAAACGCTGTCCGCCAAATTGCGCCTTGCCGCCCAGCGGCTGCTGCGTAACCAGCGAATATGGGCCCGTAGAGCGCGCGTGGATTTTATCGTCAACAAGATGGTGCAGCTTAAGATAATGCATATATCCGACGGTTACGGGATTGTCGAATTCCTCGCCGCTTCGCCCGTCGCGCAAGACAATTTTGCCGTCTTTCGTAATCGGCACGCCCTTCCATTCGTCCGCCGAACCCTTGTTGGCCTCAAGCTTTTCATAAATGTCCGGCTCTAAAATATCCTGCCATTTTTGCTCAAAATCTTCCCATTCCAAATTTGCATAGTCATTTGCCAAATCCAAAGTATTCATAATATCAATTTCGGACGCACCATCAAACACGGGGCAGGCAACCTTCCAGTTCAAAACCTTGGCCGCAAGACCCAAGTGAACCTCCAGAACCTGGCCGATATTCATACGGCTTGGCACACCGAGGGGATTCAGCACAATGTCAAGCGGACGGCCATTTGGCATAAATGGCATGTCCTCCACGGGCAAAACCCGCGAAATTACGCCCTTATTGCCATGACGACCCGCCATTTTGTCGCCCACGGAAATCTTGCGCTTTTGCGCAATATAAACGCGCACAACTTGGTTTACGCCCGGCGGCAATTCGTCGCCATTTTTGCGGCTAAACACCTTAACGTCAACGATAATGCCCGATTCGCCATGGGGCACACGCAGGGAAGTATCACGCACCTCGCGCGCCTTTTCCCCAAAAATCGCACGAAGCAGGCGTTCTTCGGCAGTAAGCTCTGTTTCACCCTTTGGCGTAACCTTGCCAACCAAAATATCATTCGGCCAAACCTCTGCCCCAACGCGAATAATCCCGTCGGCATTGAGGTCTTTAAGCGCGTCTTCGCCCACATTGGGAATGTCGCGCGTAATTTCTTCGGGCCCAAGTTTTGTGTCCCGCGCCTCGGATTCATATTCCTCGATATGCACGGATGTATAGACATCTTCTTCAACAAGTTTTTCACTTAAAAGTATGGCATCTTCGTAATTATAGCCCTCCCAAGACATAAACCCGATAAGCGGATTCTGCCCCAAAGCAAGCTCGCCATTTTGCGTAGAAGGCCCGTCGGCGATAATGTCGCCGGCCTTCACATGGTCGCCAATTTTAACCAGCGGCTTTTGGTTAATGCATGTGCCTTGGTTTGAGCGTATGAATTTCACGACTTTATAGTGGTCATTACCCGCAGGGGTTTCCACCACAATAGAGCTTGCGGAAACGGATTTGACAACGCCGTCCCGCTCTGCAATTATGCAAACGCCGCTGTCCTGTGCGGTTTTATGCTCCATACCCGTGCCTATAATCGGCGAATCGGTCTTCATGAGGGGAACGGCCTGACGCTGCATATTCGAACCCATAAGCGCACGCGAAACGTCATCATTCTCCAAAAACGGAATTAAAGCTGTCGCCACAGACACAATTTGCTTAGGGCTTACGTCCATTAAATCAATTTCCGTTATGGGAAATTCGTTTATAATTTCGCGGCGGCGACCCGGCACGCGACTGTCTATAAATTCGCCGCGCTCGTTTAACAGAGCATTCGCCTGCGCCACAACAAAATTTTCCTCCTCGTCGGCGGTTACATAAATAAATTCGTCAACAACCCTCGGAGGATTTGCGTTTTTATCAACCTTACGATAGGGGGCTTCAACAAAGCCATATTCGTTAATGCGCGCATAGGTGGCCAGCGAATTTATCAAGCCGATATTCGGGCCTTCCGGCGTTTCAATGGGACACATGCGGCCATAATGGCTGTCATGCACGTCGCGCACCTCGAAAGAGGCGCGGTCGCGCGAAAGACCGCCCGGCCCTAAGGCCGACAGGCGGCGTTTATGCGTAAGTTCGCCCAATGGATTCGTCTGCTCCATAAATTGCGATAATTGCGAGCTTCCGAAGAATTCCTTGATAGAGGCGGTTACGGGGCGAATATTAATCAAGGCCTGCGGCGTAATGCCCTCGGGGTCTTGAATTGTCATGCGCTCGCGAATAACGCGCTCCATCCTTGTCAGTCCGATTCTAAATTGATTCTGCAATAATTCGCCCACGGCGCGCACACGGCGATTGCCCAAATGGTCAATATCGTCTTTATTGCCGATATTGTAGTCCAGCCCAATTATATAATTTATCGAGGCCATCATATCGTCTACGGTTATATGCTTTGGCACAAGCTTGTTTTTGTTGAGTTTAAGGGCTTCGGCAAGCTCGGCATCATCTTCATATTGCTCAAAAAATTCCATAAGCACGGGCAGATGAACCCGCTCTTTAATGCCGACGGCGGCGGGGTCTATATCCCTAAGTGCCAAAAACGGCGCAATTGCGACTGTATTATTCGTAAGGATTTTTGTCTGCGATTCCTCGTCGCCGCGCTGAATTTTAACCCAAACATAACCCGCGCCCGAATCTTGAATTTCGTCGGCCAAATCAAGGGTGATAACCGTTCCGGCGGGGGCTATAATCTCCTCGGTTAAGGGATTTACGGCATCTTGCGCCAGGGTAAATCCGCGCGCGCGGCTGCGAAGCGCAAGCTTTTTGTTGAATTTATAGCGGCCAACCTTTGCAAGGTCATAACGCTTTGGGTCAAAAAACATTGAGCGAATCAAGCTTTCCGCAGAATCCACCGTTGGCGGTTCGCCGGGGCGCAGACGCTTATAAACCTCTAAAAGCCCCTCATCCTTGTTTTTGCTGACATCTTTTTCAATTGTCTGCAAAATCTTAGGTTCGTCGCCAAAAAGCTCGATAATATCGGCATCGGTGGCAACGCCCATGGCGCGAATAAAACAAGTTACGGGAATTTTGCGGGTTCTGTCCACTCTAATCGAAAAAACGTCATTAGAGTCGGTTTCATATTCAAGCCAAGCGCCCCGGTTTGGAAAAACCGTGGCCGTATGCCAATGTTTACCGACGTTGTCCTATTATATTTTATAGTAGATTCCCGG
>JAITMQ010000088.1 GCA_031277225.1 Clostridiales bacterium | reverse complement strand
ATGAAGGCGCGGGCGAGTTCTTCGGCTGTGGCGGCATTTTTCGTAAAATTGTCATAGGCTTCGCCTATAAGCAGGCCTTGAGGGATGCGAAAGGTGATTTGATTCGTGTTAAGGTCATGCCAAATATATTTATCGGTGGCTTCGCAATAAAATTCCGCGCTGAAAATTTCGTGATTGTAGGCGAAGGGAGTGTCGCCGAAGAAACGAAGAGCCTTTGCGCGCAAGTCGTGGCTATAGCGTTGCATGGCCATTTGGCGCATGGGGCGGAAATTTCGCGGAATTTCGACATCGGCGGAAATGGTGATATTATTGCGGTTTAGAGTGGCGACAATATTTTCCTCGTGGGCGGCGGACAGCACAAATTGACGCTCGTCCATAAAAATGAGCACCGAAAAAAGCACGATAAAGGCCGACAAAAGGCCGATTACTATGTCCTTCACACGGTCTGTATTCATTGAATTTCCCCCAAAACAAAATTGAGCATTAGGCGGCGATAGGAAACGACCTCGCTGCCGATTATTTGAATCTCTAGGGCGTGGCCTTGGTGTTCGGGCAGGATTTCTTGCAGATTTATTGGCGCGTCGTTTAGGATATAATCGAAATAGAAGTGATGACGGCCTGTGGCGGAATTGAAGCCATAATGCGTCAAAATAACCTCATTCATAGGCGCGCCCTGCCGGATTTGATTTTGTTTATCGAGATTTAGCACGGCAAACGCCGCAAGCGCGGCATCTATAAAGTTGTCCGTGCTTGAGCTATGCGGCCTGGCATTAAATTCCAGAACATTGTCGGGGAAAAAGCGCGCCACGCGCCGCGAATCCCAATATGTCCAGACTTCATTAATCGTCGAATTGGAAATTGCGCCCGGAAACAGGAAGTCGATATAATAGGGAATTCCCGCCAAAAATAGATTGCTTATCGGAACGGGAATAATCTCGTGGGCTTGTTCGGCTTCGGGGGCTGCTTCGGCGAAAAGTTCATTAAAACCCACGAAAAGCGCGGGGGAGTTTAGCGAAAAGGTGTAAAAATTGTCGTGGGTTTTAAAGGTGAATTCAAGGGAATGGGATTCGCCGCGCGAGATGGTTAGGGAATAGAATTCGGAGAAATGCGAGGACAAAAAGCCGGGGCGCGTGCCGAAAAATTCCCTGAAAAAGCTTGCGGGCATTGGGAAATTGTACTCTATGGTCAGAGTGTTTTGGCTTAAGGCGGCCTCGTCTATGCCGCCCGAACGCATAAATACGCCCGCCTCTATAAGCTGCCGCGTGGCGGCATAGGCCAGCCGCCAGCCCGCCCTGTTGTCCAAATTATTGTAATACACCCGAAAGTCGCCGCCTTCGCTTAAGATTAGGCGGGCGGAGGAAATTATGGGCGCGGCGGCGGCCTCGTCCCGTGGATTTAAGGTTGTTGCGCCCGCCGTGCCGCCAAAAAGCGCGGGCATGGAAAGCGCGCCAAACCAAAGCCGAACGGCCAAAGCACCGCAGGCTATAACCAAAATGCAGATTATGATGTTTTTAATTGTGGCTTTGTTCATGCTAACTCTCAATCTTTCTTCTTCGGTTTTCCATAGCCCTGCCGGACAATTCCTCAACGCTCATTCCTTCATAAAGATTCTCTTGCCATTTTGTGTAATCAAACGAATCCTTGCTCATAAGTGCGATAAAACGCTCCGTTTGAATATGCCCAAAATTATCCAACAGATGCCTTATTACGGATTGCTTCAATATAGTGTCGGTCATCAAAATCCCTCCGTGTCTGTTATAAAATGAATAGGATTAACTATTTTAACTCTGCTGTCATAATACCTAAGAAACTTTGCATCGGTTGTAATTAAAAAGTCGCAACCGGCAGCTATGGCGCAGGCAAAATGCAGCGCATCTTTGGTTTTTAACCCTTTACTTTTTGCAACTTTGGCAATTGACAAAATTTCATTACTTTCATCAATATTCATTATAGCATATCGAAAAAACGCTTCAATAGACATTCTGCGCTCCAAATAAGGATTATCATCATTCTCATATTCCGACATATAAGAAATCACAAGTGCAAGCTTTCCTTCAACAATTAATTCTTGAATTCTAAGCTTTGCTCTTGTTTCAAGCTCTATTTTCAAATGACTTTGGTCATCATAGGGTCTGTTAAAGCAGCAATTGTCTAAATATACCTTTAACATCTTTAATAATCCCCCTCCGCGATTAAAGCCAGGACAGTTCCAAGCGCGTCCAAGCCCTCACGATTGCGCACATGCGGCGCAATGCCATAGGCTTCAAGGGAACGCCCGTAAGCATCGGTAAAATGCCCAAGGTCTACACGCCAAATTATGCCCGTGTTTGGCAGGGCTATATAGGCGTGAAGGGCGGCCATTACGCCGGAGGTATTTTCGCCGACAAGGGTTCCTTTTCCTGTCAAATCCATGGTTAGGGCGGCCAGAGAGGATGCCGAGGCCGTCATGCCGTCAATCAGCATCCAAATTTTGCCGTCAAAGGCTATGCTGTCTTCGGCGGGCACAATTAAAGAGCTGCCGAATATGGCATAGGCGAATCTCTCGCGGTCTTGCTGATTAAAATAGGGCAATTCGCGTATGGCGAGGAATTCCTCAATAGGCAGCTTATAAAGCTCAATCAAACCGCCGTAAATCTCCGGGTCTTCGGTCAAAGCCAGCTCGAATAGGGGCATAGTTGCCTCCAGCGCGGCAAGAGCGCGCGCGCCGCCCGTGTAAAATTCCCAGGACTCCGACGCAATCGGCTCGGCCAACAGCCGCGTAAAGACATATGCGGGGAAATAATTCATAAGGCCGCCCATATTGCTCCTTAAGTCGATAATCAAATGGTTGTAGTCTTGCACCTCTTGCAAAAAGGGCAGGAAAACTTCCTCGTCAAAATAGGGATTTGCCATGAATGTGTGAATCCGCAAATATGCCACTTCGCCCGGAACAATAATTTCCGTGGCGATATTGCCCGGCACATCGGGGAAGGGATGTTCTTCTGCATCCAAATCTATGTCAAATTCGCCATAAAACCAGACTGCGGATGGATGCAGATATTGCTCAAGATTTAGGAGGGTCGCGCCCAAAAGATGGCGGTCTTCTTCGTCCGTCAGATGGTATCCTTGATAAAACGCGGTCAAGATGATTTCATACATCATAAGGTCGCGCGGGCCTAAATGGCCAATTCCCTCTAAGGGCATCGAAAAATCGAATATAAGCAGGGGCAGGAGATAATTTGCGGCAATCGCCCTTGCGTCTATTGGTTCATGAAGCGGGATAAGTGGCGGAAATACGGGGAAAAGTTTGGGGGTCATATTGTAAATTGCCGCCCTTGTGCGGGCGACATGGTCGTGGAAATTTATGCCAAGACGCCTATAGATTATATTGTCCCAGACAGAATTTTCCAGCGTAAATTGCACCATATGGTCAAAGTCATAAAGCGCAATGTCGCGCGCCTCTGCCGTAAGCTCAAAAACCGCGCTTGAGCCGCCTGCGGCCGCAATGTCCAAAAACACCAAATCCAATTGGGAAATAAATGTGCTGTCATAGAAAAAAATAATGCCGTCGCGCAGGTCAATTGAATTGCCGTTAACAACGGCCAAACTGTCGTCTGTATGCAGGACAATTTGAATTAGGCCGCCGAAATCGATATAAACGCTGCGAGTTTCGTCATGCCAATCAACGGCAGCTCCCATTGCCTCAAAAGTTGCTCTCACGGGCGAATAGCCCTCTTCCTCCGGCGTGCGTATGGGGCTTGCCGCGCTTACGAATATGACGCTGCTGATTGTCATAACCAAAGCCAAAGTCGCCGCCGTAAATCTCTTAAAATTTTTCATTTTGACCCCTCCTAAAATTTTATTCTACAAGTATAACTCTTTTTTGAGAGTATGTCAAGCCAAGCTAATTAATGGTCCCGGATTGTGCCTATTGGCCAAATATAGGCCAAAATCCTCGCCGACATTGAATTTATTGGCGATAAGGACATTTTTGACGGTTTCATAGGCCAGGGCCGGGCGATTGTTTTCCTCGCTAAGATGGCCGAGAAAAATATGCTTGGTTTTGGCAGAAATAATTTTGGCCAAAAGCATACCGCAGGCCGCATTGGACAAATGCCCCAAAGGCCCTAAAATCCGCTGCTTTAAATGGGCGGGATATGAGCCGTATTTAAGCATTTCTATGTCGTGATTGCTTTCTATCAAGATAATGTCGGAATCCGCAAGATGCGCCGCCACATCGGGCGGGGCATGGCCCAGGTCGGTGGCTATGCCGATTTTATGCCTGCCATTGGAAAAGCTGTAGCCCACGGGTTCGTTTGCGTCATGGGGCAGGGCGAAAGGCGTGGCGACAAGGCCGTCCAGATGAACAGGCACGCCGGGGCGCACCAAAAAAAGCTTATCGTCGGCAATTTTGCCAAGGGCGTTATAACGCTCTAAATTGGCCAAAGTGCCGGCGGTAAGATATATGGGCAGATTAAAGCGGCGGCTTAAAATTCCCGCGCCTTTAATATGGTCGCCATGCTCATGGCTTAAAAAAATTGCGGACAATTCGGCGGGGTCTTCGCCTACGTGAGCCAGTGCGCAGCACAGCGCACGGCCGGACAGGCCCGCATCAACCAAAACCTTGGTTTTGCCCGAGCTTACAAAAGCACTATTGCCACTCGACCCGCTGGCAATAGTGCAGAATGATATTAGCATATTAAGTCCTTTCTGATTCGCACATGGTTTTAATTACGAATTACTAATTACGAATTACTAATTACGAGCTTAGTAATTCGTAATTTTCACGCATTTCGTGCTTTTCGTGGTTTAAATATTAACCGCGAAATACACGAAATACACGAAAACTCAGTGATTGCTATTTGGGCATCATTCGTACAACGGTCCCTATTTCATCCGTAATTCGTAATTCGTAATTCGTAATTACACTTCAGTCGGCACCACCTGTCGCGTCAAAATCAAATATACTCCATAAGCGCCGGCATATCCCCGCTCATGCGCTTTATATTCGCCCCAAGCGACGACAATTTGGCCTCGATTTTTTCATAACCCCTGTCTATGTAGTGTATATTCGAGATTTTCGTAAGGCCTTCGGCGGAAAGGGCGGCAATTATGAGGCTTGCGCCCGCGCGCAAGTCCGTTGCGATAACATCCGCCCCCGTAAGGCGCGCCGGCCCTTCAACCACGGCCATACGCCCCTCAATTTTAATTTTCACGCCCATGCGCATAAGCTGGTCTACATATTGAAAGCGATTGTCAAAAACGGCTTCGGTTACGTAGGAAACGCCATCGGCTTGGGTTAAAAGCGCGGTCATCTGCGGCTGTAGGTCTGTTGGAAAGCCGGGATAGTACAGGGTTTGGATATTGCAGGCGTTAAGATTGCCGCGAGAGCGAACCATAACCCAATCGTCGCCCGCATTAATGTCGCAGCCCATTTCTTGCAACTTGGCCGTCAGCGATTCCATATGTTTGGGGATGATATTGCGCACCTTAACCTCGCCGCCGGCCATGGCGGCGGCAATCATATAAGTGCCTGCCTCGATTTGGTCGGGAATTATGGTATATTCACAGCCCTTCATGATTTTAACGCCCGTAATGCGAATAACGCTTGTGCCTGCGCCCTTAATATTGGCCCCGCACATATTCAAAAAATTGGCGCAATCGACGATATGCGGCTCTTTGGCGGCGTTTTCAATGGTAGTTGTGCCGGAGGCATAGCAGGCGGCCATCATAATATTAATCGTTGCGCCCACGGATGCCACGTCGAGATAGACTTGATTGCCGACCAAGCGGTCGGCGAATACATTTACAACGCCATGTTCTTGAATTACGGTCGCGCCAAGCTGCTCAAAACCTTTTATATGCAAATCTATAGGCCGCGCGCCGAAATTACAGCCGCCGGGCATGGGTACGGTTGCCCGCTTAAAACGCCCAAGCAAAGCCCCTATGAGATAATATGAGGCCCTCATGTCTTTTAAGTTTTCGGCGGCAATTGCAGTAGAGCTAATTTTGCGGGCGTCAATTTGCAAAGTAGAGCGGTCTAAAAATTTGCATTTTGCTCCCATGCTTTGCAAAACGGTTACATAGCTTGCTACGTCGTCAATATCGGGCAAATTGTCAACAGTACAAATCCCGCCGGACAATAAAGCGGCGGGAATTATAGCCACGGCGGCATTTTTTGCCCCATTTATGTCGACAACGCCTTTAAGGGGTCTGTTTCCTGTGATGGCGAAATAGTCCAAAATTAACACTTCCTTTGTGAAAGAGTACCTAACCCCTCTATTATATCACCTCCAAAAAATTAAATCAACACCAAATTATAATTTTCCTGCAAAAATTCGACAGACTATGCAATAAGCTCGTCCAGAATTTCGCCTAAGACCATTGGCGTTACGGAGTTTTTGCCTAAAATTGCGATAAGTTCGTCCACATAGGCCATATTTTCCGAAATATAGCCCGCGTCTGCTCGCTCTTCTTCGTTGTCGCCTATGTATTTTGCTGCAGATATTCCGAAAATGCGGTTTTTGCCATCATCGCAGCAGGCCTCGCCCTCGGTTCTGAAGTAGCGAATCGTGAGATTTTCCACCTCAACAGCCATAATTTCCTTCATTTTAGCCTCCTCAAATTTTCCGACATTTTCCTGCATAATACTACAGGTTTTAATTTAGTTTACTACTACAAGTATTATAGCACAAACTTTTGGAAAAATCTACAACTTTTTCAAAAAGTTGTCCACAAATTTTGCGATTTCGTTTTGTAAAAGTTTCGGGATATGTTATAATGGACTTGCAGCGAGCAGCGGTCAGGCCAGCCCCATGGAAGGGGTGATGGAATGTTACATAACGATATTGCAACCTTACTATCCTTTACGAAATTAGCATTAAGTGCACTTACAACAGCCATAATGATTTATATACATTTCGACGACAAAAACAACAAAAATAACCGCTAGGCTACCAGACAAGCTTTACACGGTTATTTTTGTTTAATTTTTTTAACAAGATTAACTGGGTTGGCTTGGCCGAAAAGCGACCTGCCAGCGGAGAGGTGTTCCCCCACCTCTCCTTTGTATTTACATACAAAAGAATGTTACAAACCCATTATACACCACCCCACATCAAATTGCAAGCATTTTTTTATATTGGCAATACGCCCTAATTATCTTCGGCAGACAAAATTAATGCCTCATTCCGCACTATCGGCTGCGACAAATCCATATGAAAGGTGGATTGGCCGTCGTCGTGAATGGGCTGGCCTTCTATGAAAATTTGCACAAGGCGCACGCCCGAAATTTCCGTAAGGGTGTTAACCAGCGAATAAATCATCATTTGTTCGGCCAGCGAGCCGCCGCCGAAATTCGTGATAAAATCCGCCGTAAAGTCGACAAAAACAAGGTCAACAACAGCCCTGCGCACGGAATTAAAGTTCGTATTTGCGGGCAAAGCGGGGGACAGGCCGGGCGTTGTCGGCCCGTCTATGAGGGCCTGCACAATAAATTCCTCTCTATAGCCCACAAGCACATCAATCGGAATACTCCTCTGCTCCGCCACAAGCCCCGTCATTTGGTCATTCGGGAAATATAGTGTGAAAATTTCGGGAATGGGTTCGGGCGCGTCGACGGTCAGCGCGGTATTTGCCCTATTTCGCAAAACATATGGCTCAAACAGCGGTTCTTCGTCCACAAAAAAGCGTAGATTGTCAACGAATTCCAGCCCCGTTAGGGTATAGACCATAGAGCCGATTAGGATTATCCTTTCGCTGGAGGGCAATTCGTGAAAATCTTCGGGGAAGGAAATGTCAACACGCGCCGCGGCCTCGGCAAATTCAATTGAAAGTATGGACAGCCCCGAAGGGATGCTTGCCGCAAATTCGGCCTGCGCGGGCCCTTCTACCAAGCCCGACAACACGGCGCGAATCATTGCGCCCTCGTCTGTAAGCTCAATTTGCCGCGCTTCATGTCCCCAGCCGCCCAAATCCGCCGTTGGGAAGTGGAAGTCCAGCATAATAGACTCTACGCCGGGCGGCAGAGTGGGCAGCGGCACGGGCGCGGGTTCGCCCCGCGAAAAAAACAGGAATGAAGCCGCGCCAACGGCCACGGCCAAAGCCGCCGCGCCAATAATATTCCACCATTTAATCGTCTGTTTCTTCTTCTTAGGCATAATCATCGCCTCCCTATTGGTCATCCACGGACAAAACATCATTCCCGCAAAAGCGGGAATCCCCTGCGGGAACCTCGTCATTCCCGCGAAAGCGGGAATCCCCTGCGGGAACCTCGTCATTCCCGCGAAAGCGGGAATCCCCTGCCATCATGGGGGGATGCCGGGTCAAGCCCGGCATGACGGCATTGCGCACATTCCACATTCCACATCCCACATTCCGGCCGCAGGCCGGACTATCGAGGTATTCTTATAGTAAAAATGCTGCCCTCTTCCGGCTTGCTCGATAGTTTAATACTGCCCTTATGCATCAAAATCGTCTTATGCGTTATGGCCAATCCCAGCCCCGTCCCGCCCGTTTCGCGGTCGCGCCCTTTGTCGGCCCTATAAAATCTTGCGAAAATTTTGTCATGGTCGTCTTCGTCAATGCCTATTCCGCTGTCCGCCACGGTTATAAAGGCGTTTTTCGCATCGGCATCCAGCAAAACTTGGATTTTGCTGCCCTCGTAGCTGTATTTCACGGCATTTTCAACAATATTCGATATGGCAAGGTTCAGCTTCATTTCGTCGCCGTCAATGCTCAATTGATGATTGGCTACAAATTCGATGGTAATGGCCTTTAGCTCCGCCAGCGGGCGAATTCTGCGCACTACATCCACAAGGAGATTGTTAAGGTCAAAATATGTGATATTCAGCGGAAGCTCTATCTCGTCAAGGCGAACCAAGGTAAGTAGCTCATTGATGATTTTGGTCATGCGGTCAACCTCGGAGTCTATGTCCGCAAGGAATTCGCGATAGATTTCGGTTTCTGCGTCGTCTTTATGCAGAAGCGACTCGCTTAGCACCTTTATTGACGAAAGCGGCGTTTTAAGCTCGTGAGATACATTCGAAACAAATTCTTGACGGGCGGACTCGGTGCGCTCCAGCTTTTGCGCCATATCGTTTACCGCCGCAGACAAGGCCGCAATTTCGTCCTTGCTCTTAAGTTCGATTCTTTGGCTTAGATGGCCTTCGGAAATGTTTTTAACCGCCGCCAAAACATTTCGGAGGGGATTTAAAAGCCAAGATGAGATTATGAAGACAAGCAGGACAACAGTGGCGGCAATGGCGGCTATAAGCCACATTGTGCTGCTGTTTATGCCGGCAATAAGGCCGCCGGCCTCTGTCATATTATGCGCCAGCATAACCGCGCCTATGATATTATTGTCGTCGTCCAAAATTGGCATGGCGGTTTGGATTAAAACCCCATCGCCGTCGTCAATGCTATAGCCGGGACTGCCGTCTAAGGCGGCCATAATATTGGCATTTGCCCAAAGCCTGCCCGTATCATCGGGGTTTTGTGAGTCATAAATTATAACCCCCATATCGTCCGCAACAAAAATTCCTGCGGAAAAGCTTGCGCTGTCCCTGCCCAAATGCACCGCGTGCATGGGGCGGGCGGTTGGGTTTTGTATAAAATTGGTTGTGGACAAAAATACGGCCGTCTGGCTTGTCCATGAGCGAAGCTCGCTTAGGCGTTGCTCTCTAAGGTGGTTTTCAATCGTAATTGAAATTATTCCCCAAAGCACAAAAAGCGGAATCACCGAAATTAAAATATATGACAAAAACAGCTTGAAGCGCAGAGTGCGCAAGCCGCTTACAATCCTGTTAAAAATGCGGGTCGGCCCTAAGGGAATGCCCAAAACCGCCCTCTCGCGTTTCTCCAAAACAGCCAAGCCTTACACCGTCCAATCCGCCAGCCCTAAGCCATTAACATTAGAAAAGTCTTTGGTGTTATTTGTAACCAAGATGCAATTGTGTTCTAAGCATGTTGCGGCGATGAGAATGTCCGCCCTTGCTACCGTGAATCTCTTATGATATAATTCGGCATAAACATCAATAGCGCGCTCCCATGCTCCCTCGCTAATTTCAAGGATTTCGCATCGCTCTAATAAGCCCGAATACTTTCTTTCTTTTGCCGGAGCAAATTTTATGCGCAACCCGCGCCGCACTTCATAATCAACAATCCTGGGTATGAGCAAAATCACTTCGGCGGCAAAAATTTCGTTTATCTTGTTGGTTATATTCACATCATCCTGCAAGTACTTGATTATTATATTCGTATCCAGCGCGTATCTCATCTTCTTCCCCCGCATTCCCACTAAAATTATCCCGCTTTTTCCATTTTGGCCTGGCAAACAATAGCTCATCCAGCTCCTCATGCCTGGCTTCTTCGCTTAGTATATTCATTTTCTCAACCCACGCCTTGTGTTCTTCGGGGGTCTTGACCCTCGCCGGTTCAGCAGGCTCTTCAAGCATTATTAAAATCGCTTTGGTTCTGCCTGTGCGCGGAGCATCCACTCCCGGCGCAACATAAAACTGTCCATTCTCCAAATATCCCTCAAAATACCTTTTCTCCATATTCTCCACTCCTTATTTAAAGAAATAACCCACACCCCATTTGGTATGAATATATTTAGGCTCGCCGGGGATAAGCTCAATTTTTTCCCTAAGCCGCCGCACATGCACATCAACCGTCCGCACATCCCCCGGATAATCATATCCCCAAACCAAACTCAATAATTCCTCCCGCGTGAAAATCCTGTCCGGGCTAAGCACAAAAAGCTCTAAAAGGTCAAATTCTTTGGCCGTTAAATTGACTTCCCTGCCCTCCATGGAAACCCTGCGATTGGTTATATCCACGCGCATTTCCCTAAGCATGAAAATATCGTCGCCAAAATCCGGCGGCGGCAGGCTTTTTTGCTTGCCTCTGCGCAAAATGGCCTTAATCCGCGCCTTAAGCTCCAAAATATTAAAGGGCTTTGTGATATAATCGTCCGCGCCATATTCAAGCCCCATAATCTTGTCCATATCCTCGGATTTGGCCGTAAGCATGATTATCGGCGTATTGGAAAATTCTCGAATGGCCTGGCAAATTTCAAGCCCGTCCAGCTTCGGCAGCATAATATCCAAAATAATCAGGTCAAATTCCTGCGTTTTTGCGATATTTAGGCCATCTTCGCCGTCATGACTTGTTACAACGGTCATGCCGTCCTGCTCCAGGCTGAATTTCACGCCCTTTACAATCAATTTTTCATCATCCACAAGCAAAATTTTAATCATAATAAGCCCTCGCTAAACCGTAATAAATTCCCTTATCCTCTCAAAAATGCCCTCGCCAATGCCCGGCACATTCATAATTTCCTCGATATTGGCAAAGCCGCCGCGCGCCTCTCTATGGCTGATAATATCCCTTGCGCGCGCCTCGCCAATGCCGCTTAGTGTCTGCAATTGTTCCGCCGTGGCGGTATTAATATTAACCGGCCCGCCGACTGCGGCAGTTGCGCCGTCGCTTGATGGCGGCATATTGTCGGCAATGCCGAATACTATGATATGCTGCCCGTCAGCCATTTCCGCAGCGAGATTTATGGCATTTTCATCCGCATAGGCCGTCATTCCGCCCGCGGCCTCAATGGCCTGCCAAATTCGCGCGCCGCGCGGAAATTCAAAGACGCCGGGGCTGTAAACATGGCCGCTGACATAGACTATGATTATAGCGGCGGGCGTTGTGGTATAGGGGGCGGGCGCGTCGGCTTCGGGGGCGGCGGCCTCGACGATTATTGCAGGTTCGGAGCGCAAAACATTGACATAAACCACGCCCAAAATCGCAATAACCCCAATCGCAACCGCCATAATAACCTTAAACAAAGCGGCCGATTTAATATTAAGCCTAGCCCGAATCTTGCGCAAAACCCCCACCTCCTTTTTCTTAACGTCATTCAGCATCCCTGCCGTCATTCCCGCGAAAGCGGGAATCCCCTATCATTATAACATACCCTCCGTTAATTTGCAAGCAAAACCCCAACATCCCGCAGAGGCGCGGGAATTATTGTTTTCTGCCCTTTTTTGCAATTTTTACACATTTTAAGCAGACTTCCCTTTTCTCGAAATACCCAACAAGCTCCTTTTTTCCGCAATTTGCGCAGAAAAGTTTGACTTTTGGCGGATAAATACGCACATTCTCATATTTTCCCAATGCCCTCACAAAATCCTTTAGCACCAATCCTCCCCCCTTCACAAAAACTCGGAAAAAATCATATTTGATAGGTCTATGCCCTTTGCTGTCAGAGTAATTGGCTCGCCTCCCGTCATTCCGCGCTTGACGCGGAATCCCCCGCGCGATGCCGGGGGATTCCCGCTTTCGCGGGAATGACGTTATTCCAAAAACTCGGAAAAAATCATATTTGATAGGTCTATACCTTTTTCTGTCAGGGTGATTTTGTTGGTGTTTTGTTGTAGTAGGCCTTCGGCCAGGAATTTGTTTAGGGTTTGGCCGAAAATGTCGAAAATGTTTTGGCCAAAGCGGGTTTGGAAGTCTGCGATGCTTATGCCGCTTGTTAGGCGTAGGCCTAACATTACAAATTCTGACATTTGCGCCTGTGGGCTTAATTCTTCCAACAGCACAAGATTAAAATTTCCGCCGATATAGGCCTTAAGGTCGTCGGTCTTTTTCAACCGCCGATTTCCGAAATAGGAGGACGCGCCAAGGCCAAGGCCGAGATATTGCCGCCCCGTCCAATATCCCAAATTATGCCGGCACTCAAAGCCCGCCCGCGCCCAATTCGAGATTTCGTAATGCGCAAAACCCGCCGCCGCCAGCTTTTGTTTGGCCAGCGCATACATGGCGCGGTCGGCGGCCTCGTCGGGCAGGGCCGCCGCCAGCGGCGAATCCGCCAGCGGCGTGCCCTCCTCGACAGTCAGCGCATAGCACGAAATATGCGTAATCGGCAGCTCCAAAGCCGCGTCCAAGTCCTTCTCGAAGTCCGCAAGGCTTTGATTCGGCAGCGCGAAAATCAAATCGGCATTAATGTCCTCAAAGCCCGCATTGCTTGCGGATTTAACGGCGTTTATGGCGGTGTCTGCCCGATGCAATCGCCCAAGCGTCTTTAAATTCTTATTGCTAAAACTTTGAACCCCGAAGCTTATGCGCGACATGCCTAAGTTCCGCAAATTCAGCAAATAGGCCTCATCCACGGTTTCGGGATTGGCCTCCATAGAAATTGGGCAACTTTGGCTTAGATGAAAATTCGTCCGAATTTCCCGCAAAATCGCCTCAAAATGCTCGGATTTAAGCAGGCTTGGGGTTCCGCCTCCAAAAAATATTGTAATGACTTCATAATCGCGAAATTCCGCAGAATGTTCCGCAATATCAGCAAGCAAAGCCGCCACATAGCTTTCAATGAGCCATTCCATGCCGGAGAAGCTTAGAAAATCGCAATAAACACAACGCCGGCGGCAAAACGGCACATGAATGTAAATCGATAAGGGAATTTTGGCCATCTAATAATCCTCGGGCAAAACATTTTGGAAAACTTTGTATAAATCGACAATAAGCCCGCCAAATTGTTTGGACTTTAGAATATGGTTTATATTGCCCATTTCTTCGGCGGTCATATTGTCCAAAGCTTCTTTTGAAGCCAGAATAAAAATGTCGTCAAGCTCCAATTTGCCGTCTTTAAGCAAATGTACCTCTATGGAGAAGTTGCGCGAATCCACAATCCAATACTCCGGCACGCCGAATTTTTCATATGTGGCCTTTTTCTTGTTTTTGTCCTTTTTAAAAGTCGAAGGCGAAAGGACTTCCACAACCAAATTCGGAACGCCGTGGATGCTTTCGCCCTTTATGATGCCCGGGTCGCATACAACGGCAAAATCGGGGGCAAGCCTGGTTTTTTTCGTAAAATAGACATAGACATCGCTGTAAAGTTCGCAAGAAGAATTCGCGAAATATCTGTCCAAAATATCTTCCAAAGGGCGAACAACGCGCCCATGCGTAATCCCCTGAGGCGACATTTTCATAATCAGACCCTCAAACCACTCCTCGGCCCTAATTTCCGAAAAATCATGATAATCCAAAGCTATATTGGTCATAAAACTCTCCTTTCGCCTTTTTAAAACCGACCCTTCCCGGTCATACGCTCCACTTCTATCCTAAAAATCGCAGCCTTGAACCCCGATTTTTCTACATATTCAAGCCCTGCCGCCATATGCTCCCTTGAGAATTTTTCCAGAATCTTAATGAAAATTTCCTGCCGCGCGTCGCCGACAACTTCGGCGGCCCTGCCGAATACGATTACGCTGCTATAATTCGTGGTGAATTTGTCCGGAACGAGCCTAACATCGGCCACAGCACAAAAGGACACCCTGTCGTTATGCGCGATATTGTCAAGTTTATGTCCTTCGGGCGCGCAATGGAAATAAATGTCGCCTTCGTGGTACACAAAGCTGACAGGCACGCCATAGGGCGCGCCGCCCTCGCTCACAGTCGACAAAACCCCATATTCCGCCACATTCAAAATCTCAAGCATTTTATCCCGGGTCAAAGCCCGCTCATTCCGCCTCATCATGAAATACCCCTAAACAGCTCCCGCACATCTATTGAAAAATCATCGAACATAGATGGCTTGATTTCATAGCTAATTTCCGCGCGCTCTTTTTCAGTCATCTCTTCCAAATCAAAGGCATCCAATTCGTCAAAATATATATTATCCGAGCGATATTTGCCATTTTCAAGCAAATAGACCTCAATAGTTCTATAACCAACATCAACAATCCAGTATTCCTTAACTCCATTTTTTTCGTAGATTTGCATTTTTTCGCGCCTATCCCTGCTTTTTGTAGAGCGCGACAAAATTTCTACAACCAAATCGGGCGTACCATGTACACCGTTTTCCATGATGATTTCGGGATTACAAACAACCATTAAATCGGGAGAAAGCCTTTCCCCGTCTTTCAAATGCAGATATGCGCCGTGAATAGCTTCACAAGGGCTATCCTCAAAAAAATTACCAAAAACTCGGATTAACTTACTTTCAACACGTTGATGCGGGATATTTGCGGGCACCAGATTATAAACCTTGCCGCCGATAATTTCTTTTCCTATAGTCCCTATGAATTTAAAGGGCCTCTCCAAAGCAATATTCGCCATAATCCCAACCTCCTTAATCATCATCCAATTTCAATACCGACATAAACGCCGATTGCGGCAATTCTACGCTGCCGACTTGGCGCATACGCTTTTTGCCCTCTTTTTGGCGTTCAAGCAGCTTCTTTTTGCGCGTGATGTCGCCGCCATAACATTTTGCCGTTACGTCTTTACGCAGCGCGCGCACGGTTTCCCTGGCCACGAACTTAGAGCCGATTGCCGCCTGAATCGGAATCTCAAATTGATGGCGCGGCACTTCTTTTTTGAGTTTTTCAACGATTTTGCGCCCGCGCTCCATGGCGGAATCTTTGTGCACAATAAAGGACAGCGCGTCGACAATTTCCTTATTGAGGTAAATATCAAGCTTAACCAAAGTCGATTCTTTATAGCCCGTAAGCTCGTAGTCGAAGGACGCATAGCCCCGACTGCGCGACTTTAACGCGTCAAAAAAGTCATAAATAATCTCGTTTAGCGGCATTTCGTAGACAAGTTTTGCGCGGTCGTCTATATAATCCAGCGAGATGTAGATTCCGCGGCGATTTTGGCAAATTTCCATAATTTGGCCGATATATTCGCTCGGCAGCATAATTTCCGCGCGAACCATAGGTTCTTCCATTTTTAAAATCTTCGCGGGGTCGGGAAAGTCCGCAGGATTCGAGATTTCCGCCATTGCGCCGTCTGTTGTATAGATTTTATAAATAACACTCGGTGCAGTACAGACCAAATCAAGGTCATATTCCCGCTCCAACCGCTCTTGAATAATCTCCAAATGCAAAAGCCCCAAAAAGCCGCAATTAAAGCCGAAACCTAATGCCATTGAAGTCGTCGGCTCGAAAAAGAGTGATGCGTCGTTTAGAACAAGCTTGTCCAAAGCCTCGCGCAGGTCTTGATATTTGGAACGGTCGGCCGGAAAAATGGATGAAAATACCATTGGCGTAGCCTTTTTATAGCCGGGAAAGGGCTTGTCCGTGGGATTTGCCGCCAGCGTAACCGTATCGCCCGGCAGGGTGTCGCGCACATTTTTAATGCTGGCCGTAAAATAGCCAACATCGCCCGCGCGAAGCTCGCCCGTGGGAATAAAATTTCCGGGCGACAAAAAGCCGGCTTCTATGACTTCGTAGTCTTTGGCAGAGCCTACGAAGCGGATTTTTTGCCCCTTCTTTAAGCTGCCGTCAAAGACGCGCACAAAGACTATTACGCCCTTATATTGGTCGAAAAGCGAATCGAAAATTAGCGCACGCAAAGTTGCGCCGGGGTCGCCGCCGGGTGCGGGCACATCCGCTATAATCTTCTCGAAAACGTCGGCAATATTCAGCCCCGTTTTGGCGGAAATAAGCGGCGCGTCTTCGGCCACAATTCCGATAATGTCCTCAACCTGCTTAATAACCCTCGGCGGGTCGGCCGCGGGCAGGTCAATTTTATTGATGACAGGCACAATTTCAAGACCCTGGTCAATGGCAAGATAGACATTGGCCAGCGTTTGCGCCTCCACGCCCTGCGCCGCGTCCACAACCAAAACAGCCCCCTCGCAGGCCGCAAGCGAGCGACTGACCTCGTAATTAAAGTCCACATGGCCGGGCGTGTCAATTAAATTCAGCACATATTCCCGCCCGTCCGCGGCCTTGTAAACCAGCCGCACGGCCTGCGCCTTAATCGTAATGCCGCGCTCGCGCTCCAAATCCATGCTGTCCAAAACCTGGTCTTGCATTTCCCTCTCGGTCAAAAGCCCGCTGGACTGAATCAACCTGTCCGCCAGCGTCGACTTGCCGTGGTCAATATGAGCAATTATAGAAAAATTCCGAATATTATCCATCTGCCACCTCTTTTCGTCTAATCTTAAATTACCAATCTATTCTACCAAAAGGCAAAGAAAATTGCAACATTTTAAAGACAAAACAAATCCGTACTCATGTATTTCAGGCCGCAGTCGTTTACTACCACGCCGAAGTGATTGCCGCGTTCTGCGCCATTTAGGGCTTTTACGGCGGCTGCCACATTCGCGCCCGAAGAAAGCCCCGCAAAAACACCCTCAATTTTCGCCAAATTCTTACACATCTCGGCGGATTCTTCACAGCTTACGGTCAAAAACCCGTCCATATAGGCTTTGTCAACAATTACCATGTCCTTGGCATAGCCGCCGCCCTGAATGGTGTGGCTTGTGCCGGGAATAATTTCGCCCTTATAATAGGCAAGGCCATGCGGCTCTACCGCATAGGCGCGAATGGCGGGATTTAGGCGTTTTAGAGCGCGGGCATAGCCCATAAATGTGCCGCCCGTGCCGATAAAATCCGCAAAGGCTTGAATTTGCCCCATGCTTTGCACCCACATTTCAAGGGCCGCCGGCTCATGCGAGGCCGAATTGTCATTATTTTGAAATTGATTAAAATAAAACGCTCCGGTTTCCTTCACCAAACGCTCCGCAACCTTTTCAACATAGCGCATATCTTCGCCGGAAACCTTACCCATTTCCGCACCCGGCGCTTGTTCCACCAACACAATCTGCCCGCCCAAGGCCTTAATCATCTTGACGCGCTCAACGGAATTTCCCTTAGAAATCACACAAATAAAGGGATGCCCCTTGGCAGAGCACACCATGGCGACGGCCGTTCCGGTATTGCCGCTGGTCATTTCCAGCACGGGCTGGCCGGGCTTTAAAAGCCCCTTTTGCTCCGCAATTTCAATCATGCCCAAGGCAATCCTGTCCTTTTTTGAAGATGTGGGATTAAGCTGCTCCAGCTTCGCATAAATCTCCCCCTCATATCCCAAATGCGCTTTAAGCCTGTCCAGCCGCAAAAGCGGCGTCTTGCCAATGGCCTGCGTCATGCAAGTTATAAACCCGTCCATATCTAATCCTCTCCTATTCGCTTCCTGCTATGATAATATCAAATTTTTGCGAAAAAGTCAAATAAAAGTAGGGGCGACCGCCCAAAACGTCATTCCGCGCTTGACGCGGAATCCCCTGCTATTGGCAGGGGATTCCCGCTTTTGCGGGAATGACGGCGTTGCGCCTTCGCGGGAATGACGGTAGGGGCGACCGCCCTCGGTCGCCCCATCTTGTAGACTATAGGCCTTTCAAACAATGCCCGCAAAATTCCGCGTCGGGTGGGTTTTTATGCAAGCAAGAGCTGCAAAATTCCGCCTGAGATTTCTCGCATGTGGAACAATACTCCCCATCCAATTGACCACCGCAAAAACGGCAAGAATCCGCAGACATGACTGTTTCCGGCGAAGCCGTCGGCCGAGCCGCCGATTTTTTGGTTCGCAATAATGAAATTAACTCCTCTTGATTTGCGATAAGTTGCGCCATCCAAAAATGGAATGTGGCACCAATAATGCCTGCAACTACTGCACTTATAAATACCACGGCTGCAAACCAACCCCCCGTTTCGGCAGCCCCATAAAACCCGCCCACCACACCGGCAATAAGAATGACCCACCCAACAACCCTCAAAACCGCCTTTATTGATGTGTTATAAGACATAATAATCCTCCTTTAATTTGCAATACTTAAAACTATATGCTATCAAGACATGCCCGGTAGCCTACCAACGCATACCGGAGCAACCCGCCACCAGCATCAGAATTCCTGCTAAAATAAGCCCAAGTATAGCAAAAACTCTTCCTACGTTCGCCATCCTAATGCCGAAATTATAATTGTCTTTAGCGGCAGCTCTTGAACGACATATAAGACTAATTACGCCAAGAACAATACCGACAATCGAAACCGTAACCAGTATGCTTCCGCCCCCCATAAAACCTATTTCATCTTCGGCAAGAATAATCGAAATGATTGGACCAAAGAACGAAGCCAGTCCCGTAAGCAAAGAGATTGCAGATAATTTTCGCACCATTTCATTTTCAGCCGCAATTTTGGCGAGCATAATTCTTCTATCCTCATCTCTTTTTGCTTGTTCGACGCGCTCTTTAGCCTCCCACTCCGCGCGCCTGGCTGCTTCCTTGGCTTTTTCAGCCGCAAAAAACGCCTTCGCTTCCGGGTGCTTGTTTAGAACTTTTGTAAATATTTCCCGCTCCGCGGCCCATTTAGGCGCGTTTTTTACGTAGTTAGCCTGTTCGCTGGCACTTTTAAGAGCCAGCGACGTGAGGGCAATGGTATCTCCTTCATGAGCCCTCGTTTTATTCCTAAGCTCCCTTTCGCGCTT
>JAITMQ010000081.1 GCA_031277225.1 Clostridiales bacterium | reverse complement strand
TTGTAGATATTTCCAATTTTGACGGAATTGTGGATGCGGCGGCTCGCCTAAATCCCGGCGCAATAAGACTTAGCTTTAGTTTTACGGATGTTCGTAATACGAGTACTGTTATAACATGGTAATTATTTAGTGGGAGGGAGAAATCCCGCCATTACCACAAGGAGGAAGAATTATGCCAAAAAAAGGTAAAAAGTATCGTGAAAAATTGACTTTATTTGACAAAATGGCGCAATATGAGCCTGCCGAGGCCTTGGACTTGGTTCAAAAGACATCTTTTGCCAAATTCGATGAAACCGTGGAATGTCATATTCGCCTGGGCGTGGATTCGCGCCATGCCGACCAACAGGTGCGCGGGGCCGTCGTTCTGCCGCATGGAACGGGCAAAACCGCCAGAATTCTGGTATTTGCCAAGGGCGACAAGGCCAAAGAAGCCGAGGAGGCGGGCGCGGATTTTGTCGGTGCAGAGGAATTTATTCCCAGAATTCAAAACGACGGCTGGTTCGACTATGATGTCGTGGTCGCAACCCCCGATATGATGGGCGTTGTGGGTCGTCTTGGTAAAATTTTGGGGCCGAAGGGCCTTATGCCAAATCCAAAAAGCGGCACGGTTACGGCCGATGTGGCGAAGGCAATTGCCGACATAAAGGCCGGTAAAGTCGAATATCGTCTGGATAAAACCAATATTATCCATGTGCCAATGGGCAAGGTTTCTTTCGGCACGGAAAAGCTTTCCGAAAATTTCCAAACGCTGATTCAGGCCATTATCAAGGCCAAGCCAAGCGCCGCAAAAGGCACATATTTGCGCAGTATCACCGTTTGCTCCAGCATGGGGCCGGGCGTGAAAATTAATCCTGCAAAGGTGTAAAAGGGGCATATGCCCCTGTTTTGCGGATTAATTTCCGCAGGTTGCGCATAATAATCCCAAATAATTTTGGGAGTGATATTATGCGCAGGCCAACCGAATGGATTTATTATATTGCAGGCACTTTGTGTCTGGTATTTTCGATTTTTCTGCTGTTTCAAAGTAGCCTCTCGCCTTTGAACCTAACAAATAGAATCATTTACGACCGCAACGACCGTAGCGACCGTAGCTATCGAGAGTATTATCAATCCGATTTGCCGCTGCATCGCAATAATTTGCGCCAGGCCGCGGTCTATATTCCAATTTATTCCATAACGGAAATTGACGACATTTCGCAATTTATAAAGGCCTTTGACATGGAAGATGCCCAAATTTCCGAGCGCGAGGAATATTTCCAAATTCAAGACGGCAAACGCACTTTGCGTATATACAAATTTCTTGACTTGCTGGAATTTGAACAAAGGCCGATTGCGCCCGAAAATGAACCGATTTGTGATAGCGAGGCCAAAGATATTGCAAGGGCTTTTGCCGAAAAGCACCTCTTTTTGCTTGGTGCGCATGAAATCGAAATCGGGCGGGAGGAAAATAAAATCCATTTAACTATAATCGAAACATTAGGAAAAATTCCGAATAAGGCCTTTCCAACTCAAATTGTTCTGGATAATTATGGGAATATTCGGACTGTCAGCCACTTTTATTTCGAATACGAAGAATTGGGGCGCGGCGACATTATGACGGCGCAGGCCGCAATGAGCAGCCTGCCGCGCGCACATTCCGGCCAAGCCCGCATAACGCATTACGAGCTGGCCTATATCTTCAGCGAAAGCATACTCCAGCCAACCTATATTTTCCATGGCAACTATCCCGACGGCCGCCCTTTTGCCCATCATGTTTCGGCTGTAAAATATTACCATTAGCATTAGCAAGAAAATAGCGGTCGACCAATGCCAACCGCATAATCCTAGTATTTTTTGACAACTCCGGTATTTGAAATGGTCATATACTTCTCTTTTGTCGCCATGCCGCCCCGAATATGCCTCTCGGACTTGTTGACCTCCAAAACGGCCCGCGCCTGATTCGCCAAATTAGGATTAATTTTAACCAGCCTTTCAGTAACATCCTTATGTAAAGTTATCGCTAACTTGAGTGGTTTCATTCAGGCGGTGAAGATAGACATCGCAATCACCGGCGGCGGACACGACGATTTTTTGGACAATCTGCTTGAGTTGGGCATTGGTTAAAATCTCCATGGCGATTATCGCTTGCGGGCAATCACTCGCATCCGAGCCCCGCTCCATAAGCTTCAACTCATTTTCGGCCTTAATCACGGCGGCATTTATGCCGCCCATTTTTTTGCGCAATTCCTCGCGGCTAATTAAATCGTCGGAATACATCTCCATATACTTTTGGCGAATCTTCTGCAATTGCGCCAATTCGCCCCGCAATTCGGCCTCATTGCCGCATTTGGCCTTAACACTATGTAAGAATTCCCTTGCGATTTGCCTAACCGGTGTCGGTTTTTGCGCCAGAATTCCGGCGAAATATTCCCTAAGCCCACCTATAAGCTCGCCCTCGTCCACGCTGCTTCGATTTGCGCAACTTAACATTCCTTTAAGATTGCGCCCGCCACAAACCCAGCGAATATAGGTATTTTTATATGTATGAACCGTTCGGCGGAAGGAATGGCCACAATCGGCGCATTTAATCAGCGTGCTGAAAAGATGCTTATTGCTGTGCCGCTCGCGCCCGTTGCTAAAGGCTTTATTTCGCGCCGCCAAAATCTCCTGCGCCTTAGTAAAAATTTCCGGCTCAATTATGCGCAATTCGGGCCGCTCTACCACAAACCAATCCGCCTCATCCCGCGCCCTGCGCGCGCCCGTCAAAAAATCTGCCACCTCCTCCTTGCCATTTATAATTTTCCCCGCATACAATTCGTTTTTGAGTATACGCGAAACCGCATTTTGCGACCACGCCGCGCCCCTCTTAGTTCGAATACCCTCGCCATTGAGCAAGCCCGCAATTTTAGCCGCGCCATGCCCCTCGTTTACATAGGAATCAAAAATCCGCCGCACAACCGCCGCCTCGTCGGCATTAATTTCTAAATTAAAGTAATCCCCCTTAATTTTATCATACCCATACACAATGTTAGGAACCCGACCCTTCTGCGCATTTTGCCGCTTGCCAAATTTCACGCGCTTAGAA
>JAITMQ010000054.1 GCA_031277225.1 Clostridiales bacterium | reverse complement strand
TTTATTATGAAACAGCATGACGCTTGGTTTGTGGCGCCGGGCGGACGCGGAGAAGTCCCGCAGACAAATTTGATTTATTTAAGCATAATAATGGCGGGTGGATTTTTGGCATTGTCGCTAATGTATGTCATGCTGTTTTTTATGCTTAATATGCAGCGGGTTAATTTGTTTTTCGCGCTCTTTTGTCTTGTGTGGGCGGCGCGGCTGTGGGTTACGGCTTCGGGTCAGCTTTCGCCCGGCACGGGCACTTTCTTCGGGTTAAGCTGGTATGCGGAATTTCGCATTGAATATATCAGCATACCCGTCGCGGCGGCACTCATGGTTGCCATAATAAATTCCTTGTTCCCCGGAATTTTACATAGGCTGTTCAGATATATAATATACGCGGCATCGGCGGCAATCGTTGTAAGATTCGCTTTTGCCCAACCAACTTTTATGACTATGACGCTTCTTGAGCCTATTATGTGGTTTTACGGCCTTGCCGTTGTCTATATTATTGTGCGTTTTGTGTGGAAGCTGCGCCGAATCAACCTGTCCCAAGGCATTTTCCTTTCGGGCTGCGGCGTGTTTTTGTATTTTATCTTGGCGGAGTTTCTGGGGCGGCTGGATATGTTTTCCCTGCCGCTTTATACGGGATGGGGTGTTGCGAACTTCATTGCGCCCGCTTTTATCCTGTGTATGGGTGCGGCGGTATTCCTTGCCGCCCGCGCGGAAGTGGATGCCGCCAAAGAAGCCGAACATAGGCTTACGACCCAAATGGAAACCATATCCCACGAAGCCCAAGGCCCGCTTGGCGCGCTGTCTAATTTTGCCAGGTTTGTCGCGCTGGAAATCAAAGAGAAGGGTCCGACGGAGCAAACCGCCGCCGTGTTGCATCGCATAGAACATGAAGCAAACCGCGTGGCAAAGCTAATCGACACATTAAGTGAAGCCGCGCCGCAAACGAAGGATGGAGACATAAAAATCAACTTTGACATAGGCGAATTAATCAAGCAAGCCGCCGCCATATACCGCCCCATATTTGAGGCAAAAGGCGTGAAATTGGACATACAAGCCGCGGACGGACTTATGGTATTCGGCAATCCCGACGAAATAAATCGGGTGCTTTCTAACCTGCTGTCTAATGCGGACAACCACACGGCACAAGGGCATGTAGTCATAACCGCCGAACATCAAAACGGACAAATGGTTGTTGTGGCGATAAAGGACACAGGCGGCGGAATAGACGCCGAGCATTTGCCCGATGTGTTCGGGCGCGGCGAATCTGCCACGCCGGGTGGCAGGGGTATCGGACTTTTTGTATGCAAACAAATCATTGCCGCCCATGGCGGGGAAATCTTAATCGAAAGCGGCGTAGGCGAGGGGACGGCGGTAAAATTTACGTTGCCCGCCGAACGCGGCAAGGAGGGTTAATATGAACCACAAAGGCACATTGCTGTTAGTAGACGATGATGAAAACCTAACTTTCTCACACGCCTTATTATTTGAACGCGAAGGCTACGAAGTACATACCGCGCTGACCCTTGCCGAAGCGCGGGAGCGGCTTGCGGCAAAAGACCCCGACTTAATTTTGCTGGATATAATAATGCCGGATGGGGATGGCATTGAATTTAGCGAGGAAATAAAATCTCAAACAAGCGCGTTTATCCTATTTCTTACGAATAAGAAGGGTAGCGAGGACATAGTGCGTGGCTATATCGCGGGCGGGAATGATTATATTACAAAGCCCTATGACATGGACTTATTATTGCAAAGAATAGCCGCGGGATTGGAAACAAGGGCTAAATTTATGTCAAGGAAAGTCGTCGGCACAGCCCAAACCAATATAGATACCGGCAAATATGCCGCCGTCCCATTGCCGCAGCTTGTCGCCCCGCGCAATGAGCTTATCGCCAAGCTGGATGAGGCGGCGCGGCGTGGCTTTGTCTTTGTTTGCGCGCCTGCGGGTTCGGGCAAAACTGTTTCGGCAAATTTGTGGGCGAAATACTCCGGTCGCAAAACCGTTTGGATAGGGCTGGATACTTATGACAATTCTGTTTCGGTATTTTACAGGCTGTTTTGTGCGGGTCTGCTTTCTGCGCAGCCGTATAACGAACAAATGAACGCCATTCTAAACGACCCCTCCTTCGATGCCGCCCCCATTGAGCGCACAATAAGCCTGCTTGCGGCGTTTTTGGCGGACGAAAACGAATATGCCCTAGCCTTGGACGATTTTCACACCATCACAAATAACGAAATCCTAAAATCGCTTCCCTACATTCTGCGGCGTATGCCAAGCTCCTTTGTTACGCTGATTTTAAGCAGAACCGAGCCAAGCGAGCATTTTGCCGATTTTATGCAAGCGGAAGTTATAACCGCCGATTCGCTGGCCTTCGGGAAAAGCGAAATAGAGGAATATTTCTCGCTTTTGGGCCGCAAAATGTCCGAAAGCGACGCACAAGCCATCAGCGATTATACGGGCGGTTGGGCCATCGGCGTAAATGCTCTCGCTCAAAGTGCCGCGCCCATCACGGATTGGCGGGGGCATGGAGGTCAGGTATTGGGTAATTATATCGAGAAACACCTGTGGCGCGAATGGGACGAAAATTTACGGAAGTTTATGCTCGCTTCCGCCGTGCTTGATGAAATGCCCGTACCGCTGTGCGCGCAAATAACCGGTCGAGATGACACGGGAGAGGTTTTGGAGCAATTGCGGATGCAAAACGCTTTCGTCAGCCGCATTGACGGCGGCGTTTATCGCTATCACCACCTGTTTCTGGACTTTTTGCGCACACAGCCGGAATACGCCAAGGCCAATAAAAAGAAGGCCTTGACCGCGGCGGCCATATATTATACATCCATTGGCGACGACGTATTTTCCCAGCGTTATGCCTATGAAAGCGGCGACATTAAAACCATCTTGAAAATCCTTACCAAAGGCGTATTTAACGAAGACTATACTCTGGAGGAATTTTTAGGCGTGGCGCGCGATTTTTATGTCGCCCCTTCAATGGAAAATCTTTGCGCAAAATGCCCCGTGCTGTATTCGATACGGGCTTATGTGGCGTTTCTAATCGGCGATGCCGCGCTGTGCATAGATTCCGTTGACAAGCTGAAGCGCAATATACCGATGATTATCATTAAATATCCGCAGTTTGCCGAGCTTGCCTTTGCCTGCAGCGCGCTTGATTTTCGCGTGTCATTCTTGGAATTGGCGAAAAAAGCAAATAAGCTGCCGCCATTCTTTTTCCATAAAGAAGTAATCAAGATGGGCTTTTTAACGCTGCAAATGCC
>JAITMQ010000036.1 GCA_031277225.1 Clostridiales bacterium | reverse complement strand
CTTGGGGCTTGCCGCGCCGATTTTTCGCATAGAAGCCTATGATATTTCGAATATACAGGGCTTTGAGAATGTCGGTTCTATGGTGGTTTTTGAGGGGGGGCGCGCGCGGCGAAGCGATTATCGCAAATTTAAGATTAAAAGCCTGGATTCGGGCGAGGCCAACGATTATCAGGCCATGCAAGAGGTTTTGCATCGCCGCTTTAAACGCTATCAAAACGAGGAGAAGGGTGGTTTTTCGCGCCTGCCGGATATAATTTTTGTGGATGGCGGAAGTGGGCATATTTCGGCGGCTAAGGAAGTGCTTGAGTATATGAATATAGATATTCCGATTTGTGGCATGGTTAAGGATAGCAAGCATCGCACGCGCGCCCTGCTTTTTGACGGGCGAGAAGTAACCATGCCCCTAACGGGCGAGGGTTTTCGGCTGGTTACGCGGATTCAAGAGGAAGTTCACCGCTTTGCGATTGAATATCATAGAAAATTGCGGCAAAAGACCGCGACGAAGTCCGTTTTGGACGACATTCCGGGAATCGGGCCCGCGCGGCGCAAGGCTTTAATGCTACGTTTTGGCACGATTGAGGCGATTAGGGCGGCGGACATTGACGAGCTGAGCGGCACGGCGGGAATGACCAAGGCCGCCGCCAAGGCCGTTCGGGGGTTTTTTGAGGGGAAGCAATAGTCGCCCTGCGGGCAATCTTTTAAAAAGTGCTTGCATATTTTTGTGGGGCGTGGTATAATAATAAAAAAAGAGCAACCGCAAAGCGAAGCGGTTGGCTTTGATAAGAGTGTTGAAAAACCAACGACCGCCTACCTTAGCCGAGGGGCGGTTGTTTTATTGGCGCAGAAGTGGGTTAGCAGATTGAACGCTGCTTGCAAATCGTTGCCGATTGCCAGCAGAACTGCCAATACAATATCGTAAATCACCATATAGCAACACCTCCTTTCACAAGAAGATGAAGCCAACCGCTTATTGCTTGCTTACGATTGCTCTTAGGACTTGGGCGGGGAATCAGCTACTGTTGCATTTTGCCGGCATTTCTACAAGCTACCCTAATCCCAAATACAGTATACCACAAGTTTCAACATTTTGCAAGCAATTTCACAAAAAACCGCCTACACCTCCCGGTGTCATTTAATGCAACATCGGGTCTGCAAAGCCAATCTGCGCTCTTGAAGCTCCGAATCCCACCATGTTTTGCAGGATTTCAACCCTAAGTACCAATACGCCTCTTACATCTACTGAAATTTCATGAGCAACGGTAGTTCCGTCCACGGCAAAACGGGCTATTTCTCTATTATCCCCAATAAAGACAATATTGGAAGTGGCCGCAGCATCGTTAAGTCTTCCTAAAACCCCTGAAATAGTGCTAAATTGACCGTTTAGATTAAACTCACCCCAACCCGTTGAACTGGTTGCCATATTAGTGGCAGATGCTCTAAAAATAGTGTTAAACGACCTGCCGGACATAGTTCCGGATACCGCTGTTATACCACTACTCGCAGAAGTTGGCGTAGTTTCAAACAGCGGCCTACCCGCTGTACCTGTGCCTAAATGCACGGTCATAGTTGAACCATCCCAATCTACAGGCACATTTAGAGCCTCCGAAATTGCACGAACAGGCAAAAAAGTCCTGCCATCCAATATGAAAGGACGGTCAATTCCATCAGCTTGGAGAGGGCGGCCATTTACTATGATGTTTACACCATAAAATATTTCGCGCATAACGCCGCCCGTGCTTGCTGCCGCTACCATAACGCCTGATAATAAGACAGTTATTAACACTCCCGCCACAAATCCCTTGATTTGCAACCTTTTTAACCAGTTTCGCATCTCTATTCCTCCCTAATTTCGGCCTTAACCGAGTTTTTGATTTTATTATACCGCAATTTGCGACAAAATCCATCACAACAATATGCGGTATTGTATACTTGTTATTGGTGATGGCATGTATCGGCGGATTCGGGATTTACGAGAGGATAGGGATTTGACGCAGAGGCAGGTTGCGCGGTATTTGAATTGCTCCCAGCAGGTTTATTCCAATTATGAATTGGGGCAGCGCGATATTCCGACGCAGATTTTGATTGCCTTGGCGAAATTTCATGGGACGAGTGTGGATTATTTATTGGGGCTTACTAATATTCCGAAATGTTGTTGCAAAATATAGACTTGCGCTGATTATGTATGTCCGGCCTTTGCGCTTGAAAAAAGTGCTTGCATATTTTTGTGGGGCGTGGTATAATAATAAAAAAAGAGCAACCGCAAAGCGGTTGGCTGGAGTAGATGTTAAAATAAATAACCGCTAATCCTAGTCAGAGGGGCGGTTATTTTCCTGTGAAAACTATGAACAGATGACTCATTATATTACGCAACGCTTGCTGCTCTGAACCCAGAGCAAACATAATTGCAATAATCAACTCGTAAAATGTCATAAGCTATCCCCCCTTTCAGGGTTCAGCCAACCGCCTAGCTTTTTGGTTGCTCTTAGGATTTGGGCGGGAATCAGTTGCTGTTGCATTTTGCCGGCATTTCTCGGAATTGCCCTTGTCCCAAAAACATCATACCACAAGTTTCAACATTTTGCAAGCAAATTCACTAAAAGCATCTTAAAATCCCCTGTTTTTTTATTACAATTTTTGTCAATACTATATTGAACTAGAAATATTTGGATAGAGCAATTCCATTATATGGGGTGATTTTTTGGAGAGATTTATTATTGAGGAGAGCGGCCCGCTTCGCGGCCGCGTGCGCATTTCGGGCAGCAAAAACTCGGTTTTGCCCATAATTGCGGCAACTTTGCTGACGGACGAGGAATGTATAATCCACGATGTGCCCTTGCTTACCGACGTTTTGACCATGCAAAACTTAATCGAAGATTTGGGCGGGCGCGCAAGTTGGGACAATGACGCAAATCTCGCCATTCGAGTTTCCGACATCAAGAAAATTCAAGCTTCTTACGAGCTTTGCGCCAAAATGCGGGCTTCGTTTTTGGTGGCGGGGCCAATTTTGGCGCGCATGGGCGAGGTTAAAATTTCCCTGCCGGGCGGCTGCGCAATCGGCTCGCGGCCTGTAGACCTGCATTTAAAGGGACTTGCCGCCCTTGGCGCGGAAATTTCGCAGGAGCATGGCTATGTTTCGGCCCGCGCAAAAAAACTCGTTGGCGCGAATATTTACCTGGATTTTCCATCTGTTGGCGCAACCGAAAATATCATGATGGCGGCGGCGTTGGCCGAGGGCCAAACCATCATTCAAAATTGCGCCGTTGAGCCGGAAATCGTGGATTTATCGAACTTTTTAACCTCTATGGGTGCGCAAATTCGCGGCAGCGGCACGGATACAATTCGGATACAAGGAGTTAATAAATTATCGGGAACAAACCATAATGTCATACCCGACCGCATCGAAGCGGGCACTTTCATGGTGGCCGCCGCCATAAGTCGCGGCGAAATTTTCCTTGAAAATGTGGTTACAGACCATCTTAAGCCCGCCATAGCCAAGCTTCGCGAGGTTGGTGTGGAAATTGAGGAATCCGAGGAGGGGCTGAATGTTAAAAGCGGCAGTCTGCGCCGCCCGATTGACATTAAAACCCTGCCATATCCCGGCTTTCCAACCGATATGCAGGCACAATTTGTCGCATTTTTGGCCACAACTCCCGGAACAAATCTTGTAACCGAAACCGTTTTTGAGAACCGTTTTATGCATGTGCCCGAACTTGTTCGCATGGGCGCGGACATTAAGATTGACAGCCGCTCGGCGATAATTGAGGGCGTGGAAAAGCTGGCCGGAACGCAAGTGAAGGCCTCCGACCTGCGCGCGGGCGCGGCGCTCATGCTGGCCGCCCTAACCGCCGCAGGCACAACGGAAATCCACGACATCTATCATATAGACCGCGGCTATTACCGCTTTGACCAAAAACTCCGCCAATTAGGCGGAAAAATCACGCGGGTGAATGGCTAAAACCTCATTCCCTTGATAACGTCATTCCCGCGAAAGCGGGAATCCCCTGCCATCAGCAAGATATTCCAAAGCAGTAAATGCCGCCCCTAGCAGCGCATAGGGGCTTTTTTATTTTGCCTTCGGTTCAAAGATTAGCGCGGCGAGGAAGGACAGGCTTACGGCGGCCATCAGGCCCGCGGCGGCGGCCTTTAGGCCGCCTGTCAATATGCCGATTGCGCCCTGCGCGTCGATTTCCTGCTTAACGCCTTTGGCCAGCAGATTTCCGAAGCCCGGCAGGGGAACGGACGCGCCCGCGCCCGCAAATTCCACCAAGCGGGGATAAATTCCCGCGCCGCCCAAAATTACGCCCACAACCACGAAAAGAACCAGAATTCGCGCCGAGGTCAGCTTCGTCTTATCAATCAAAATTTGCCCGATGGCGCAAATTGCGCCGCCTATGATGAAGGCCCAAAAAAATTGCATACAATCAGCTCCAATTCTCGATGATTACGGCATGGGCAATTCCGGGAATGGATTCGCCCTGCTGCACGCTGGTGGGCGACATTAGCGCGCCCGTCGGCACAAAAAGGATTTTATTGTATTTGCCGCGCTTCATTTCCTCGTAAAAATAGGCCGCAAAAACCACGCCGCTGCAAGCACAGCCGCTGCCGCCATTTAGCGTTCCCTGCGTGTCCTTGTCAAAAATTTCAATGCCGCAATCGCGGTGTCGGCTTGCAATTTCAAAACCCTCGCGGCTTAGCATCTGCAACAAAAGCTCCTGCCCGACATGGCCCAAATCCCCCGTGATAATCGCGTCATAATAGCTTGGATTGCGCCCCAAATCCCGAAAATGCGCCGCAATTGTATCGGCAGCCGCCCCCGCCATCGCCGCCCCCATATTATGGGCATCTTTCACGCCCATGTCGACAATTTTGCCCGTTGTACAGCCCATTAGGGCAGGGCCTTTGCCGCCTGCCGTAAGTGCCGCCGCCGCCGCACCCGTAACCGTCCAAGACGAGGTTGGCGGGCGTTGCGACCCGAATTCCAGCGGAAAGCGGAATTGCTTTTCGGCGGAGCAAAAGTGGCTGGAGGCCACAATCATGACTTTTTGGGCAAAACCGCCGTCAATCAACATTCCGCCAATCGACAGCCCCTCTCCCATGGCCGAACAAGCCCCAAAAATGCCCAAATATGGCCGATTTGTGTCCCGCAGGCCAAAAATGCTTCCCGTGCTTTGGTTAAGCAAATCACCTGCGATAATATATTCAAAATCCCCCACAGGAATTTCCGCCTTGCATGAACAAAGATTCACGGCGGTTTTTGCGAATTTGCTTTCCGCCGCCTCCCAGCTTCGCGTTTCAAACATAAGGCCATTTTCAACCAGGTCAAAACGCCCGCCAAGCGGCCCTTCGCCCTCTTTTGGGCCAACCACGGAAGAAGCCGCCACAATGCCCACGGGCTTGGAAAAAATTACTGTTTGTTCACCATGTCTTTTTAACATTTAATCACCTTTGAATGAAAAAATATACGATTCCGACAAGCATGGAAGCCAGCGTTCCATAGACGATTACAGGCCCTGCAATCAAGAACATTTTCGCTCCCACGCCAAATATATAACCCTCTTTTTTAAATTCGATGGCGGGCGAAGCCATCGCATTGGCAAATCCTGTTATGGGCACGGCCGCCCCCGCCCCCGCAAAATTCACGAGGTCGTCAAATTTGCCTATTCCTGTCAACAACACGGCCGAAAATATCAGCGTAATCGCCACATATGTGGCCGCTTGGTCGTTTGTCGCCCCCCAGCTTTCAAAAAGTCCGTATAAAAATTGCCCTAAGACGCAAATTAGGCCTCCCACAATAAAAGCTTTAAAGCAATTAAGCCCCAATTTGCTGTTTGGTGATGCCTTCTTAACCATTTGGTCATAATGCTGCCTATTCGTCTTCATCCGTCTAGCCTCCCTGTGTGAAAAAACCCGAAACCAAAAAATACAGTAGTGAACCCGCCATTTTGCCAAGGGCAATGGCGAGAATTAGCCACGAAACACCCTTCCTAACGCCAAGCCGCTTGCTTGTTACGGGCAAAACGTCCAATTCTTCGGCTAAGGACATTACGAAAACCCCGAAAAATACGCCGATTGCAAGGCTTAAAACCGATACAAGCAAATCTGAAACCGGAAAGCGGATATTAAATGCCAAGGTGGCCGAGCCGAAAATTCCGCCCCAAATTATGGCCAATTCATAGACGCGGCTATAGCGTTGTGTGCGCGTGCGCTGCGCCATGCTTGATACCACGCCGACGGAGGCTATAAGCGCGAAAACCGCGCCGGAAATTGCCATGCCGCTGGCCAAACCTACTAATGCGCCCAAAATATAGCTCATTCGCCCTGCTCCTTATCCTTTTGTCGATTCAAATTTTGGATTAGCGCGTCTTCGACATCCTGTTCATAAAGCTCCATTTCAACCTCAATCGGCGTGGGTTCGCGCGTGATTTTTTTGCCCGTGGCAAAATGGTTAAAAAACACCATTATGCCGAGGGCCAAGCCAATTGAATACGGAATATTGATTATATAGGGATTTTCGACCTCATGCCCAAAGAATATTTCGTAATATTTCTTAAAAACCGTGCCAAGCTGCGAATCGGTGTGAAAGGCCATAATTGCCGTGGCCGAGCCGACAAAAAGCACGACGGCGATTGCGATAACCTTCGCCCAAACCCATGGTGTGGGATTTCGCGAGGGTTTGTCCTTGATGACAACCATTGTGTCGGCTTCGCCGACATTGTTGATGGTATGGCCGGGTAGGGTGGCGGAAATGGTGGCTATCATTTCAATTACGGAAATGGCGTAAGCTCCGGGTTCGCTCGTGAGCAACTTAATATTTTCGGCGCGCTTTTTTAGACTTGCTTCCGCATGAACTTCGGCAACATCTCCGAGAGTTGCAAAGTCCCGCCCGACTATTTCGGCCTTTTTCCTAGGTTTTATATAAATATCCATACAATCACTCCATTAAAAACTAGTCTGCACTTTGAAAGTTTCAATATACAATCAAATTTTGCCAACTTCAGCTTGCAATTTCCCGCAACTTTGGGTATAATGAAATGAAGCGGGGGGATATTGTGGATATAAAGTTGAGCAAGCAAGCCAAAAAATACTTGGATAAATGTGATGGCAAAACATATAACCGACTGAAAAAAGCCATTGACAGACTGGCTAATTTCGACGGCGATATTGAAAAATTAAAGGGCTTTAAAGACAAATACAGACTTAAAAAGCCGCCGTATAGAATTTTATTTAGATATACCATTGGCAACGATTTTATATATGTTGAGGGCATACACCCTCGTGGTGATGCTTATAAGAAGGGGCGATCGAGATGACTAAAAGCTTATTTGAGAAAATTTCCAAAATTGGCGAGGTAATGCCCGATGATATTGATTTGCAAATGATAAAAGATTTTGAAGGCGAGCCTAATGAAGGCTATATTGATTGGGAAGCCTATAAAAGTTCAAGGAAAGAGCGAAAAATGCCTGTGCGCAATTTCAAGGCATTGCCCGCCACAAAATAATCTCACCAATGGGAGGAAATATGGAAACTATCGATAAAAATTTGGAAGTGATTGAAGATGAGAAGCCGACTAAAGAGCCGAAGAATATTCGCAAGGAGATTTTGTCTTGGATTTCGCTTTTGGCCCTTGCGGTTTTGCTGGCTTTTTTTATAAATAATGTGATTATTGTTAATGCCTCGGTGCCCACGGGTTCCATGCGCGCCACAATTTCCGAGGGCACGCGCCTTGTCGCCTTCCGCCTGTCCTATCTTTTTTCGGAGCCGGAACGTTTTGACGTGGTCGTCTTCAGCTCGCCCGACCAAACGGGAATTTCTTATGTCAAGCGCATTGTCGGCCTGCCGGGCGACAGGCTGGAAATTGTCGGCGGGCGGGTTTTTGTAAATGGTTCTGACGAGCCGCTTTACGAATGGTATCTTTACGAGCCGCCGGGCGGCCTTTCGCTGACCCCGCAAAACTTCACGATTCCCGAAAACAGCTTTTTTGTGATGGGGGATAATCGCAACGATTCAAGAGATTCGCGCGGGCTGGGGCGCGACCCGTGGAATAATCTCTTCGTGCCCCGCGAAAATATAATGGGCCGCGCGGCCTTTAGCTATTTCCCAAGAATTGGGAGTATTCGGTAAATAGGAGGTGTTAAAATGGCTGAAGCTTTGGTTATGGACTTTGTGGAGAGGAGTGAAAGCGTGGATTTTAGAGACGACCCGAAAGTGCAGGAATTGGCGAGGTCTGTTGTGCGGGCTACTAAAGGTGCTATAAGTATTGCTAAAGGTGAGCGGCGAGGAAGAGATATTAACCTGCTTTTAGAAGAAATGGGAAAAATCACGGAGGAAATGCAAAATGAAGGCGAACTTGTATGAAATTGAAACTACGGAAGAATTTGATAAGCAGGCTATCTATTTTTTGAAGAAGAAACGCTATTTCAGCCTCACCAAGCAAATTGAGCAAATTAGGGACAAATTTGCTAAAGGGAAATTTGAAGGCGAGCTCATCAAGCGCGGAGAAGGCCTAAATCCCCCTCATAATGTCTATAAGCTAAGGCTGGCAAATCCCGATGCCAATGTGGGGAAGTCGGGGGGATACCGGGTTTATTACCTAGTCGCAACCTTGTACAAAATCGTGGTTTTATTGTGCATTTACTCCAAAAAAGAATATGCGGATATGCCCGAAATTTATATAAGCGACCTTATCGACGGCTGTCTTTTGGAGATTGCAGATGAGGGCTATTAGGAAAATTAAGGAGGTGTTAAAATGACTGAAACTATCGTGCTTGAAGTTGACGGAAGCGTAAATATTGACGATATTGTTTATACCATTCGCCAAAAATTTGATTCCCGGCAGGTCAGATTGACCTATACGCCAAGGAGAGGGTATGCGGCAAAGCCGGGCGGCTGGGAAGGCAAAATTTGGATGTCCGAAGATTTTAACGCGCCTTTGGAAGAGTTTGAGGAGTATATGTGATTATGAGATACCTTTTGGACACACATGTGATTTTATGGGTTGCAGAAAAATCTCCGCTGATTCCCGGCGATATTTATAGAATTTTGCGTGATGATGAATCGCCAAAATTTGTAAGCATAGCTTCAGCTTGGGAAATAGCCATAAAGTTGCGAAAAGGCAGTTTGAAACTTGATGGCGGAATTAATGCATTTTTTGAAATAATAGATTACAACGGATTTTTTGAATTGCCCATAAGGCGTGATTATTTGAGTAAAGTTACGAATTTGCCGCTGCATCATAAAGACCCTTTCGACAGAATCCTCATAGCTACCGCTTTAGCAGAAAATTTGACATTTATCACCATTGACGAAGATATTCGCAAATATAACATACCAAATATTTGGTAATTTAGGAAAATTAAGGAGGTGTAGATATGATTCACAAGGATATGATTATCAGCGATATTATCGCTCGCGACAGGCGTTTAGCCATGATTTTAATGCAAAACGGTATGCATTGCTTCGGCTGAGGGGCGGCACAATTTGAGTCTCTGGAAGAGGCCTGCGGCGTGCACGGCTTCGGCCCCGAAAAGGTCGGAGAAATGGTAAAAGAAATGAACGATTTCTTGGCAAACAACCCACACGAAGAGTAAAAAGCAAACCCCGGGCTTATCCCGGGGTTTCGTCATTGCGTGCTTGCCTGTAGGTTCGTCATCCTGCTTTCGCGGGAAGACGGCGAGGCTTTCGCTTATCAACTACTTCGGTTACTGAATCATAGCGTTAACAAAGGCAATACGAGGCGACCTTTGATCAGCGAGCATACTAAAATTAATGCCTTCCTCAATTTCAATTCTTAACAATACAACCCCTGTTACATCAATAGAAACGTCCTGCATCATCGTGTTGTTGCCGAAGCTAAAAGAAGCCAAATCCCTGCCATCACCAATAAAGCTAATGGTAGCTATTCTATTTCCACTCGTTCCATCAACACGACCAACTGCTCCGGTTATGGTGCTAAATTGACCATTAAGTGCGTGGTGGCTCCAGGCATTTCCTCCCTGCCCCACATTTGATATAGCATTGCCATAGGTATTCCCAAATATGTTTACCGTGCTTAAAGCTATGGTTCTGTTAGACCTTTCATGGTGTGGTACAGTTGTCCAAAAAGGTTGCGGTTGCGGCGGCGGTGCGGTTGCCAGCGTGAAGCTTAGATAGGTATTTGGTTCTACATAGCCGCCAGACGGCAGGTTTTGCATAATAACCGTGCCTACTGCGGCTGTTTCACTCATTTGCGAAAATATTTGCCCAACTCTAAGCCCCGCATTTACCACCCGGGTTCTGGCCTGCGCCTCGGTAAGTCCCGTTAAATCGGGCACGGACATCAGCAGGGGCTGCGGCGGCGGCTCGTATACGACATCCGCTGTGGTTGCGTCTATGTACACCGTCGAAGTTTCCGCCACCCAAAACACCTCAAAGTCCAAGGCTTCGGAAATTGCCCGCACGGGCAAAAATGTTCTGCCGTCCAAAATAAACGGCCTGTCCTCATCATCAAATTCCATCGGATTGCCATTTAGAGTTACATTCACACCATGAAAAATCTGCCGCCAAACACCCTCAGGCGCGGCCACCACAGCCACCGTCGCCGATAAAATCAGCATAAATAAAACTCCCATAACAAAGCCTTTAACATGTTTTCTCATTTTCAACATCTCCTCCAAATAATTTTTTGTCCATTTTTTATTATAGCAAGTAAAACTTACCTTGTCAACAATATTTATTTACGTTTATTGCTTAGCTTATTTTAATGTGCTAAGCTGGTTATGGGGGTGAGGCTGTGTTTGGGCAAAAATTATTGGAACTCCGCAAAAAACGGAATTTAACCCATGAGGATTTGGCGAAATACCTTAATATTACGCGACAGGCCTATTCTTTTTATGAATCGGGAAAGCATGAAATGAATTTTGAATCATTGCGCCGAATTGCGGGTTTTTACAATGTTACAACCGATTATCTCCTCGGCCTTTCCGAAATCACCAATGCCCCTTTTGACGACGAGGAATTAAATCTCATAGACAGGTATAGACTACTGGACAGTCGAGGAAAAAACGCCGTCAAAGCCACAATCAACGCAGAATCACTCTATACCGCCAAAAAATCACCCCAATAAAAAACCGCCCCATGAGGGCGGTTTTGAGTAGTTATGCAGCTACTGCCCGCTTTAGCTTGCCGGGCTCTGCATATGTTGCTTCGGGGATGATTTCTATATGGGCAATTTCATTTTCTTCAAACTCGAACAAAGCACCCGATACGCCGTCGGGTCTTATTGTCAAAGATGCCACACCATTCGGGTCATCAAGCTCGGAAGTATAAAAATCTGCAAGCCCAACCGTAATATTGCCGTCATCATCTACTATTTTAACGCGCTTGCCTTCATATTCCCATAGATGCACGCCTTTCACCTCCCTTTTTGCCGGAACAACATGCGTTCCTGTGTTGCTATAATGTATCGTAAACCTATTAGTATAACGCCAATTAACTGTTGAAAGCGTGTCGCAACGTCATTCCGCGCTTGACGCGGAATCCCCCCAAAGTGGCGGGGATTCCCGCTTTCGCGGGAATGACGCTTAGCGGTTAAATAGTTTCGCCTCATGCCTTCTCCCCCGCCTCTTATACATTACTATTATAACCCAAATCCACCCCCTTGTTTTGTACCGGCGCGCCCCGCGCGCCGGTACAAAACAAACATCACAACATCCAAAACCGATTCTTCCGATAATCGATTATCCCGTCTTTTTTCATCTTACCCAGCTCATGCGAAAGCGCGCTTCGCTCTATGGCCAGAAAATCCGCCATTTCCTGCCGGTTAAAGGGAATTGCAATTTCTTCCCTTCCGAACGAAAGCAAATACCTTAAAATCTTTTTCCTCACGGAGCGCACACTCACAATCCCCAGCCTATTCTGCAGCTGCACATTTCTATTTGAAACATACTGAAGCATATTTATCAAAAGTTTTTGCTTATTTGCGCAGGACGACGAGCAAGTTGCTAAAATCCGCGAAAAATCCATCAACAATACTTCCGACTGCTCTTTGGCCATAACGGAAATCGGGCTTTCCGCAACGCCCGCGCAACACAAAGCACCCCCGGCAATTTCCCCCGGGTTCAAAATCCCTACAAAAAAGCTATTTCCGTCAGAATCCTCCGACAAAATATGTAATTGCCCGCTAAGCAAAATCCCAATCCGCGTCGGATTGTCCCCCGCCAGCAAAACAAATTCCCCTTTTTTGAAAATTTTTTGATTCGCGCCAATGCATTTAAGAAGATGGGCCAGCTGTAAATCGTCAATTCCCTTAAATAAGGCCGCGGATTTTAAAATTTCTAAATAATTCATTGCTCCTCCTTAATTTGGTGGTCAAGACAACGGAATTTTTAAATAAAACCATGATATAATTATTATAACATACTAAGCTTGCATCTGCAAGCTATTATTAAAGGAGGAAAGTCAATGAAAAAGCGCATTTTATACATACTCGCTCTGGCCGCACTTGCAATGCTGATTACAGCTTGCGCCGGAGCCCCAAGGGTAGACCTTCCGCCAATCCCCGAACACGGTGGAATCGGCGTGGTGGTCATAAGCGCTACAGAATGGTTTGACGAGCATCCCGATGTCGTCGCCTCATACCTTAGAAACTACGACAATGACTATTTCTACAGCTATCTGGAAATCAATCCCTATATGCGTGTGCTGTTTGAAGGCTTCGGTTTTGCCTTAGATTACAACAGCCCCAGGGGCCACACATTTTCCATGGTCGGCTTAGATGCCACCGGACGCTATCCCTTCCGTCTGCGCGCAAATTGCTTTGCCTGCAAATCTGCAAACTATCCTGCGGTTAGAGAGGCAATGGGCTTAGACTTCTATTCCGTGCCATTTGAGGAATTGCGCTCGGTTATGACACAGCCCGTAAGCTGCTTTAATTGCCACGGCAACGAGCCGGGCGAACCCCGCGCAATGGCTGTATATGTTCACAATGCCCTGCCGGAAGCTCTCGGAATGGGCGTTTCCCCGGCAAGCCTTGCTTGTGCGCAATGCCATGTGGAATATTATTTTGTTCCCAATTCCTTCGAGGTTAAATTGCCCTATGCAAGTATGCTGGACATGTATCCAACGGCAGTTCTTCATTATTACAACTATTATTCACTCATGCCCGCCGACCATCCAACAGCACCCGGCAGACCCTTTGCGGACTATGTAAATCCAAGAAGCGGCGTGCGCCAAATCAAGGTGCAGCATCCCGAATTTGAAACCATTTACGGCAGGGGTGCAATTCATAACAGCCTCGCTCCAATGGGCATGGCCTTTAGCTGTGCAGACTGTCATATGCCGCGCAGCGAAAACAGGGCCGGCGTGCCATATATCAGCCATGAATGGATGAGTCCCTTCAGCAATCCTCAGCTTATTGCAGGCACATGTGCCGACTGTCATGGGGATTTGGAAGGCGAAGTTCGCGCAATTCAAGCCGAATATATGACCCGCATTCACTCGCTGGGCAATCATTTGGCGGAATTGATGGAGCGTCTGGTTGTGGCTGTTGAAAGCGGCCGCCATACAGAGGCAACTTTAGATGAAATTAGATATACCTTCCGCAATGCTCAATTCTTCTGGGATTGGGTTGTAAGCGAAAACTCCAATGGCGCACACAATTCCAGGCTGTTGTTCAGAACAATGGAATATAGCTGGGATTATGCGCGTGAAGTCGAAGCTCTCCTAAATCAAATCGGACATTAATCGTTAATAATCAAGGGGCGACCCCCCGGGGTCGCCCTTGATTTTTACCCTTAAGGGGGTTTTCGCCGTGAAAAAGTTTCTCAACTTCATTCGCTCAATGAAATTCGGGCTTATAATTTTGCTGATAGTGGTCGGTTTTTCGGTGGTTGGTTCATTTATTCCACAAACTTTTGACGAGTCGTGGTATATCGAAAATTACCCGCGAATCGGCAATTTTGTGGTTAATATGGGTATGCACCGAATGTTTTCCCAATGGTATTTCGTCGTCGTCTGCATTCTCCTCGGCATAAGTCTGGCGCAGGCCACAATAAGCCGCCTAATTTCCGTTCGCAAACTTCTTGCTAACATCTTCAATGTGCCGCAGGACGGCTATAGTCCGCAGGAATTAGACGAAGAGGAAGCCGCCAAGCTTAGGGAATATTTAAAGGAAAAACGCTATAAACGGTACGATTCCGAGGGCGCGACAATATACTTTAAGAACAGGATTGGCTATTTCGGCTCAATTTTGGTACACTTCTCCCTACTCGCAATCTTCCTCTTCGGCGGCATCGTTCTGGCTCTGACGACAGAAGAAGACGCAATTTTGCTTCCGCGAGAAAGCTATATTTTGGCCGACGGTTCCGAACTTCATTTATTCAGCTTCCAAAGATATGACGAGGAAACGGGCCGCGCGCGCTCCAGAAGCGTAATTGAAGTAACCACGCCCGACGGGCGCACAAGCGGGGTTCGCGAAATTACCGTAAACCGCCCCCTTAGATTCAATTCATATCGTTTTTACCAAATTGTGCATCTTTTCGCCGGCTCTATAACCGCCACAGACTTGACAACAGGCGGACAAGACACATTCTATCTCACGGAACGCTCTATGCTGGCCGACAATGATGGAATCGGCATATGGTTTGAAACGGTGTTTCAAGGCTTTGAAATCGAGGAGGAAACAGGCCGCGTAATCCCGCTGATTTACGACGCTCCAATTTTTCCCAATCCGCTGTATTACATAATGGTCATAGATGGCGACAGTCGCGACAGCCGCTTCGCCATTCCGGGCTCCTATGTCTATGTGGGCAATCTTCGCTTCGATTTTAACGAGCTAATCAACTATCCCGGCATAAGGGTTACCTTTGTGCCGCATCCCTTCCCCGCGCTTTTATACACGGCTTTCGGGCTTTTAATGGTCGCTCTCTATCTGGCGTTTTATCGCTATCCCTCGATATTGGTGCTGAAAGGCGGCCGGTATAAGCTTACAACGCTGAAGTCTTCGGGAATTGACCTTGAGATTAAGGCCTTGTTCAAAAAGGACGAGCAAGCAGAGCAGGAAGCAAAGCCAAAGCCCGCTGAAAGAGAACTGGAGGTCGATATTTAATGGAACCCTTAAACATCCTATTTTGGGCTGTTCTTGGCTTATATACGGTCGCTGTCGCCCTATACTTTACGGGCTTGGCCGTCAAAGATGACAGGCTGAAAAAATATGCCTTCGCCGCCTTTGTATTGACCACAGTCGCCCACATAGCCTATTTTATCTGGCGTTGGTGGGCCAAAATCGACGTATTGGAGCTTGCCTTCATTTACGCCATGCCAATGCGCGGCGCCTTTGAATTCGCCATGTCCTTCGCCCTCGTCATTTCCATAATTTATATAGTGCTTCGGGCGAAAATGCCCTGGCTGGCCTCTGTCGCCATGCCCGCCGCCCTCGCAATGATGATTTTCGCCGCCACGCGCAATATGGACATACAATATATGCAAGATGCCCTGCGTTCGCCGTGGTTTTTCGTCCATGCCGGCACGGGGGCAATAGCCTATGCGGGCTTTGCAATCGCCGCCGTCTGCGGAATTCGCTATCTTGTAAATCTGCGGCGCAATGTGGACGAAGAAGGCAAAGAAATGCTGCAAATTGACCGCCTAAGCTATCGCGCAACCGTCTTTGGAATGTTGTTTTTCACGGTTACTATAATTTCGGGCAGTTTTTGGGCAATCGACGCATGGGGGCAATTTTGGGTTTGGGACCCGAAAGAGCTTTGGTCGCTGATAACCTGGATATTCTACGCCATTTACCTGCATCAACGCCTGCGCAAAAACTGGCGCGGCAGGCGCACGGCAATAATGTCCATTTTCGGCATAGGCCTTGTGCTTTTCACATGGATTGGTGTAAATAACCTGCTCCCCGGCCTACATTCTTACTAAACGTCATTCCCGCGAAAGCGGGAATCCCAACCAAGCACACGTCATTCCCGCGAAAGCGGGAATCCCCAAGGCGGTTGACTATGAGTAAAGATTTAAATAAAACATTAAGAATTGCAACAATCCTGCTAGCTCAAGGGGTGCTGATTTTCGGCTTTTTCCAAGGCCACAGCATCTGGACGGTTGCGGCTTTTATCGGCTTTCTGGCGGCGTTTTTTGTCCTTAACCATTTCAACACAAAAATGGTGAAGCAGCAAAAAATCGCGCAAGCCCGCGCAATTTTGCAGGGCCGCAATGCAGACCGCAAGTCGGGCGAATGGGTTAAATTCGAGCAAGACGGCGCGGAATATGTCGATGCCAACCACCCCTATAGCAGGGATTTAGACCTTTTTGGAGAGGCCTCGTTGTTTCAATATCTCAACGAAACCAATACCGAATACGGCAAAGAAATCCTAAAAGTCCTGTTTTTAACCGAAAAGCGGGACGAGGCGGCGGTTTTGCGCCGCCAGGCGGCCATCAAGGAAATTTCGGAAAATTCGGCATTTTGCGAAGGCCTTAAAATCAAAGGCCTAATGTCCGAAAATATCTCCTTAAGCCCTGCCGCCATGGTCGAATTTTTCGAGAGCGAGGACAAACTCTTCGCCTCGGCAACGCTGAGATTTGCCGTGCGAATCCTGCCGTTTATAACCGCCCTGCTCGTCGCCTCAAATTTCATTGTCGGGCTTAATAACGCGCTTTTAATCTTTTCGGGTTTAGCCATGGTTCTACAGGTGATGGTCTTCGCCACACTCGCGAACAAAACCGAGGCCATCCTTAAGGAAATCGGCAAATTTCGGGGCAGTCTGGACGATTTTGGCGAAATGGCGGCAATAATTCGCGAGGCGGACTTTAAGGCAGAGCTTAATAAGACATGGCAGGAAAAATTGCCCGCAAAATGGAACTTAAAGCGAATTTCGCTGGCATTAAGGGCGCGCAATATTACCCTGCTGGACTTGCTTTTGAATATTGTTGCCTTGTGGGATATACATTGCGTCTGCGTGTTGGAGGATTTAAGGGCAAAAGGCGCAAAAGACATGCGCGTGCGCCTGGAAACCATCGGCTATTTTGAAGCAATGGCAAGTGTAGCCGTTTTGCCGCAACAAAACCCCGATTGGGTCTATCCCGAAATTTGCGCAGAGCTTGCGCTGACGGCGAAAAATCTCGGCCATCCGCTGATTGAGGAATTCGACAGGGTTGCCAATGATTTTGACCTTAAGGGCATCGGAATAATTTCCGGCTCAAATATGTCCGGAAAAACGACTTTCCTGCGGACTGTCGGCATAAACTTGGTTTTGGCCTATATGGGCGCGCCCGTATGCGCCGCGGCCTTTAAAGCCCCCGCCGTCGCCATTTGGACTTGTATGCGCCCGCCCGACAATTTAAAGCAAAATATTTCGACATTTTATGCAGAGCTTCTTCGGATTAAGAATATCATAGACAACGAAAATCCCATGCTTTTTCTCATCGACGAAATTTTCGCAGGCACAAATTCCGAAGACCGCGTTACGGGCGCAAAGGCCGTTTTGCAAAATCTGCATAAAAAGCAAAATCTCGGGCTTATAACCACGCATGACCTTGAGGTCTGCAAAACAGAAAGTTTTGCGAATCATCACTTTAGCGAGCATTATGTCGACAATGAAATTCGCTTTGATTTTAAAATAAAGCCCGGCATAAGCACCACCCGCAATGCTAAGTTTCTCATGAAAATGATAGGAATAGACATCAAAGAATAACAAATAAAGAGAGGTGAAGAAATGTCCAATCATGTCGATACACCCGTTTTGGCCAATCCCGAATTCGCCAAAACAAGGCGCAATATGTCCTATGTATTGATTGCCTTGGCCCCGACAACCCTCGTGGGCGTGTACTTTTTCGGCATATCCGCGCTTTTGGTCGTTTTGGTTTCGGTTTTAAGCTCCGTCGCCTTTGAATGGATTTATCAAAAGCTGGCCAAAAAACCGATAACCATAAATGACCTAAGTGCTACGGTTACGGGGCTTTTGATGGGGCTAACCCTGCCGCCGAGTATTCCGCTGTGGATGCCCGTCGTCGGCTCTTTTGTCGCCATCATAATCGTAAAGCAGCTCTTTGGCGGCCTTGGCAAAAATTTCCTTAATCCCGCCTTGGTGGGCCGCGGCTTCCTCGCAATTTCCTATGCCGCGCCCATGTCAACAGGTTTTCGCTATCCCCTCACGGGCTGGCTGAATGTTGACACGGTGTCCGCCGCAACGCCGCTTTTGCGAGTAAATGCCAATGGGGTTGCTCCCGTAAGCAATGACTACATAATGGCATTATTTGGCAATATCCCCGGCTCAATCGGTGAAACCGCCGCAATTGCCCTGCTTATAGGCGGCCTGTTTTTGCTGATAACAAAAACCATTTCCTGGCATATCCCCGTCGCCTTCATAGGCACAACATTCCTAATGACGCATTTGCTGGGCGAACATGCACTCTATCAAATATTGCTGGGCGGCCTGCTTTTAGGCGCATTCTTTATGGCAACAGACCCCTCGTCGTCCCCAATAAGCCCGCTTGGTAAAATTCTTTTTGGTGTGGGTGCCGGCGTTCTGGTCGTCTTCATACGCCTGTTCGGCGGCTATCCCGAAGGGGTTGCATTTGCAATTCTGCTCATGAACTTGGTCGTCCCGCTAATCGATAGATTTATAAAGCCAAGAGCGAGGAAAGTCAGTGAATAATTAAGAATGAATAATGAATAATTAAGGAAAAAATCCCTTCGGGATTTTCAAAATCTTCCGAAGCCAAGGCCGGTGCGCGGTGCTTCGCACTAGCTCTGAATCATAGCCAGAGCGTAGCTCTGCGCCAACAAGATTTTGCGAAGCAAAATCTCCCACAATTATTCATTATTCACTATTAATCATTAATTGACAAACGCACAGCGTTTGTCAAAAAGGAGGAGAGCTAATTGAAAAAAGAATTTATAAAACCCGTTATTGCCGCAACTTTGTTTGCCGTGGTGGCCGCCGTGCTTTTGGGGCTGACCTTTTCCGTTACAGAAGGGCCAATTGCCGAACGCCGCGCACAACAGGCCGCCGAAGCCCTTGAAAACCTGCTTCCCGGCGCATATCGTGTTGAAACGATGAATTTAAACATCTCCGGCAGTAATCTAACCCGCATGTACAGGGCCTTTGACGAATATGACAGGCTCTTAGGCCATGCTTTTGCCGCCAATCCCACGGGCTATGGCGGAACAATTGACATGATGACGGCCTTTAACCCAAGCGGCTATATTCTGGGTCTTGAAGTCCTAAATCACTCGGAAACCCCCGGAATCGGCGCAATTATCTCCCAAGATTTCTTCGCCGAGGCCTTTGTAGACCGTATCGGAATTTTAGTGCCATCTCGCCGCGCAACAAGCCCGCAGGAAATTGACGTGGCCGTGGGTGCCACAATTTCCCTAAACGCCGTGCTTCGCGGCCTAAACGATGCCACGCGCTATCTCGGCTTTGAAGAGGCGGGCGCGCCGCTTACGCCGCCAACACCGCCGCTTTACCCCTCGGTCGCAAGCCTGATTCCCGGCACGCGCTTCACGGAATTTCACCATGTAAACCGCTTTGCGGGCTTTTCCGTCGAATGGATGGCCTCAAGCCACGACAGGGCGGGAACGCCGCTGGGCTATGTTTTTTTCACCTCGCCAACGGGCTATCACGGGCCAATTGAAATGGCCGTGGTTACATCCACAACAGGCGAAATTCGGAATTTGTATATCATTGACCATATGGAAACATGGTCTATGGGCGGCAGAATCCTCGACCTGCCGGGCTTTAATCAGCAATTTATCGGTCATAGCTTTGACCGCGAATTAGAGCTTATCGAGATTAACACGACAACTTTTGCGACTGTTTCTTTAACTTCGGTTGTGCGGGGCATCAACGATGCCATGCATTATTTCAACAGACATCACCGCTAGGGGAGGAGGGTTTGCATGGCTGATTCAAAACGTGCGGATTTTTCCTTAATCAAAAAAGGCATTTTAGAGGAAAATCCTGTTTATACAAGCGCGCTTGCCCTTTGTCCAACGCTTGCGGTTACGGTTACGGCCGTTAATGGCCTTGGCATGGGAATTGCGACAACGGCGGTGCTTACGGCGTCCTGCCTTTTGGTTTCCTTGCTTCGCAATGTTATCCCAAACGCGGTGCGCATCCCGATTTTTATCCTAATTTGCGCCTCTTTTACAACCGTGGTGCAATTCCTGTTGCAAGCATATTTGCCCGCGCTAAACGACGCTTTGGGCATGTTTATCGCCCTCATCGCCATAAACTGCATAATTTTGGCTCGGATGGAGTCCTTCTCCTCAAAAAATCCCGCGCTGAATACGACTTTTGACGCGATCGGCATGGGCCTGGGCTTCACTTTGGCCCTAATCATAATCGGCATTATACGCGAATTTATAGGCGGCGGCGCATTCTTAGGATTCGCGCTTCCCGAGGCCTTCCCGCGTACAACGGTGCTGGCCCTGCCGCCCGGCGGATTTTTCGTGCTGGCATTTGTAATTGTAATCTTCACAAAGTTTAGGGACAAATTCTTTTCAGGCAAGCCAAAGCCCGCCAAAGTGGCTGTGGGCGGCGGCTGTGCAAGTGCGAAGGCCTGCCCTTCCGCCGATTGTCCCGCGAAGGATGAAGGGGGGTCGTCATAATGCAATTGATTTTGGTGTTTTTAAGCGCGGCACTTGTTAATAATCTCGTACTTGCGCGCTCTTTAGGCGTTTGCCCCTTTATCGGCGTGTCTAAGCAGCTTAAGGCGTCCGTTGGCATGGGTGCGGCCGTTACGGTTGTAATGGTGATAGCCTCTGCCGCCACTTTCGCCATATTTAACCTCGTCCTTGTGCCATTTGACGTTGTATTCCTGCATATAATCGTCTTCATTTTCCTAATCGCCGGACTGGTGCAATTGATTGAAATGTTCCTTAAAAAATATGTACAGCCCCTTCACAAGGCCCTCGGAATTTACCTGCCGCTTATCACAACAAATTGCGCGGTTTTGGGCATTGTGTTGTTAAATATTGAAACTTTTTCCGACAGCATCCTCTATACCTTGGCGCATGGCCTTGGCGGCGGCATTGGCTTCACGCTGGCTTTGACGCTCTTCGCCGGTATACGGGAGAAAATGGAAAAAAACGATTCTATTCCGAAGGCGCTTAAAGGCCTGCCCATAACCATGATAGTTGCGGGGCTTATGTCTATAGCGTTTCTCGGATTTGCGGGGATGATTACATTATGAATACAATTTTAATTTCGGTTGCAGTGCTTGGCGGCATGGGAATCCTTTTTGGACTAATCCTAAGTTTTGCCGCAATTAAACTAAAAGTGGGCGAAGACCCAAGATTGACCGCCCTTAAAGAACTTATGCCCGGCGCAAATTGCGGCGCATGTGGCTTTCCCGGCTGCAACGGCTTTGCAGAGGCCTTTTTTGCGGGCAATGCCCCGGCGGACGGCTGTCCCGTGGGCAGAAGGCGCGGCCTGGGCGAAAAGCTGACGGCGGTTATGGCCGGCTAAGATTCGACATGAGGTGCCGACTAAAGTCGGCTAAAGTAACGCTTAAAAGCAAAAGGCCGTATGACCACAATCATACCGGCCTTTTTGTCATACCCGCGCCATATCCGCATCCCGTATCCGTGATTCTGATGCGGAAAGATTTTCTATTGCAATTTATTCTTCAGCATATGTAATTTGGCTATTCGCGGGACGCATTTCAACTATAAATCCAAATGCGGTTATAGGGGAAGTGCTCAAGTTAATACCATTAAGTTCTCGCACAACAGTTTCTGAATTTTCGGTAGCTTCTAGAGCCATTTGTGCCACTATATCAGCAACTAAGGGAAGTTCTAATCCTGTAACGGCCGCAACTGCGGCATAGTAGATAGGAAGCGAATCAGCACCGCCGCCCATCACAGTTACAGACGTGAGGGTATCCAAAGCCATCCCATAACCTGCAAGCAACATGATATTAGCGGTAAACGCTCCACCGCCATCAAAACGAATAGCCAGCTCATCAACGTAATCTTGGGTATCAACAACGACCGCAACATCATCTTGACTACCGGTCTCAGCTATTGCCGTTTCTGCTGCCTCTCTGATTACACGCAAACTTTCGATTACATCACCCCCTCGGCCTGTACCTGCAACCGTGTCAAACCTTCCGAAACTATAATGCGCGCTAAATCCGAACGGGTCTCTCTACATCGTGTACAAATACAATAAAATCAAGTAAATCTAACACTCGACTATACTCGCCTTGGCTGAAAAGGCTCTGTGCTTCATCATGCAATTCCGTTAATTCATTGAATCTGTTTTCTATTGACGCTCTGGACATTTGCCTAGCACTTTCAAGGCGCACGGACATTCGCCCTCCATAGACTTGAAGAATCTCGCCCCAATAAGAGTCCACCGCCTCATGGTCTTGATTTTCAAAGGCAATTTGCATCCTTCCGTAAATCTCCTCTGCCCTGCCGTCTCTAATTCTTGCCGCTACAAAAAATACGCTCCCGACAATTATAGCAATTATCGCCACAGCGATGCTTGCAATGGCAATGACTTTCTTTTTTGAGACTATCCGTTTGTTGGTTTCGTTCATGATTATCCTCCCTAATAATAAATTTTGTCTTCTGTCAAAACCTATACCTTTTGACAGAAGGCTTTTTTGGGAATTTAAGGCAGATTGTTATAAAAAAAGTGTTGCAAATTCGTTTCGGTTGTGGTAGAATTTACATAATATTGTAGCTGTCAAAAAGTATACATTTTGACAGGTTTTCTTACACGCAAAAAAAGGGCGCGGGTGCGCCCTTTTTTTGGTTTTGGTTTATCCAAAAGTTGTAGTATTTGTGGGCGGTCGCCCCTACGTTCACGCCAAACAGCCCCGGCAAATGCCCCGTCATTCCCGCGAAAGCGGGAATCCCCTGCCCAAGGACGGTGCGCGGTGCTACGCACTAGCTCAAGCCGTGAGCCAGACCGAAGGTCTGCGCACGGCGAATTTCGGCAATCTCCTTACACGCACACGCGTCATTCCCGCGCAAGCGGGGCGGCCTTTAGGCCGCCCCGCATACCGTGCAAAGAATCACGTTTGAAATATGCGGCCGCAATCCCGACATTCATATCTTTTAATGCCCATATCCCATTCCGCGCGGCTGCTGAGATTGCCGCTTAAATTTCTGCTGCCGCATCTCGGACAGGAATTACCAAAAAAGTTTGGAGTCTTCCCCTTGCGTTTCATCTCATCATAAAAATCGCCAGCCATTTTTTCTATACTCATCATATCACCTCCCCCGTCGCAATTCATCAAATTCAATGTTTTTGCTCATCATTTAAAGCTACCTTCGTAAAAATGACAGCAGCCATAATCTCTTTTAAAATTTTCCCACTTGTCCTTGCAATGTTCTCTGTAGCTACTTATGCAACTTTTGCAAGTTGCCCCTTTTGAGGAAAGCTCTGCGCATTTATGCATATTTCTATATGCCGTGCGCTCCATGTTTTTCCACCATAAATAGATTATCCCGACTATCAAAATAATAATAAATAAAAGCATTTTTTCACCCCCTTCTTCCCATCCCCGGAACAACGTCCGTTGCTTTTTTGTATGTATTCGCCGTATATTTTACTACAATAACATATATTTTTAGATTTGTCAAGCATTGTAACAAATTATTTTGGAGTAAGGCAAGCCCGCCTTCGAGTACAATTATACTTGGAGGTGGAGGCGGAATGTATGAAAATTTTGTTAGGGACAGGATTACGCAATTGCGGCTGAAAAAGGGCGTGTCCGAATATCAGATGAGTTATGATTTGGGATATTCGCGGGGATATGTCTATAATATTTCTTCGGGGAAGGCACTTCCGCCAATGAAGGGATTTTTTGCTATTTGTGATTATTTTGGCATTACACCGGCCGAGTTTTTTGACGACAGGCGGGAACATCCGGAATTAGTTGCAAAGGCACTAAAGAGCCTGGAAACCCTTGATGACAGCGATTTAATTTTGATTTTGGGGCATATAAACCGATTACAAAAGGATACTTCCAATTGAATCAACGGCGGTTTTAGTATTGTTGCGCGCTTCGCGCGCCAGGGGTATGCGCGGTGCTTCGCACCCGCGCCGGGGCGACCGAGGGCGGTCGCCCCTACGTTCACGCCAAATAGCCCCGGCGGATATGCCGTCATTCCCGCGAAAGCGGGAATCCCCCGCCAATGGCAGGGGATTCCGTGTCAAGCGCGTAATGACGTTACAGCAGAGATTGTTTTGCCGCGGTTAGGGCTTCGCTTAGTTTTGCGGCCTCTTTTAGGCCTGCTTGCGCCATGTCCGGCCGCCCGCCGCCGCCGCCGCCGGCCGCTGTGGCCGCCGCCTTAACGATATTTCCGCAATGCACGCCCTTCGCCAGGGCGTCTTTTGTTGCCCGCGCCAAAATATTGGCCTTGCCGTCCGCCGTGGCCGCCAAAAGAAGCACGCCGCAGGACATTTGCCCAATCAAATTGTCGGAAAGTTTGCGCAAAGCGTCCATGTCAAGACCGTCTAAAGTGGCTGAATACAGCGTAATTCCGCCAATTTCCTCGCCCTTGTTCAAAATATCGCCCGTGGCGGCTTGTGCGTCCTTCTGCTTAAGTTGCTCTAATTGCTTGTTCAATTCCTTATTGCTGATTGTGAGCTGTTCAATTCGGCTCAGAAGGTTCGCAACAGGCACTTTTAGCAGACCCGCCGCCTCGGCAAGCCTGTCCTCAACCCCGCGATAATGCGCCAGGGCATAATTGCCCACCACGGCCTCAATTCGCCGCACACCCGCCGCAATTCCGCCCTCTGACACGATTTTAAATGCCCCAATTTCGCCCGTGGCGGCCACATGCGTTCCGCCGCAAAGTTCGGGCCATTCGCCGCCGATGTCAACCACACGCACCATATCGCCGTATTTTTCGCCAAAAAGTGCAACGGCTCCCATTTCCTTGGCGCGCGCCATGGGCATTTCCTCGATATAGACGGGCAGATTGCGCCAAATATTGCGATTTACCTCGTCTTCAATGGCTCTAATTTCATCTTTGGCAAGCGGCGCGAAATGATTAAAATCAAAACGCAGGGAATCGGGGCTTTTGGACGCGCCGGCCTGGGTTACGCCCGCGCCTAAGACCTTGCCTAAGGCATAATGCAGCAGATGCGTGGCGGTATGGTGGCGCGTAATATCCTCGCGGCGGGTTGTATCAATGCTGATTTTGGCGGAATCTCCTGCGGAAATTGCACCATTTGTAATACGCGCGATATGCACAAATTGACCATTGGGGGTCTTAACGCAGCCCGAAATTTCGGCCTGTCCGCCTGCGGTTTTAAGCGTGGCGAAGTCGGCCTTTTGGCCGCCCGCTTCGGCATAGACAGGGGTTTTGTCCAGCAGGATAAGTATTTCGTCGCCCTGTTTTGCCACATGCAAAACCGTGGCTTCACAGCCGGATTCCTTATAGCCGACAAATTCCGTAGGAGGATATTCCGCCCCCTCAAAGCCAAAATCCCCCGTGCCGGTATAGCCCGCATCCTCGCGCGCGGCTCGCGCTCGCGCGCGTTGGGCCTCCATTTCTGCGCGGAAACCGTCTTCGTCCAGCTTTAGGCCTTGTTCTTCGAGAATTTCGCGGGTTAGCTCCAGCGGAAAGCCGTAAGTGTCGTGTAGCTTAAAAGCGTGAACCCCGTCCAAAGTTCCGCCGGATTCCAATTTTTGCATAAGTGCCTGTAAATGCGCCATTCCGTCTTCAAGAGTTTCGTAAAAGCGTTCTTCTTCGAGATTTATCAGCTTTAAAATATAGTCCTGCTTTTCGGCCAGAACGGGATAGGCCGATTTGGAATTATCGATTACAATTTGCGCAAGCCGCGCCAAAAAGGGCTCGCTTATGCCCAACAGCCGCCCATGCCGCGCCGCGCGGCGAAGCAGGCGTTTAAGCACATATTCCCGCTCTCCATTGCCGGGCGTAATGCCGTCTGACATCATAAAAACCACCGAGCGGATATGGTCTGTAATCAGCCGAATTGACGCGTCGCGCCTGTCTTCGGGCTTATAGGACGAGGTATATTTTACGCCCGCAATTGCGCAAACCTCATCCCGCACGGCTTTTATAGTATCCACATCAAAAATGGAATTTACCCCCTGCATAATCATGGCCATGCGCTCCAGCCCCATGCCCGTGTCAATGCCTTTGGCCGGCAAATCCTCATACTTATCTTCTTCAACCCTATTAAATTGAATAAAAACCAAATTCCAAAACTCTAAATATCTATCCTCGCCCGCCAGCACCGAGGCCATAAAATCGTCTTGACCAAATTCGGGCCCGCGGTCAAAATAAATTTCGCTGCAAGGGCCGCAGGGGCCGACGCTAAGCTCCCAAAAATTTTCGTCCTTGCCCATGCGATAAATCCTGTCCATGGGCACGCCAACTTCTTTGTGCCAAATTTCCTCGGCCTCGTCGTCCTCCAGATACACGGTAATATAAAGCTTGTCCTTTGGAATTTCAAGCCGCCCCGTAACAAATTCCCATGCCCAATGTATGGTTTCACGCTTAAAATAATTGGCGAAGGAAAAATTGCCCAGCATTTCAAAAAAAGTGCCGTGGCGCGCGGTTTTGCCGACTTCTTCTATGTCGCCCGTGCGAATACATTTTTGGCAGGTGGCCACGCGTTTGGCGGGCGGCGCGGCAGAACCCATGAAATAGGGCTTAAGCGGTGCCATGCCTGCATTTATCAGCAGCAAGGACTTGTCCCCATCCGGCACAAGCGAAAAGCTTGGCAGGCGCAAATGCTCCCTCTCCTCAAAAAACGCCAAATATTCTTCCCGAACCTCATTAACTCCAAGTTTTTTCATAAGCAACCTCCATAATCATACTTTCTTTGCATAATTATAGCTCTATTTTGCCGAATCGTCAAGCCCTCTTGACATTTGTGCTTGAACTTGTTACAATGAATTAAAGGAGGAGTGATTATGGCTGAAATGGTTTTGCAAGCCGGAACATTGCCCGAGCCGCTTTTAAGGCTTATTTCCACGGAAAGAGTCAAAGTGCGCGCAGAAAGGGGCGGTGTTTTGTTAATTCCCGTTGAAGATGTCGCAGAAGCCGCGAAGACAGCGAGCAGCTGCCCATTTTTGGGTGTTTATAAAGATGGAAAGCTTACGGTTAAAGACCATATTGCGCGAAGCCGCGAAGATAAGGAGTTGGACTTTTGAAAAAGACATATGTATTAGATGCCTGTGCAATAATAGCGGCCTTATCAAATGAGCATGGCGCGGACAAAGTAGAGAGTGTTTATGATGAAGCGGTTCTTGGCAAGGCAGAGATTATTGTGAATATAGTCAATTTGCTTGAAGTCTATTATGATGACTATCGCGCACATGGCAAAGAATCGGCCGACGCAATTTTGGGCAAGATTATCTCGCATCCCACAAAAGTTGTGTCAGAAATTAACAGAGAACTTTTTGTCGAAGCCGGACGCTTAAAGGCAAGCTATAAAATCTCCTTGGCCGATTCGTTTGCGCTGGCGCAGGCAAAAGTTACGCAAGGTATACTCCTAACCTCGGATCATCATGAGTTTGGTGCGGTTGAACGCAACGAGGATATACAATTTTTGTGGATTCGTTGAGTAAAGAGGTGATTTTATGTACACGGCATTATACCGCAAATTGCGGCCGATTCGGTTTTCGGATATTATTGACCAACAACATATAGTGCGCACGCTCACGAATCAAATTATTCATGGGCGCGTTTCCCATGCCTATTTATTTTGCGGGG
>JAITMQ010000176.1 GCA_031277225.1 Clostridiales bacterium | reverse complement strand
CCAAATCTTGCCTTTTGCGGAAATGGCGAATACGCAGGGGTATGCGCCATTTCCGCAAAAGTCAATCTTTGACAAATTGACTCGAAAATATGACGAAAGCAGGTTAATAGAGGCTGCCTATCGACAGGCTTCGGTGGAAATCGCCGTCGCCAAACCATTTCGTATAAGTCAGACCCGCAAAGGCGTTTACATGTTCAAGCCCCCAAACATGATATTGCGCCGCACTATCGGGTCGCAAAAGCCAGACATTGTAAATATCATAAAAATTCCCGTCTATGCTCACATAGTGGTTTTCCGTCAAGGCTCTAAAATACTCGCCCATATGAAGCACTTTCTCCCAATATCGATTCAGCGGAATTCCGCTAAATTCCAGCACTCGCGCCGCCAAAAAATATGTTGACAGAGTGCCCCATTCTTGATTATTATCGGCAAAATTGCTCCAGACTAAATAGGGCGTTGTAAAAATTTTGCGGCGGTCTTCAATTGTCCATTCCCAGCTATGCCGCGCGGAAATAAAGCCCAAATTCGCCAAAATTGCGTCGTCATGCGCGCCTATAATCGGCATATGGTCGCCAAAAAACACAACTACTGTCGGCGTGTCGCGGGATTCTATGAAGTCTACAAGGCGGCCCAATTCTTTGTCCGCGTCATAGATTCCTTGGAGCAGCGAATCCATTCGGGCGAGTTCGATTTCGCTGAGATATGGGCTTGATGAGGTTATGTCTTGGTCAAAGCCATAATATTTATATTCCCAAAATTCCCAATGATTTTGCATGGAAATTCCGAATAAAAACAGCGGCTCATTGGCTTCTTCGGCCAGCACAATTTGCTCAATAACCCTATCCGTAAAGTATTCGTCGGAAATATACCAGCCCTTAATCGGCGCGTCCGGCATATCCTCTTTGGCAATAAATTCTTGGAAGCCAAGGCGCGGGAAGACCCTGTCGCGATTGTAAAAATCCGCATAATTCGGATGCACCGCCACCGTTCGATAGCCGTTTTTTTGGAAAAGCCAGGGCATGGCCGTGTAAATATTGCGGTTAAAATACCGCCAGGGGCTGGCATATGGTATGCTGTATGCGCTGCCGCCCAGCAGGTAAATCGGCGTACCCGCCAAAAATTCCAGCTCGGTATTCACCGTTCCGCCGCCAAAAACGGGGACGATTGTGTCGCCGCTAATTGCCTGCGCGCTCAGCCTGTGAAGATTAGACACGGGATTTACAGACATTTCCAAATTTGTGAAAATATTCGGGTCTACAAAGGATTCGGACATGATTATTATCACATTTGGTTGAATATTGTCGGCAGTCATTGACGGCGCGCTTCCGAAGAATTCCTCGGCATATGCCACAAGTCCCGGCATACGCCGACTATGCTCTCGATTTTGCATCATAGTTGTGTGAAAGCCCATTATAAGCCCCGAATCGCGGTATAACAACGTTCGCGCGCCCCTAAAGGCATATGGCACGCCAATTCTTTCCATTACGAATTGCGAGGGGGCGGCAAATACAAATAGCAGAAGGAAGGCCGTGGCCGCGCCGCCCAAAATTATCAGCCGCTTTTTGAGATTTGGCTTGAATTTTACGAAAAATAGCGGCGCATGAAGCAGGATTATCAGCAGAACTTGCAAAATCAGCGTCCGCTCAATAACCAGACTGCCCAAATTCGTAACGCCCAAGGCCTCGCCCGCCAGCAATACATCGGACGGCACAAAAACTTGACCCGTTATTGCGAATTTAAAATGGTTTACGATATAGGCCGTGCCCAAAATTGCCGAAACGGGCAAAAATCCCCAAAAGGGCGAGCCTGTCAGCACAAAAAGCGGCACGGCGGCGGCGGCAATCAACAGCACCGACATCAAAACCACGCCCACGCCCAAAAAGCCCGAAGACACGGGGTTTAGCCATTCGAGCGCGAAAAACAGCACGAGGGGGAAGACTGCCGCATAGGCGCGCAAAGCCCGCCTTGTCCAAGGGTTTTCCAAAAATTCTTTAAATGCATTGTGTTCTTTTCCTATGAATAATTTCATCAGCTTAGCCCTACTTTCACGTATTTGTATACGAAATATTTTGGATAACCAACCGTGCCTCGAAGCCGCTTATCAAGCGTTTCAAGCACCCTTTCCATCAAAGCCCGCTCCTCGTCCGAAACCGAATGTGGGCTATATTTTGCGCGATAGAGAATATGCGCAATGTCCGCCATGCTCACCTTGTCGTTCTCAAAGCCCAAAAGCCGCGAGCTGATTTTTTTGGCGAATGACAGCGGGGTTTCGTTCTGCTTATAGTCGATGTTGAAATAATGCAGATATTTCAGCATTTTGGAGAAATAGGCCATGGCGGCGGCATCATTGCCCATTTTGCGGATTTTCATATCTCGCAAGATGCCCAAAAACGCCCTTATTGCAAATCTTAACAAAACCACGGCCGCCACTAAATAAATTGACATAAGGAGCAATTGCCCAAGATTTAGCGGTTGCGCAACGGGCATTGCATCTTCTTCCGCACCCGCCTGCCCAATGGGCATTATTGCAAGCGGCGGCGCATCGTCATCTAAAAATTCCCATATAATTTCTTCCAAGTCGCCCGCCCTGGGCGCCATGCCAAAAGGCAAATTTGGCCCGCCAACGCCCGGCCCCCATGCAAATATAGCCCCGGGCGGCGTTGGCTCGAAAATAAACCATCCGAAGCCCTCGAAATAAACCTCGCCCCAGGCATGTCCTTGACGATTTATGACATGCATAAAGCCGTCTTCGTCATAATTTCCGGTAACGAAAAAGCCTTCGACATAGCGCGCGGGAATGTCCAAACTGCGCATCATGGTTACAAATGCCGTGGCAAAATGCACACAATAGCCCTCTTGCAAGTCAAACAGGAAATGGTCTACAAAATCCCTCCCTTCGGGGGTATTGCCCGGCGTTAGAGTATATCCGAAAGAAGTTCGCAAAAATTCGTTAATCATGGTGGCTCTGTCAAGGTCTGTAATGGCATCTTCCGTAATCCTTGCGGCCAAAGCCCCTATGCGCGCGGGGAAATTTTCGGGTAGGAGGGTATATTTCTCAAAAATTTCATCCGCTCGCGGAATCAAATAATCATAGAGCAGGTCTTTAAAGTCAACCCTCAAGCCATTTGCATTTTGAAAATACAGCTCTTCCACAGGAAAGCCTTCTTCCGTGGCGCGCAGCAAAGCGGCATGACTATCGCGAAGGACTCCACGATAACTTGCCTGCGCAATATTCGCCTCAAAAATTCCAAAGGCCGTTTCCGTGTAGAAAACCGTATATCGGGTATGGCGGCGCATTAATTCCTGCGTTAAAATTCCGCCATTCGGGTCGCGCGTAAGGGTTTCGCCGCCCGGCGGCACAACCCCCGTAACTATGCCCTTTGTGAAAATATTAAAGGTGCGAAAATCGGGCTCAACCAACATGCGCCTTTGCGCCATCTCAATCGTCAGCGCGTCCATCAGCGAATGATTTCCCCATGTGTGCAAAGTCGGCAAATTTATGCCCCATCTATTCATGAAATACACATCAATATTGTGCATTATATACCAATCGGGTTCGCGCAAAAAAGTAATCCAATAGCTGTCGCGCGTGCCATCCGTAATTTCCCGCACGGTTCTTTCATAGACTTCAAAAAAATCCTCCGCCGCCCAAAGGGTCAGTCCGCTTGCAGTCCTTTCAAAAAATTCCAAATTTTGTTCAATTTGGTCAAAATCCAAAATATGATAATCATTCCTAAGCGAATTTACCCAGGAATAGCCGGTATATTCATCGAAAATTGCGCCCGTAAGATATGTTTGGCGCGGGCGCGTAAGAGGCTGAATTCTCATAACCCGCCCATAATTCGGCCGCACATCGCCGCCAAGCTGCCTCATGCCGCTGCCTCCAAATCCCGTTTGCGCCAGCGAAAAATAGCGCGGGTGCAGGGCGGCCTGAATTGTGTCATTTATGGCCGTAAACGGGCGATTTAGCCCCTGTCGCAAATTTTGCATTGCCCCCATGCCGGGAATGGGCAAAGCTATCGCCACAATTAGACAAAGCGCGGTAAATGGCATGGCATAAAGCACAAAGGGCGAGGTTTTTGCGCCGCCCAAGCTGCGCCTGTTGAGATGCTTAATAAGATAGGCCACGAGGCAGAAAATATAGACATAAAAGGCCGCGCTAAAGAAGAAAAAGCCGGAATTCAGCACCAGCGCAAAGGTAACCACAGACACGCCGAGCATAATAAAAAAGTTAAAGAATAAAAAGCCGAAAAGCAGGACAAAAAGGCCAAGGCCAATGGTTATTCCCCAGGCAATCAACATTTCATATTGGGCTGTAAGCGGCACAAGGCCGGCTATATAGGCAATTGTGCCGACGATTGGCTGTGAAATGCTTTCAAAGATTGTGGTTCTTTGGACAAGGACATATGGGTCGGGCGTGAAGGCCAGGGCATCTATTGCGACGACAATCGCCGCCATCAAGACTACGGCCAGGCTTAGCCAAAATGTATAGCGGTTTAGGAAAATAATTCGCAAAACGACCATCACAAATATGACGCGAAAAAGCACGCCCATGGGGTCAAAAGCCAGCTCCGTAGAGCTTATAACCGCCAAAAACAAGCTCCACACAAACAGCGTTCCCATTGTAAGGAAAAATAAATTGTCCGTCCACTTAAACTTCGCCATGCCACTACCCTCCCTAATTATAAGCAGCCCTGAAATTGCCATTGGGCAATTCCAAAAGGGAATATCCTTCGTTTAGTGTCAAAACCCATGTGGGCGCAGTTACAACATTGCCGTCAATTACCATGTCCATGGCGGAAACCGCAAGGCCTAAGGGGTTAAAAATCGGGCGAATATATCCTCCCACAAAAGCAATCCGCCCCCACGAGCCGTATATTTCTAAGTTGCCGTAATATACCACATGCGGCACCGGAATGATTGCTTCCGGATTAGTTATACTTAAAACCTCAAAATGTACATTTGTGTGAGCATATGCACCGTGCAAAAGCAATAACAATCTATCGGGAAGCACGGCCTCTGCACCTTCGATTATTCTGTCCGCTTCGGCAAGCCAAGCCGTTTCAACCGCCGTAATTTCGGCATATCCGTAAAGCTCTAAATCAATTTCATCGAAAGGCCTTAATTCATCTATGCTAAGGGCCTCGCGTAGCAATTGAGCTAAGTCGACATTGGTACAAAGGTCATTTTGCCAATCCGCGCCCGATTCTTGCAGCAGCATGGCATATAATGCCCCCGTAAAATAGCCAAAACCCCTTAAGCCTGAAGACCCCGCATGTTGGCTTATATAGTCCTCAAGCCATTCCAATATCTCATCCATGTCCCGAAAAACCAGCTTTAAATCCGTAAAAACCGCCAGCCCTTCCGAAATTTCTATGGAAATTTCGGCGGCTCTATGGCCGCGATGCCTCGCCCTGCGCTCTGCTCGAAAGGACAGCGCGTCTGTGATGGCTTGCGTCCTCTCCTCGCCCTGCGCCCGAATTGCCGCAAGCAGCGCATTTGTTTCCAGCATAACCAAAACTCGCGCGTCCAAATAGTCCATAAGGCCGGATGGCATATTCACAACCTGCGTTGAGAGAATACGGTATTGCACCGCATGAAATGCCTCATGAACCAAAATTTGCAATGCCCCTCTATCGTCAAGGGATTCGGCCAAAGCCCAAGTCATCATGCCCCAGCTAAGGCCTTCGAAGTTTGCGCTGGTATTCCAAATTGCGACATTATCGGGCAAAATGCCGACATAGACATCGCCCTGCCTGTAGAAAAGCCCACCGGCGGATGTATTGGCAACGGCATGACGCGTTGTAACATCGGCGAATATAAGCGGCACATGAAGCGGAATTCCCCACAATTCACCGCCATCCTCATCCCAAGCAGCCTCGGCCAACGCGAAGAATTCTGCCGCTTCGTCAAGGGGAATGGACGACTCATGCCCCGCGAACCTATGCGGGGGCGGAATTTCTTCGGCGGGTTCGGTTGGTTGGGCGACCGGGGCGGTCGCCCCTACGCCATTCGGATATTCCTCAACAATGTCTTCCGCCCCTGTGCCGCCGCAGGCGGCAAGTATTAGGGCTAAAAATACCAACAAAAGTAATTTACGCATAATTCCCTCCTAAACCGTCATTCCCGCGAAAGCGGGAATCCCCACGGGTGGCTACCAACAGCGGGGGATTCCGCGTCAAGCGCGGAATGACGAGCAAGCGCAGCCACCAACCCCGCCGGAAGGTTCCGTCATTCCCGCGAAAGCGGGAATCCCCTGCCATTATCTGTATTTTCGTGGTTTTCGTGTGTTTCGTGGTTTTTTAACCACGAAACACACGAAACACACGAAAGTTTTAATTGCCCTCACCCCGCCCGACTTTCAGTCGGAATCTTTAGCCGGTTTCAACCGGCGTTTCCGGCGTTTCCGGCTGCTCTATACAATGAATTCCCATCTCCCGCAAATCCGCCACATGCTCCACTTGTTCCCACTTCGCTTCCTTGAAAAAGAATATTATAACATTATTTCCGAAAAGTTTCAAGTTTTGCGCGGCGATATAAATTGCTTGGCTGATTTCCCTCACGAAAATTACAATATTCTCCAAATCCACCTGCATTTTGGAAAAATTTTCTATATAGGCCTCAAAATCCGACTGCCGAAATTGGCTGAATTTTATGCGGCAGGCCATCTCATAAAGTTGCGCAAAATTGTCGGAATATTCGGTCGGTTCGTCGCCCAAATGATACAGCCCGCAAAGATTGCGCTGCGCCGCGGCAGTCGCCAAAGACGACACAAAACTCTCCATCATGGCATCCTCAAGTGCTGCCGCCCCCGTGCCGTCCTCCATAAAATAGCCGCCGTCAAAAATTTGCGAATTATCGATAATAAAAGCCGCCGTATTGCGCTTTGTCCCCTCAAAATTTTTGCTGATAAGCTCGTTTTTCTTGGCCGAAACCTTCCAATGGATGCGTTTATAGCCGTCTGTCGGGCGATATTTGCGCAAGTCTGAAATTGTGGCATAATCCTCTTCAAAAAGCGCGTCGCGAATGTCTTCCGAGCCCGTCTGCGACACCATAAGCGGCAGGGGTTCAATATCCCGCACGCGCGGGCGAACCATGAGAGTAAGGGTTTTGTCGTGTTTTTGCCTAAATCGAAACAGGCCCAAAAAGTCGTAGATGATGATGTTTAGGATTCCGATTTCATAATGCCCGCGATAGCGCGCCGTTATATTAAACACGATTTCCTGCGACTTTCGCGCGCCAATGGACACATATTGATTCGTCAAATCTGTTTCTATGGCGGGCGACGAGGCCTTGAAGCGAATTCGCACAGACGACGCGGGCATATAGCCGCGATTTTCGACCGTGAGAATATATTGCACATCCTCGCCTTTAACGATGTCGTCGTTGCTGAGTTTCTCGCTGACCACAAATCGCCGGCGCGAGGCAAGGGCGACAAGCAGCGACAAAAACGGCAAAGCAAGCACCATGTAAAGGGCAATATAAGTCATGCCGGATTCGTAAAGATATACCAGCATAAGCAAAATCACAACAACCGCCAAATAAGTAATCCGATTCCTAAACATAAACTACCTCACAACCCGTCATTCCCGCGCAAGCGGGAATCCCCCATGGCTACTCAAACCCGAACGGTCTTTAGGATATTTTCTACCACCTGCTTAGGTGAAAGCCTCTTAAGTCTGGCTTCTTGCCGCAGAACCAGGCGGTGTTCTAGGACGGGAACGGCCATTTTAATCACATCATCCGGGATGACATAATCACGGCGGCTGTACAGCGCCCACGCCTGCGCCGCTTTAAATAGGCAAAGGCTGGCGCGCGGACTGCCGCCCAGCGCAACATCCGCGCTATTGCGCGTGGCCCTTACTATGCTCACGATAAATTTATTAATTTGCTCGTCCACATGAATTTTGCCCACGGCCTCCTGCGCCTCTAAAAGCTGGCCTATATTGGCCACGGGTTGCAGGGTTTTCAAGGGATTGTCGGTCTTAAATCGCGTCAACATGCGCCCTTCTTCGGCCGCATCGGGATAGCCCAGCGAAATTCGCATAAAAAAGCGGTCAAGCTGCGCTTCGGGCAGGGGATATGTACCGAGATATTCTATCGGGTTTTGCGTGGCGAACACGATAAAGGGCTGCGGCACATGATAGGTCTGCCCGTCGACGGTAACCTGGTTTTCCTCCATCACTTCAAGCAGCGCGGCCTGTGTTTTGGGCGATGTTCGATTAATTTCGTCCGCCAAAATGATATTGGACATTATGGCCCCTTGATGATATTCAAATTCGCCCGTTTTTTGGTTATACATGGAAAAGCCCGTAATGTCGGACGGCAGAATGTCGGGCGTAAATTGCACCCGCCGAAACGACGCGTCAAAAGACTTGGCCATGGCGGAAACCAGCGAAGTTTTGCCCACGCCGGGCATGTCCTCAATAAGCACATGGCCCATGCATAAAAACGAGCAAACCGCCATCTCAATGGCCTCCCGCTTGCCAATAATCACCTTTTCCACATTCTCAATAACATTCAACAACATACCGTTAATGTCAGTCATAATAATCCTCCCTCCAATCTCCGTCATTCCCGCGAAAGCGGGAATCCCCTGCCATTGTGGGGGATTCCGCGTCAAGCGCGGAATGACGCTGACGTGCAACCCCGTCATTCCCGCGCAAGCGGGAATCCACCATTTTAAATATTATCCCAACTCCCATGCGTCCCGTCCCTAAGCTCTTGCTCGGCAAGTGCAAGATAATGTGCGTCATAAGGCATGACCTCGTCGTTGGGCAGAAAATTTTTCGCCACCTCTAAAAGCAATTTTTGCCTTTGTGTGTCAAGCTTATAAGCCACTTCCTTCAATTCCAAAACATATGGCGTTCTGTCTGAAGGAATCGGCGGCAACTTTTGTTCGCGCAATATTACCCCTCCCGCAATATATCCTCGGTGTCAATAAAAAGTCCGGGCAGAATCCCTACGGGTATATCCGCCCCGCTCATATAAACCGTGAACAAATAGTTGCCATCTTCGCCGGTTCTTCTGTATACTTCAACCGTTTTGGCATCCAAATCCACAAACCAAAGCTCCCCAACCCCCGCTTCGATATATTTATGGAATTTTATCATCCTGTCGTGATTGGGATTGCTTGGCGATAAAATTTCAATTACCAAATCGGGCGCGCCTTTACAGGCCTTGCCGTCTTCGATTTTTTTGGGGTCGCAAATTACGACCAAATCGGGCTGAACAACGGTGTCATCGCCCTTTTCATGGTTTAGCCTGACATCAAAAGGCGCGAAAAATACTTCACAGCTATGCCCCTTCGTCCGCTCCAGGTGATTCGCAATTTTTTGGGACAATTTCCCCAATGCCCGCTGGTGTCGAATAAGCGGAGCCGCCATGGCATAAGGGATGCCGTCAATCAGCTCAAAGCGTTCATCCGTTTCCCAATCGCAATAGTCCTTATAGGTATAATTTGAAAAGTTCTGCTTTTCAACGGGCATTATAGCACCTCCAAAGCTTGTTTAATTCGCGCCACGCTTTCGTTTTTGCCGAATACATTCAGCAGCTCCGTCGCCCCGCCGGGCGAGCTTTCCTTGCCCGACAACGCGCAACGTATCGGCCACAGCACCAGCGAGTTTTTCACCCCCTGCGCCTCGGCGAAGTCTGTCAGAAATTTGTAAATTGCCCCGCTTTCCCAATTTTCGGCGGGGAAGGCCTCCATTTCGGGCAGAAGTTTGCTCAGCATGTCCTTAGCGGTTTCGGGCGTGGATTTGTTCTTCTTGTTCATAAACAAATCCGCACCATATTCCGGCAGAACGTCAATAAAATCCAGAATTTCGCGAATTTCCAAAAGGGTCGCAATCCGGTCTTTAACCATGAGGGACAGGGCAGAACGATTGATGTCTTCGCGCTTGACGGCGGCGGCCAAATAGGGCGCGGCCAGCGGCTCAAAATTTTTGCCGCTCATAGCCTTGAAATATTCCCCATTCATCCACTTTAGCTTAGCCAAATCAAAAGTCGACGGTGCCTTGCTTAGCCCTTCTATGCCAAAAACCTGCTCAAGCTCCGCCAGCGTGTAAATTTCGCGATTATCCGGCGGACTCCAGCCCAACAGCACAATATAATTCACAATTGCCTCGGGCAAAAATCCCTTCTCTAAGAAGTCCTCGAAAAACGCGTCGCCGCGGCGTTTTGACAGCTTGCCGCCATCCGCGCTTAAAATCAGCGGCAAATGCACATAGGTCGGAATTGGCCAGCCGAAGGCCTCATAAAGCAGGTTATATTTGGGCGTAGACGGCAAATATTCGCTGCCGCGCAAAACATGGGTAATCGCCATAAAATGGTCGTCCACCACATTGGCAAAATTATAAGTCGGCATACCGTCTTGCTTAATCAGAACCTGGTCCTCAAGCTCGCTATTTTCCACGGTAATTTCGCCATAAACCAAGTCGCTGAAAGTCGTCTGTCCCGGCGGAATCAGCTGGCGAATGGCATAAGGCCCTTCGGGGCGCGCAAGCCCCGCCGCGCGGCAATTGCAGGCTTCCTCGCCCGGCGCGCAAATGCAATAATAGGCCGCGCCAAGCTCAATTAGGGCTTCGGCCTGCTTAAGATAGCTGTCCTTGCGCTCGCTTTGCACATAAGGGCCGTAATTTCCGCCAATATCGGGGCCTTCGTCATGCTTAATGCCCGCAATTTTCAAAGTTTCGTAAATTTTATCCAAGGCCTCCGGCACATAGCGTCCAATGTCCGTATCCTCGATTCGCAGGGCAAAAACGCCGCCCATCCGCCGCGCCAGCAAATAGCCAAAAAGCGCAGTCCGCAAATTCCCGATATGCATAAATCCCGTGGGCGACGGGGCAAAACGTGTTCTCATCATAATCTGCACCTCCATTTATATTCTAATTCTAACCCTTTTCGCAAAAAAAGTAAAGGCTTAATTAATATTCGCGGGAATATTAGCAAGTTTAACAATCAATGTTTCCACCCCAAGCGTGGCCTCGATTTTGCCGCTTTTGATAGAGTAGTCGGTATTCAAGCAATCCTCCAGCGCGGCAATCATTGCGGGCGTGCTGAATTTTCGGCTGCCTGCAACAAATTCCTTTGTGGCATAAGAATTTTTGAAGCCCATTCGTGAAGTTATTTCGTTTTGCGGGATGCCCGCCGCCGCAAGGTGGCCGCATTGCAGGAAGAATCTAAATTGCCGCGCAATCATGGCAAGCACCATAAGCGGGCTTTCCTTCATCGCCATAAGCCCCGCATAAATGGACAGTGCCCCCGCCGCATTGCCCGCCGCCATGGCCTTCGTTAGGTCAAAAACCTTGACATCAAGGGATTTTGTGCAAAGCGCGTCAATATCGGCTATGGAAATTTCGGCATTTTCGCCCGCATAGGAAACCAGCTTTTCAATTTCGTTAAAAAGCAAGCCCATGTCGGTGGAAATATTGCGAATTAGGTGATAGGCGGCGGCGCGGCTTAAATTTTTGCCGCGCGAGGCGGAAAGGCGCATAGCCCAATCCGCCAAATCGGGTTCTTTTGGCGGCGCGGCCTCGGCCACAAAGCCCGCGTCCTTGACCCGCTTAAACAGCCGCCCGCGCTTGTCGACCTTTTTTTCAACGAAAACCAGCACCGTGCTTGGCGGAATGTCGGGAATATATTTCGCCATGGCCTCGCTGTCGTCTTTGCGGCCGCCTTCAAACAGGCCGGAATCTTTGACAAGAATCATGCGATGCTCCGCCATGAAAGGCAGGGTTTCCGCCGAATTTATAATTTGCGCGACGGGAATCTTGCCATCCAAAATTTCTAGGTTTAGCGAGGGTTCGACAACGGCCTCTATTAGCCGTTTTTGCCAATGGCCTATTAAAAAAGCCTCTTTCCCGTACAGCAAATATACGCGGGCGAAATTGCCGCTTTTGATATGCTGATTTAATTCCTTCATGCTATCACTCCCCATGTAGTGCCGGTTAAAAACCGGCTAAAGTAACGCTTGGAAAGCGTGGGCCGACTTCCAGTCGGAATCTTTAGCCGGTTTTAACCGGCATTCCCGCCCTTGCCAAACTCTAATCTACCCGAAATACCTGCGCAAAGTTAAAATGGTCCATTGCGACACCCCTCTGCCCGCCAATCAAAACCTGAATCTCCGCCACATTCGGCATACTCGACAGGCTGTTAATCAGCATCATTGTACGCAAATATCCGCCGGTTGAACCCCAATTAAAAAATACGGCGGGCGCGGGCTTTAAATCCGCCACCAAAAGACTCCCTTCATACCATATATGGTTTATATGCGTATGCGCATATGTGGCCATATACTCTATGACTTGCCGTTGCCAGCCTTCCGGCTCAATCTCTCTTGTAATCACCTCATAATCGTCAAAGTCGAAATAATTGTAAAATCTTACGGCGAAAGGGCTGTCAAACAGCCGCACTTGCTCCCAAGCCCAATAAGGCGGCAAGTCAACCCGACCGACTACCCAATGCACCCTATATTCCAACAGCCGCCACCCCGCCCAATCGTCATGATAAAAAATCAAATGCATATCGTCCTCAAAGAGAAAATAGCCGCTTGCGAATACAAAGTCCCCATGCAATTCAATATTTTCACGGGCTATATATAGGTCGGGTATGCCCAAAAAGTCGGCTATTGCCGTCCAATCAACATTCTCCAAAAAGTCGTCAATAATCGCCTCTTGTTCGGCAGCGTTATCCTGCTGCGTTTGCACAAGCTCGTCAATCCTGTTTTCAAGCTCTGCAATTATCGCATTTTTTTGTTCAAGCAAATCCAAAAGCGCATAATCGGGTTCGGCTTCTTGTGCGCCGCAGGCCACTAAAGTCATGGCAAATATTAACCAAACAAACTTTTTCATCAGTTTCCTCCCAACATTGTGTCTATAGTTATTCTTCGCCCATTCGTCCGAAGCAATACAGCCCCGCGCTCGGCGGTGGTGAGATATTCCACGCCATGCGTATTTAGACGATTTGTTACGCTTGGATGCGGATGGCCGTAAATATTATTGCGCCCGGCGGAGATTATGGCGGTTTGGGGGTTTACGGCGCGAAGGAATTCTTCTGTTGTGGAAGTTCGCGAACCTTGATGCGCAACCTGCAGCACCTGCGCGGACAGCTTGTGGCCCGCCGCAACAAGATATTGTTCCGCCTCGGCCTCGATGTCTGCGGTGAAAAGTATGGAAATGTCGCCATAGACCGCTCTGATTGCCATGGAGTTATTATTCTCACCCCTAAAAATTCGCTCGGCGTAGGGAAAAAGGATGTCGAGGCGCATATCGCCGAACTCGATTGTGTCGCCTGTGGCGACGTAAGTTATGGGCGTGTTTGCGGCCTGTGCCGCCAGAATTAACCTATCGTAGAGAACACGCCCCGGCTCGCTATTCGCCCTAGCCATGATTATATGGCCAATGCGCCCGGCTTCCGTGGCTTCAATGATTCCCACTATATGGTCGCGGGAATTGTGCGTAACTATGGCCGTGGCCTGTAAAATCCCGCGATAATTCAAATATGGCATAAGCGTAAAAACCCCCACATTCTCCCCAATCTCACGCCCGAAAACGCCGCCGCCGTCAATCACCAACGCATTGTTATCGCGCGAAATTACGGCAGACTTTCCCTGGCCTACGTCCAGAAAGGAAATATTTGTATATCGTGCGGGAAAAATGTTTAGCGCAACGAGGGAGGCAAATAGCGCAATACTCAAGATTCCTAAACGCTTCGCAAGATTTTTGCCCCGGTTAACGATTAAGGCGAAAGCGATTAGGGCGGCGATGAAAATTGCCATAGTAAGAAGTTGAGGCCGCCCCGTCAACACAATAGAAAAGGGCAAAAGTCTAATCATTTCCATCACAAATTCATATAGCGAAAGAAGAATCCATGCGGGGAAGGCAAAAATTTGTGCGGCGGTTGCGCTCAGCAAGCCTATGATTGCGGTTAGCAAGCCCAAAACCAAGGTTATGAACACACTCGGCATGATGAGCAAGTTAGCAAGCAGGGCGTATGGCGAGAATTCAAAGAAAAAGAAGGAGTTTATCAGGCTATAGGTCGCCGCGGCCACTATATTAAACGCCAGATATTGCTTAAACCTATATTTCATTCCCCAAGGCTTCATCAAGCGCAAAACGGCGGGCGTTATGGTTACAAAGGCCAGAATCATGGTAAATGAATAAATAAAGCCAATGTCAAACAGAAATAGCGGCTGATGGAGCAAAAGCCCCACGGCGGCGAGGCTTAGAGATGTCGGCGTGTCGTTTTCAAAGCCCGCCATGCCTGTCAAAATCAGCGTTATGCCCATGATTGCGGCGCGCATGGTGGCAACGCCCGCACCCGTCAGAATCGCAAAGCCCACGATAAAGCCAATGGTTGCAAGCCCGCGATTTTTGTGCGATTTTACGCCCAAAAATTCCAGCGCGCGGCCAAAGGCCAGAGCCATGATGTTAACATGAAGCCCCGAAACAATCAGTATATGGAACATTCCAACAGAGCTGTAAAGCTCGCGCGTGTCGGCATCCAGGCCGCTGCGGTCGCCGACTATCATGGCGGACAATATGCCCGCAAAGCGTTCGGGCAACACTTCGTAAAATACTTGCGACAGCCTTAGCCCGGAGCTGCGGATATGCAGTCCGGGGGTCATAATTATTTCGTGAAGCTCTAAAGATTCGGCAAAAAGCCGATATTCGATTCCGCGACTCCGCAGGAATTGGAATTGATTAAATCCCCCCGGATTGCGCGCCCCGTCCAAGACATTCAGATAGCCCGAAATTACCACCCGCTGCCCAAGCGCGGCCTGCTCCCCTTCGGGCAAATAGGCCATGATTCCCATGGTTTCGCGCACAATTTCGTGCGCGGGCGCAATGCTTACGGCCACGGCGCGAATTCGCACCCTTTGTCGCCCCGCGCGGGTTAGGCTGATGTCTTCAACCGTTCCTTCAACGCGAACAAAACCCTCTCGTAGGGCAACTTCCTCCAATTGGGCGGATTGCGGACTTATTGCGTCCGAAACTAAAACAGCCCCTAAAACGGCGAAAATGGGCAAGATTATTGCGATTTTGCGTTTGTAAATTCGGAAGTGGATTAAGGCTAAGACGCAGGCCGCCGCGCAAAAAGCCACAAGACTGTCTGCGCCAAAATTCCGACCGAAAAATATCCCCCCGGCCAAAAAGATAAAAACCCAAACCAAAGGCCTAGCCATCATCGCCTCCCAAAGCCTGTCTGAAACAAGTATACCAAAAAAAAATTAATTTTTCAAGGTCAAAAAAATTTTCGGGGAAACCAAGAAAGCTCTTGACGGCGTGCCCAAAATCTAGTACAATAGTAAAGCTTTGATTAATTGTTAATTGATAATTAATCATTGATAATTGATAATTGAACCAAGGAGGTGTATATAGATGAAAATGACCTTTCAACCAAAAAAGCGTCAGCGGGCGCGGGTTCACGGCTTTAGAAGAAGAATGAAATCGCCGGGCGGGCGCAATGTGCTTGCAAGAAGGCGCAGAAGAGGCAGACATTCGTTGACTGTTTAATTGGCGGGTGGTATCTTGAAATTCACGGAATCACTGAGGAGAAATTGCGACTTTAAGAAGGTTTACAAGTCGGGCAGGGCAAAAGGCGGCAAATATCTCATTGTTTTTGCGACAGAAAATGGCTTGAATATTAATCGGCTGGGCATTTCTGTCAGCAAAAAAATGGGCAAGGCCGTCAGGCGCAATAAATTTAGGCGGCGCATAAAAGAAGCCTATCGAATATTAGAGCCAAATTTTAGGCCCGGCCTGGATATTGTAATTTTGCCGAAGACAGAGCTTGCAGACGCGGGTTTTGTCGAAATTAAAAAATGCCTTAAAAGACTGTTGGAGAAACATCATGGGTAAAATTTTGCTAGTGTTTATAAGGTTTTATCAGCTTTGCATATCCCCACATTTTTTGCCCAGATGCCGATATTACCCCACTTGCTCGTCTTATGCCCATGAGGCCGTTAAAACACATGGCGCAATTATGGGCAGTTTTTTGGCGGTTTGGCGGGTTTTGCGCTGCAATCCCTGGAGTAAAGGCGGGGTAGACCTTGTGCCGCAAAAGTATTTTTATCGAGAGCAATTGTGGTAGTTTAGACTAAGGAGGAAATGTTTTGTTTGATTTGATGTTTAGCGGGTTTTCGGCGCTTATTCAGCCCGAACCCGGCCCCATTGCAGGGCCGTTGTCCTTTGTTTTTGGCCATATAATTAATTTTATTTATATGGGATTGGAATTTTTGTTTACGCCGGTAAATGCCCTGGGCTTTTCCATTATAATTATCACATTTATTGTGCGCGGAGCGCTTGTGCCAAGCCAGCTTAAAATGCAGCAAATGGGCGCGAAAACCCGGGCGGCAAAGCCCGAAATGGACAAAGTTCGCGCAAAATACGGCGACACGCGCGACCCCGAACTTAGGCGCAAAATGGCCGCAGAAATTCAGGCCATAAACCAAAAGCACGGAATTAATATGCTGGCAAGCTGCCTTCCCCTGCTTGTAACCATGCCCATTTTTATAGGCCTTTTTGCCGTGTTCGGGCGCGCCTTTATGTTTATCCCAAGCATAGCGGCGGTTTATTCGGACTTGTCCGCGGCCTTAATCGGCCTTGGCAGCGGCTTTCATAACGAGGTTCTGCGCGACATAATTCTGCCCTATACAGCTAATGTGTCAATTGACCCCCGCGTTGTCGAAGAAATGAACCGCGCAATCCACGTCTTTAGCCAATCCGACTGGGACACAATTTTTTCAAATTTGGTCGGAACGCAATATGAAACCATTCGCTATCTTTATGAGGCAAAATTGCGGGTTGAAACCTTTTTCGGGCTTAATTTAGTAACCGTGTCGGGTTGGGCATGGCCGGGAATCATTATCCCGATTTTGTCGGCGGGAACAATGGCCTTTTCCTCATGGCAAAACTCCAGAATTAACCCAACGATTGACCCGCAACAAAAAATGATACAAAGGGTTATGATTTTCGTGCTGCCCCTCATGTTCGGTTGGTTTACGGCAACCGCCGCCGCCGCCGTTGGCCTGTATTGGACTATGGGCAATGTATTTTTAATTATTCAAAATTTTGTAGTTGTAAAATATTTCCCGCATAAAATCGGGCTGGCGCAAAAGCCCGAAAAAGACGACAGGGACAGGCGGGACAGGCGCGATGACAGGCGCGACAGGCGCGATGACAGGCGCGACAGACGTTAAGAGAGGAGTGGAATTATGAATTCTATCGAAAAAACAGGCAAAACCGTGGAATTGGCGATTGAAAGCGCCCTGAAAACGCTGGGGGTTAATAGGGACGAGGTTGAGGTTGAAATTGTAGATGTGGGAAGCAAGGGAATTTTGGGGCTGGGCGCAAAGCCCGCAACGGTGAAAGTAACCGTGAAATTTGACCCCGAAAAAATCGCCCAAACATTTATAAAAGACATCGGAATGGGAATGGGAATACTTATAGATGTTAAAACCAATATAACCGAAAAGCAGCTTGACATTGTGCTTTCCGGCGAAAATATGGGCATTTTAATCGGCAAAAGGGGGCAGACGCTGGACGCGCTGCAATATCTTGTAAGCCTTGCCGTAAACAAGGGAACCGCGCCGTTTTTAAATGTGGTAATCGATTCGGAAAATTATCGCAAACGCCGCAAAGAAAGCCTTGAAAAACTGGCCCTAAACATTGCGCGCAAAGTGAAGGCGACAAGAAAGTCCGTAACCCTTGAGCCCATGAACACCTTCGAGCGCAGAATTATCCACGCCACCCTGCAAGGCGACAGACAAATCGCGACGCATAGTGAGGGCAATGACCCGTATAGAAATATTGTTATTGCGCCTAGGAGGCATGGCTAGAAACTAGAGATTAGAAACTAGAAATTAGAATGTTGGGGCGGATTTATATTTGTGGAGGATGTTTAAATGGGAAAAGTTTATAATTACGAAGCGGTTATAAGCGAATCTAAAATTGGAAAAGGCGGGGCATATGTGATTTTTCCATATGATGCCTATGAAGAATTTGGGCAAAAGCGCGTGAAAGTCCATGCGACATTTGACGGCGAACCATATGATGGAATTGTCAGCAAAATGGGCGTTTTCGACGAAAACGGCGAGGGCGTTTATCTAATCGTTGTGCCAAAAGCGATTAGAGATAAAATCGGAAAGCAATTTGGCGATAGTGTGGAGGTTATGATTAAAATTAGAGAGTAAGAAAAACTTGATGGCAGCTTATAGCGTTAGCAAACTTTTTGCGGTTTAAAAGATTGAACCACGAAATGCACGAAAATACACGAAAATGGGGATTCCCGCTTTCGCGGGAATGACGGCTGGGCTTTTCCGTCATTCCGCGCTTGACGCGGAATCCCCTGCGTGAAAGCGGGGGATTCCCGCTTTCGCGGGAATGGCGGCTTTTTATTCATGGCGGCTCTATTTACCGTAGTACCATTCGCGCTTTAATTTTTGAAAAACTTCCAAACAAGTGCTGCAAACATCAAGCACGCCCGTAGCGCGCTGATACCAAGCCAGCTTTTCCGTTGGCACGTTTGCGGTTTTAAAACCTATAAGACATTCGTCAATTGTGTGCCCCGATTGCGTGCGCTTATAACCACAACATAAGCCGGCCTGGTGATCGCCCTGCTTCGGGCCGACGGCTTTTTTAGTGTACCAAATGACCTCATTTCTACCAAACAAAAACGCATCTGAAATTCCTACCGCAGCATACGCATCGACCGGATTATTGAATTTTTTGGCAAACAAAACACCATCTACGATTATTGCCGTTACATATGCATACCTGCCGGTTGGCTCCCCATTTACTTCTTCCCGCAAAACCAATTCATTTTCGTCAATAGCCCAGCGACCGATAAACCTGTTGTATTCCTCCTCTATGCTCCCCGGGTTCATAATAATCTCATTCGTTTCAAAAGTACCGTCATAGTTAAGTTGGTAAAAAAAGGTATATCCACCTTGCTTTCGTTCCCAGCGTCCAACAAATTTTTCTCGCTCCACATGAAAATTAAACATCAGATTCTCCTCCGTAATACAATGAATCCCGTGGGATTCCCGGTCAATCGCTAAATAAAAGTCTTTCTAAGATGTGGGCTTATCCGAAACATTGTTGTAACACTCTAATCCTTAACCCAAAGCAAGCAAAAATATTTTTCAATATCTACCTCGCCCAGCAACCTCCCTTTTCCGCACGTTACATAGACTTTACCGGGGCCGGGTGCAGGCTTGATTATTTTATGTGCGCAATTGACGCAAGTAGCATTAGGGTTCTTACGCTTAAAGTTAGTATATTTTGCATCATTTCCTGCGGCCGTTGCGCGGTTTATTACGACAACAATAATAATAATTACAATAATAAAAAATAAAAAATCAAAATCACCAGGATTCATGAAACCCCTCCCTATTAATTATTGAGATTAAGAATTAATTCTAGCTGTATAATACCACGGGGGGGGGGGGGGGGGGTCAAGTGTGTATTGAAAATGTTACCAAACTGTAACAAAATCTACATACTTTACTTCTTGTGGCTGTTGTGGTATTATTGTGGTTGGTGTGGGCGGGGGATTCCCGCTTGCGCGGGAATGACGGAATGGGCGTTTTCGTCATTCCGCGCTTGACGCGGAATCCCCTGCGCGAAGGTGGGGGATTCCCGCTTTCGCGGGAATGACGGTGGATTTTGGGATGTTGAGAGGATAAAGATGAAAAGGATAATACAACTTGATGACACAATTGCCGGGATTGGGACGCCTTCGGGCGGGCCGATTTCTGTTATTCGGATTAGTGGTGAAAATGCTCTGAATATTCTGGGGCAAATTTTCTTGTGCGCTTCTAAGGATTTTGAAAGCCACAGAATTTATTACGGCTGGATTGCGGACGGCGGCGCGCGGCTGGACGAGGTTTTGGTTTCTGTCATGCTTGCGCCGCGCACTTTTACGCGGCAAGATGTTGTGGAGATTAATTGCCACGGCGGCGCGCTGGTTACGCAAAAAATCTTGAACCTGGTTTTGCGTCAAGGCGCGCGCCCGGCCGAACCCGGCGAATTCACAAAACGCGCCTATCTTTCCGGCCGCATCGACCTCTCCCGCGCCGAGGCCGTTATGGATATGATTTCCGCTCGGTCGGAACTTTCGCATGGCGCAGCGTTGGCGCAGCTGGAAGGGCGGCTTTCGCGGCTGTTGGACAATTGTTCTGACAGCCTACTAAACCTACTCGCAAGAATTGAGATGGCGATAGATTACCCCGAACACGAAGAAGCCGAACTCCTAAATCACGAGGTTTTGACGGGAATTGAAGGGGTTTTGGCGCAAATTGAAGGACTGCTTAAAACCGCCGACACAGGGCGAATTATTCGCGAGGGCATTAAAACCGTGATTTTGGGCCGCCCAAATGTCGGCAAATCTTCGCTGTTAAACGCCCTGCTGGGGCAGGAGCGCGCAATTGTAACCCATATTCCCGGCACAACGCGCGATATTTTGCGCGAAAGCATTAAAATTGGCGGGCTTTTCTTGAATGTTTCGGACACGGCGGGAATCCGCGAAACGGACGATATTATCGAAAGTCAGGGCGTTGCGCGCTCGCTAAAGGAGGGCGAGGCGGCAGACCTTTTGCTGCTTGTGCTGGATGGCTCGCGAGAGGCCGACTTTCCGCCTTTGCCTCGGCATAAGAATGTGATTGTTGTGGTTAATAAAAGTGATTTGCCGCAAAAATTAGACTTGGCCCAACTGGAAATTGATGCGCCAATTGTGCATATTTCGGCGAAAAATCACGAGGGCATAGAAGAACTCATTGAGAAGATTCAAGAAATTTTCATAGCAGGGAATTTGGAAATCGCGCAGGAGATTGTAACCAATTCGCGGCATATAAATCTGCTTGAGCAAGGGCGCGAACATCTAAATAGCGCCGTCCACGCCCTAAGCGACGCAATGCCGATAGATTTAATCGCCATTGATATTAATTCCGCCCTACACGCCCTCGGCGAAATCACCGGCGCAACAATTGACGAAGCCCTAATAGAAAAAATCTTCGCGGAATTCTGCTTAGGGAAATAGACACCAGCGGTAACGCAAAACCGCCCTAGGCTATGCTTTTAACGCAAGGGAAGCATCTGCGTTAAAAGCAAGCTTTCGGACGATTTTAAATCGCGTCTGTGTACTATTATACAATATCATGGGGGGGGGTCAAGGGCCTATTTAGAAATGTCATCAAATTGTAATATTTAAGGATAATATTGGAATCGCGGGTGGTTTTCGCTATACAGCATATGGAATCGCCATCCCAAGCCTCTCTTGCTCAACCTTAGTGGCTCTAATCAGCTGGTCGGCTACATTATTTGCCCTCTCCAAATCATCCTCGCCATAAAAATATATTATTTTTTCAAGTTGATTATGGGCATTGTGCTGAAATCTTTCCAATGTGTGCTTGCAATCGTTGGGCAAATATACCGTTTCGATATACTCTTGAAACCCCCTTACCCCGAATTCTCCGCGCTTAAAAGCTTCACAAATCGATATAAGTTTATCCATTTCGTTCATCATACAAATCACCTCAATCTATTTGTAAGTCATTACCGTAACGACTGCACCATCCGCATTTAAAATAACCTCAATGGAGCCTGAAGAATGTGAATAGGTTTCCTTCTCCGGATTATATACGGCTTTGGTTGATAATATAACCATCTCAATATAATGAGGAGCTATGCTTCGACCATAATTACCACGCCCACCGCCCGCCAACTCCACATTAACGCCAAAACGCCTACGGCTAGGCTGCATTCTGTCAACGGCATGTTTGGTGTACAGCCTCTCCCCAACCTTAGCATATATCTTGCCATTCACAACAACTTTTTCATATTTTTGCCAGCTTTCCCACAAATTATCTCCCCCCGCAACCAATCCTGCTCTTATTATATCATTTCCATTGCCATTGTCAAGCGGATGTGGTAGAATGTTAACATTATATGTACGAGGTGGGTTATGTATCGAGCGGATTTTGTGGATGTTGTGATTATTGGCGCGGGTCATGCCGGTTGCGAGGCCGCGCTTGCTGTCGCGCGCATGGGGTTAAAAGCGCGGGTTTTTGCCATGAATTTGGAGTCTGTGGCCATGATGCCTTGCAATCCCAATATCGGCGGCACTTCTAAGGGGCATTTGGTGCGCGAAATTGACGCGCTGGGCGGCGAAATGGGGCGCAATATTGACAGGACTTTTATTCAGTCTAAGATGCTGAATTTGGGTAAGGGCCCTGCCGTTCATTCCCTGCGGGCGCAGGCCGATAAGATGCGTTATTCGGCGGAGATGAAGGCTATTCTTGAGAGCGAGCCTAATATCTCAATCGTGCAGGCCGAAATTACAGAAATTGTAATTGAAAATGGCGTGGTTAAAGGCGTAACGACAGCTTCGGGCGCGAATTATCCCTGCGCGGCCGCGATAATCGCCACAGGAACTTATCTTAATGCCCGCTGCATTTGGGGCGAAGTTAGCGTAGATTCGGGGCCGGGCGGCATGGCCGGTTCTATTAAGCTTGCCGCCGCTCTTAGACAACTCGGAATCAATTTTTATCGCTTCAAGACAGGCACACCCGCGCGAATTCACGCCCGCGGCGTGGATTTCAGCAAAATGTCGGAACAAAAGGGCGATGAAAATATCGTGCCGTTTTCCTTCGAGAATACGGCGGAAAGCATTGCCCGCCCGCAAATTTCCTGTTGGCTAACTCACACAAACGAACGCACCCACGACATTATCCGCGCCGCCCTGCACCGCTCGCCCATGTATTCGGGCGATATTGAAGGCACAGGCACGCGCTATTGCCCATCCATTGAGGACAAAGTTGTGCGTTTTGGCGAAAAGACAAGCCATCAGGTTTTTATTGAGCCGGAGGGCGAAAATACGCAGGAAATGTATATTTCGGGCATGTCGACATCCCTGCCCGAAGATGTGCAAATTGAGATGTATCGCTCGGTGGCGGGGCTGGAGAATTGCCAAATCATGCGCTTTGGCTATGCAATTGAATATGAATGTATCGACGCGACGCAACTTAAGCCGACCCTGGAATTTAAGGCCTTTTCGGGGCTTTATTCGGCGGGGCAATTTAATGGAACAAGCGGCTATGAGGAGGCGGCCGCGCAGGGGCTTGTCGCCGGGATTAATGCGGCGGCAAAGCTGCTTAACAAGCCGCCGCTTGTAATTGACCGCTCCGAGGCCTATATTGGCGTGCTTATCGACGATTTGGTTACAAAGGGCACGAATGAGCCTTATAGAATGATGACTTCGCGGGCGGAATATCGCCTGCTTCTGCGGCAGGATAATGCGGATTTGCGGTTGACGCCGCGTGGTTTTGGTTATTTAATTGGCGAGGAGCGGCATGAAAAAGTGCTTGCGAAGCAGGCCGCGATTGATGCGGAAATTAAGCGTTTGGAGAAATTGGTTATTGCGCCGAGCGAAGCGGCGAATGAGCTTTTGCGCAAGCATGGCGCAACGCCCATCAATGACGGGTTTAAGCTGGCCGAGCTGATTAAACGCCCCGAACTCAATTATGATATTTTGGCGGAATTAGACCCGAATCGCCCCGCCCTGCCTGAGGATGTGGCGGAGCAGGTTAATATTTCCATAAAATACGCGGGCTATATAAAGAAACAAATGCTCCACGTGGAACAATTTAAAAAGCTGGAAAAGCGGGCCATTCCGCAGGGGCTGGATTATGACCAAGTGGGCAATCTTCGCATGGAGGCGCGCCAAAAACTCAAAAGCATCAAACCCGAAAATATCGGCCGGGCAAGCCGAATAACAGGCGTAAGCCCGGCGGATATTGCGAATCTTTTGGTGTATCTTG
>JAITMQ010000159.1 GCA_031277225.1 Clostridiales bacterium | reverse complement strand
GCCTGATTATAGCCTGAACTTGCTTCGGGCGGAATTTGAGGCGGGGGCGGTTAATAAGCTCGATAATTTCAGCCATTTCTTCCATTTTGCGCTGGCCGCGGGCGACCGAGGGCGGTCGCCCCTACGCAAGGCCGCTGAAGGCCATTTTAGGATTTCGGAAGTGGTTAGAGCCGCAAAATCTAAGAATATTACGCACACAGCCCTGCAACGCGCCGCTCTTCACGCCATTTTGAATCTTGAGCAGGTCGCCAAGCCGGAATATATCCGTGTTTTGGGCTTTCGGCGTGAAAAATCGTGGTTAATAGCCGCCCTGCAGCAAAAATCGACACTGCCCGTGATAACAAACTTAAAATCCGCCAAAATCCACCCCACAAACGAAATAAAAGCCACCGAACTCTATTGGCTGGCCCTAAAACCGCAAAATATCCCGGAAAGAAAGGAATTGGCCACTCCTATGGTAATTATTTAGTTGCAAACGAAACTGATTTATGATAAAATATTAAAAAACTTTTAACGAGGTGAATTTATGACCGGATTATCAAGCCCTAAAACAGCCAATCGCACCGGACGCTTCCTTTTTGTTTCGAAGCCCGCCCCCCATTCGGATGAATTGTCCATTCTGGCACGAAAAGAGGCTATTGAAATTGAAAACAATCCAAAATCCAAAGGTTTTAGAAGCATGGCTGCGCTAATGGAGGATTTGGAAAATGATGATGAATAATGAAACCAAAAGGGAGGTTAAGCGTACAAGTCAATTTAAAAAAGACTACAAAAATTCTAAAAGGCAGGGCAAAAATATAGAGCTTTTGTTGGAAGTCATTGAAAAGCTGCCAATGACGAGCCCCTGCCGGAAAAACATAAAGACCACGCCCTAAAGGGCAATTGGAGGGGCTTTAGAGAATGTCATGTGAACCCGGACTGGCTTTTGGTTTACAGGAAATATGAGCGCGAACACCCTGTCTTGAATCTCGTTCGGCTAAGCTCGCACAGCAATTTAGGCTTTTCATAAAATCCTCACAAAATAATTATAATTTGCTATTGCAATAGATTTAAAATTAGGATATAATGTTTTTATAGTAACTTTTGGGAAAAAATTTCAAAACACGAAAGGGGTAATATTATGGCTTTAAAGGACTTTTTAAATGTGCGGATTGCCGATTTGGCGGTATTGTACATTAAGTTGCATCGTTTCCATTGGTTTGTCGAGGGCAAGCTTTTCTATCCTCTTCACGCAAAATTCGAGGAGCTTTATGACGAAGCTACCGAGCTTTATGACGAATTTGCCGAAAGGCTTCTTGCCATCGGCGGCGCGCCCGCCGCAACAATGAAGGAATATCTGGCCTTAACCATGATTTCCGAAGAGGGCAACGAAGTCGCGCCAAAGGACATTTTCAACACATTAATCAAGGATTACAGCCTTTTGGTGGACGAGCTTAAAAAGGGCATTGCCATCGCTCAAGATGCCGACGACGAGTCCACAGCTGACCTGTTTATCGGCACAATTACAACACTTGAAAAGCATCTGTGGATGTTTAAAATGTCAATTAAGTAGGGTTTTTATGACGAATCGGCGTAATACCATCCAGCGTAAAATAATCCTCGATAGTTTGCGGAAGATGGCCAATCATCCCACTATCGAGGAGCTTTATGCTGAGGTTTCAAAAGAATATCCAACCATTTCCAAAACCACCGTCTATAGAAATTTGCGAATTTTGGCGCAAAATGACTTGGTTTTGCGAATTTTGTTGCCCGATGGTTTGGAGAGATATGACGGGGCAAATCACCGACATTACCATTTTCAATGCAATGGATGTGGGTCAATTTTTGATGTCGAAATCCCTTATTTAAGGGATATGGAGCTTGCGGCTTCCCGAAAATATGGCTTTGAAATTCAAAGTCATGATATTGTATTTAACGGAATTTGCAATAAATGTTAAATTTAGAGAGGTGTTGAGATGAAAGAAAACAGATTGACTTTTAAAAGCGGCGCACCCGTGCCGAATCATCAAGATGTTATGACAGCAGGCCCGCGCGGCTCTTTGGTTGTGCAGGATGCCTGGTTTATGGAAAAAATGGCACATTTTAACAGGGAAGTCATTCCGGAAAGGCGTATGCACGCTAAAGGCAGCGGTGCATTCGGCAAATTCACCGTAACGCACGACATTACAAAATATACCAAAGCCGACCTTTTTTCGGAAATTGGTAAAGAAACCGACATTTTCGTTAGATTTTCGACCGTGGCGGGCGAGCGCGGTGCCGCCGATGCCGAGCGCGACATTCGCGGCTTTGCCCTAAAATTCTACACAAATGAGGGGAATTGGGACTTGGTGGGCAATAATACCCCCGTGTTTTTCATTCGCGACCCGATTCATTTCCCCGACCTTAATCACGCCGTAAAGCGCGACCCGCGCACAAATATGCGCGACCCCATGAATAATTGGGATTTTTGGAGCATGTTGCCCGAGGCTTTGCATCAAATTACAATTGTTATGTCAGACCGCGGAATTCCCGATGGCTATCGCCATATGCACGGCTTTGGCTCGCATACCTACTCATTTGTGAACGCCGAAAATGAGCGTTTTTGGGTTAAATTCCATTTTAAGACACTTCAAGGAATTCGCAACCTTACGAATGAGGAGGCGGCGGCAATTGTGGCGAAAGACCGCGAATCCGCCCAGCGCGACCTCTATGAGGCAATCGAGGCCGGCGACTTCCCGAAATGGACTTTTGAAGTGCAAATTATGACGCAGGAACAGGCCAAAAACCACAAGGACAATCCTTTTGACATCACAAAAGTCTGGAGCCAAAAGGAATATCCGCGTATTCCCGTGGGAATTTTTGAGCTGAATCGCAATCCCGAAAATTATCATGCCGATGTAGAGCAGGCCGCCTTTAATCCCGCAACGGTTGTGCCCGGAATCGGCGTTTCGCCCGACAAATTGCTGCAAGGCCGCCTTTTTGCCTATGGCGATGCCGCGCGCTATCGTTTGGGAATAAATCACCATCAAATTCCCGTAAACGCCGCAAAATGCCCATTTCATGCCTATCATAGGGATGGCGTAATGCGCGTTGACGGAAATTATGGCTCAACAAAGGGCTATTTCCCGAATTCCTTCGATAATTGGCAAGACCAGCCCGAATTTAGCGAGCCGCCCTTTGAGGCCGATGGCGATATTGACCATCACAGCCGCTATTATGAAGGCGACGACGTATTTTATCAGGCGGGCGACCTCTATCGCTTGATGACAGAGGACAAAAAGGCCGCGTTAATCAGCAATACCGCCGGTGATATTGCGCCCGTAACCGACAATATTAAGTATCGCCATGCGGCGCATTGTTATATGGCCGACGAGGAATATGGCACGCGCCTGGCGGCGGCTTTGGAGCTTGATTTGGCAAAAGTCAAGGAATTGGCCGAAATTCGCGACCATGACGAGCGTTTGCGCAGGACACATTCAAAGGTGTGGGCTAAGTAATGAAGCGTGTAATTTACAATATTTTAGGGGCTTTCTTCGTAGTAGTCGCAATAATTGGCGCATTTTTGCCAATTCTGCCAACCACCCCATTTTTGATTTTGGCCTCCATGCTTTTTACCGCAGGAAGCCCGAAAATGCGGGCTTGGCTTCTGCGTAGCAAGTTTTTGGGCCCATATCTTGACAATTATTACAATAAGCGCGGCTTGACCACGGCCTATAAATTGCGCCTAATCGCGAATTTATGGGCAGGAATGGCCTTTGCCATAACAATTGTGCCCCTGCTTTTTGTGCAGATTTTGCTGGTTTTTATCGGAATTTGCGTAACTATTCACCTTGCGCGCTCAAAAAAAATGGGCATAATTCCTGCGCAATTGGGGGCAAAATACAGCCTGTTGACGCTGGTGGCAATATGGTTTTGGCTGGGAATTGGCCTATTCCTCGCAAGCTATCCCTTTGAATACGCCCTGCTGACGGGCGTTGGCGGCGCACTGTCCCTAATCACCCTTTCCTATGCAATCATAACAAAAAAGAGGCTTTCGTCGTAATGGTGAAAGTCTTTTTTGTTTTCCGCAAACTTTTAAAAAATCCCTGCGTATATATAAGCGCAAGGCTATTGCTTTTGGGGGGAAAATATGCTATACTCGAAGCGGAAGCGGAGGTGGTTTGATGTATCAAATCCTTAACGACCCCAGGCGATTGACTTTTGAAGAAATCGCCGAAGAATTTAGAGGAAAATGGGTCTATTTGGTAGATTTGGACGGCTCGAAATATAGTTGGTTTAATACCGCCGTTGTTGCGGTTGTTGCCGACAATGTCCTTGAAGGGCGCGAAACGGGCATCTATGACGAATTTTATAACAAATATGACGGCAGAGTGGCAGATATTTACTTTAGCGACAAAGATACAATTACGGGATTTCGTGAGGTGTTGATTAATGAGGATTGAGTCTATTTACACCCACAGGGATTCGATTAGGCTGGCTTCCGGTCAAATTTTCGCAAGACTTGTAAGTGTTGACGGCAGCCGCAAACCCGCCAAAACGCTTTTGCTGATAGTTGACACGGGGGCGTTTATAACCGTAATAAATAAAGAAAAAGCCGAAGAAAGCGGTTATAAAATAATTGAGGAGCGGGGCTTGAATATAAGAGGCTTTAGCGAAAAAGGGCTTGTTTGCGACCTGCGCGTCATTCCCGAAGCCGTATTTTGCGGCTTTCGCATTAAGGATGTGCTTGTGGCTACGCCCCATGACGACGGGGTCAAGGTTTCCGAAGTTCTCGGCATGAATATACTGGAAAATTTTAGTTTTGGCTTTGATTTAAATGAATCGGAGATTTATCTATCCGCCCGCGGCGATTTTATCAGCCAAAAACCGCATTACAGCTGCGGCGACATCAGCATCTTTGAAGAGGAGGAATAAAATGAGCCACTATCCATATTCACCGCCGCCGCATATGCCCTATGGCCACGGCCACGGCCCGCGCCCCGGCAGCGGCAAGGCCACGGCAGCCCTGGTTTTAGGCATAACAAGCATCGTTTTCATGGGCTTTGGCCTCATTCTTGGAATCATAGGCCTCGTCATGGCCACAAGCGCGCGAAAGGACGGCTTTGTCGGCGGCACAGCCACGGCGGGCTTGGTTCTTTCAATTGTCGGCGTCGTTTTTTCGGGCCTTTTCGTCGCCTGTGTCGGCTGTGCTGTCTGTGCGGAAATAATGTTTTGGTAATTTTATACATAAAAGGAGGTTATTAGCATGAATTATGAACCTTTAGGAGGGCATGGATACCATTCGCCCCCGCCGGGTCAAGGAAAGGCCACGGCAGCACTCGTTTTAGGCATTTTAAGCATTGTTATGTCGGGCGTTGGCTTGGTTCTCGGCATAATCGGCATTTTTATGGCCAAAGGCGCAAGAGATGAAGGTTTTACCGGCGGATTCGCCACGGCGGGCATGGTGCTGTCAATTATCGGCATTTCCCTCAGCTTTCTCGGCTGCGCCATCTTGGGTTGCATCCTCTGCACCGCGCCAATGCATACATGGATGTGGTAGTAAATTTTAACATACAAAAAAATTTTAGGAGGTAAATTATGAATCAATTTCCACACGATTCTCCGCCAACGGGCGCGCCAATGCCCGTCGGGCCGCAGCCCGGACATAGTCTGGCCATAGCATCCTTGGTGCTGGGCATTTTAAGCTTGTTTTTCATGTTTATTCCCATGTTTCCGGCTTTCATCGTCGCAATAGTCGGCATAGTCTTGGCGATAGCGGCAAGAAAGCGCGGCAATACAAGCGGAATGGCCACAGCAGGCTTGGTTTGCTCAATAATCGCGCTGGTTTTAACCGGCCTTGTATTTGTCGCTTGTTTCATGTGCGCTTGCGCCGTCGCCCCATGGATGTGGTTGTAGAGTATGTTTCCATTTTTTGACTTTTTCGGGCGAAGCCTGCCCCTTTACGGAATAATGGGCGTTGTCGGCCTTTTTGCGGCCGCCGCCGTCGCCCATTTGCGCGCCAAAAAACAGGGTCTTGTCTTTATGGACATGGCCCTAGGCGTGCTCATCCTCGGCGTGGGCCTTGTCGTGGGCGGCTCGCTGATGTTCGCCATCGTCCAAATGCCGATAATTTGGGAAAATCGCGCGCTTTTTTGGGATGCCCCGCTTCACTTTTTGTCAAGGGTTTTTGGCGGCATGGTCTTCTATGGCGGCCTTTTTGGCGCACTTATCGCCCTGCCAATTTATTCCAAGGTCATAAAACGCGATATTCCAACGATTTTGGGGCTTTTAGTGCCCGTCCTGCCGCTGGCGCATGGCATAATGAGAATTGGCTGCTTTCTGGCGGGCTGCTGCTATGGAATCCCCCACGAAACCCTCGGAATCGCCTTCACAAACGCCCCCTCAGCCCCCAATAATATCCCGCTTCTGCCCGTCCAGCTCATCGAGGCCGCCGCCAATTTCCTAATCTTCGCCGCCCTCTGGCTCTATTCCAAAAAGCCCAGAAATCCGCTGGTTCTGCTCGCCATCTACGGCCTCTCCTACGCCACAATCCGCTTCGCCCTAGAATTCCTAAGAGGCGACGCCGCCCGCGGCTTCGTCCTGGGCCTCTCAACCTCGCAATTCATCAGCATCCTAATAATCCTAGCCTCAATAACAACCCTAGTCCTAATCCACCGCAAGCAAAAAAAGGCCGAAAAATCAACCCTCCTTTGATGCTCCGGCTACACCACATCCAAAAGCTCAAGATACCGATGCCCATGTTCTTCAATAAATTGCTTGCGCCCCTTGATATTATCGCCCAAAAGCACCTCGAACATATGGCGGGTTTGGTGAATTTCCTCGGGCAGAACCTGCACAAGCTTGCGCGTGGCGGGATTCATGGTGGTTTGCCACATCATTTCGGGCTCATTCTCACCAAGGCCTTTCGACCGCTGAATCTGGTATTTTCCGCGAATTTTCTTTAAAATGGCATTTTTTTCCGCATCAGAATAGGCAAATAAAATTTCTTTACCCGTTGTAATTTCATATAGCGGCGATTCGGCGATAAACACCTTTTTTTCGGTGATTAGGCGGGGTGTAAGGCGATAGAGCATGGTTAGAATCAGCGTGCGAATTTGGAAGCCGTCGACATCGGCGTCGGTGCAAATAATAACCTTGCTCCAGGCCAGCTTGTCCATGTCAAACGAGCTTAAATCGCGATTATGCTTGGAATCCACCTCGACACCACAGCCCAAAACCCTGATTAAATCAACGATTATATCATTTGCGAAAATTTTGGCATAGTCCGCCTTGAGGCAATTTAAAATTTTGCCGCGAACGGGCATAATGGCCTGAAATTCGGCATCGCGGCCAAGTTTGCAGGCTCCCAACGCCGAATCGCCCTCAACAATATAAAGTTCGCGGCGGCTTATATCCCGCGTGCGGCAATTCACAAATTTTTCTGCACGATTTGTAAAGTCCAATGCCCCCGTCAGCTTCTTTTTAATGGAAAGACGCGTCTTTTCGGCACTTTCGCGGCTACGCTTATTCACAAGAACCTGCGCTACAATCTTGTCCGCCTCGGCCTTATTTTCCACAAAATAGACAGAAAGTTGCTTTTTCAAAAATTCAGTCATGGCCTCTTGAATGAATTTATTATTTATGGCCTTTTTTGTTTGGTTCTCATAAGAGGTTACCGTCGAAAAAGACGATGAAATCAGCACAAGCGAGTCTTCGACATCCGAAAAAGTAATTTTCTTTTCGTCCTTTTTATACCCATTGTTTGTTTTTATATAGCCATCAATAGCAGCAACAAAAGCCGAGCGCACCGCCCTTTCGGGCGAACCGCCATATTCCAAAAAGCTGGAATTGTGAAAATATTCGCAGAGGCTATTCGCATTGTCAAAACAAAATGCCACAGCGAATTTTAGGCGATATTCCGGCAAATCCACGCGGTCGCGCCCGCGCGTTTCATGCTCAAAAAATACCGTGGGTATGAAACCTTTGCCGCCTGTCAGTTCCGCAATATAGCCCACAATCCCCGATTCATAGCGATAAATGAAGACCTCGCCGCTCGCCTCGTCCGTCAGAACAAAGGTTACATGCGGATTCACAATTGCCTGCTTCTTAAGCAAGTCTTGAAAATAGACTAAAGGTATATTAATTTCCTTAAACACTTCGTCGTCGGGAAGCCAGCGAATCGTTGTCCCTGTAGGATTTTGCGGCGCAGCCTCTTTCTTAAGACCGCCCACATTCTCGCCACGCTCAAAATACAAAGAGTATCTAAATCCGTCGCGATAAATTGTTACGTCCATGAAGCGCGACGCATATTGTGTCGAACACAGCCCAAGGCCGTTTAGCCCCAGGCTAAACTGATAATTCTCGCTGTCATTATTATTATACTTCCCGCCGGCATATAGCTCACAAAACACTAACTCCCAGTTGTATTTTTGCTCATTTGCATTGAAATCAACGGGAATTCCCCGCCCAAAATCCCGATTCGTAATGCTACCGTCAGTATGCAAAATAATCTCAATACGGTCGCCAAAGCCCTCTCGCGCCTCGTCAATCGAATTTGAGATAATCTCGAAAACCGCGTGTTGACAGCCTTCCAGCCCATCCGAACCAAAAATCACCGACGGGCGAAGCCGCACCCGCGCCGCTCCCTTTAGCTGCGTAATGCTTTCATTGTCATATTTTCTGCTCTTTTTCGACATCGCGTCCCCTCTAAAGTAAATATTTTCCAGCCGCCTCATCCAAAATCACGGTTACATCGCCATGCAATTGCAAAATCGAACCGGGCACCTGCGGGTCAATTTTCCCCGAAATTACGGCCTTTGCGATTTCGGCCTTCTTCTCTCCGCTAATCAATAAAAGTATACTACGAGCATTAAAAATCGTGCCAATGCCCATGGTTATGGCATGTCGCGGCACCTCGCTCTCGTCATCGAAAAAACGCTTATTCGCGTCAATTGTCGACTGCGCCAACTCTACAAATTGTGTAGTTTTTGGGAAATGGCTGTCGGGTTCGTTAAAGCCGATATGGCCATTCAGCCCCAGCCCAAGCAACTGCAAGTCTATTCCACCCGACTTACAAATAGTTTCCTCATAAAGCGCGCACTCGGCCTTGGCATCCGCCGCCTCCCCGCTTGGAATATGGATTTTCGCAGGGTCAACATTCACATGGTCAAATAAATTTTGCTTCATAAAGTAGTCATAACTCTGCTCATTTTCCTTTGCAATCGGAAAATATTCGTCCAAATTAAAGGCCATAACTTGCGAAAAATCCAAGTCGTCGTCCTTATAAAGCTCAACCAACTTTTGATACGCTCCAACAGGTGTACTGCCTGTTGCCAAACCCAGCACGGAGTCCGGTTTTTCAAAGATTTGCTTGGCAATAATGCCCGCCGCCGCCTCGCTAAGCGCGTCATAATCCTCAACAATCAGCACCCTTAAATTCCCTACTTTTTTGTCAACCATACAAAAACCCCCTTTAAAAATCATAACAATTCGTCATGCAAAATATGCCGCGCATCGCCCCAAAGCTTCTCCAAGCGGTAATATTCCCGCTCTTCTTTGCAGAACAGATGCACGATAATATAGCCAAAATCCATTAATATCCAGCGCGCCGTCTGCACCCCTTCCACATGCCGAATAAAAATACTATTCATCGCTAATTTTTCCTCAACATGCTCCGCAATCGCCTTGAGCTGATTGGCATTATTCGCGCTGGCAATGATAAAATAGTCCGAAATAATCGACACGCCGGAGATGTCCAGCACCAAAATATCCTCGCCCATTTTGTCCGCAACCGCATTATAGGCCACTTTCACGGCCTCAAAAATTTCTTCTTTGTTAAGGCTTGCTGTGTTTTCCATATTTTTCCTCCAAATATTCTTTAGCTTCGAAACTTTTTTTATAAACCGCCCGACCAAGCGCCAAATTCCGCTCTATGCTTAAGTTTAGCACATAAATCATGGCTTTGTCAAGGTTTTCATAGGCCAGCGCGCGCGCCGCCTCGCGCGCAGGGTCGGGCGGGCGCGTAGGCTCGATAAAGTCCGCCAAATACACGATTTTATCGAGTTGCGACATATTGACATCGCCAAAAGTATGGGCAGAAATCGCGCTTAAAATTTCGGGGTCGTCAATTCCATAATCTTCCTTAGCCAGCTCTGCCCCGACATAACAATGCGCCAAGGCAGGCGCGCCTCGGAAAAACTCGTCTAAATCGCATATTTTCGCCATTTCCTCAAAGGACAGTTCATCACAGAGATTTTTGGCGCAATCGTGCAAAAGCCCTGCAATCCGCACCTTTTCAAGCATTTCGCCGCTCAGCTCATAATGCTCGCCAAGTTTGACAGCTTCATCCATAACCGCCAAAGAATGTAAAAAACGCGGGCGGCTCAATTCCTTGCGAAGTCGCGAGGGCAAATGGCAGTAAAGCCCGAGTTTATCAATATATCGCACAACCAAATCCGGCAGCAAATAGTTGACCGACTTGCCAAAGGCCAATTTCCCGCGAATCTCCGTGGAAGAAATATCCAGCTTTGACCGCGAAATCTCCACAAGGCTGCACAATTCCAAAATCTGCGCAGAATCCCGCCATTTCGGGAAACTTGCCATGGCATCACTTCCCAAAATAAAGAAAAACTCCGCCTCGGGATACTGTTTGTGCAGTTCTTTCATGGTATCAATAGTATATGTTACGTCCCTGCGGTCAATTTCGATGCGGCTGACAAAAAAATTCTCATTGCCCGAACAGGCCAAAACGCACATATTATAGCGGTCTTCGGGGGGCGCAAGCTCTCTGTCAAGCTTCAAAACAGGCCGTCCCGCCGGCATAAAAATCACCATATCCAAATAATGGCTTTCCAGCACCTGCTGCGCCGCCCACAAATGCCCAAAATGTATGGGGTCAAAACTTCCGCCCATAATGCCGATTCTCTGCATAATCTGCTCCTTCAACCACAAGTTGGGAGGTCGGTTGCGACCTCCCCCACTCCATAATTTTCCATTAAATTGGCAACATCAAGGCCAGCCTTGTTAAGAGAGGAATGACGACTAATTGTAGTAAAATCATAGTGATTAAGAAGGAAAAGTCGAGCACGCCGCCACTTAAAGGCGATTTCGCCACAAGTTTACGCACAGGCGAAATAAAAGGCTCGGTTACTGCGGCCAAAAAATTTGAAATAAAGCTCTCTCTAAGGCTGGGAATCCATGACATTATCGCCCTGGCAAACATCAGCCAAAACAAAATTTGCCCAAACCATTGAACGGCCGTCGCAATTGCTATATTCACAGCATCACCCCAATAAAATTATCTGCCGCCAAATAGCCTAAGGCCGCCCGTTGCCACGCCATGCGCCCGAAGTTGCTCCTTATGGTGCTCCGTAACTTCCATGCCCTTGGGCGCAACGATATAGACGCGATTGCTGACAACCTGGTGCACCGAACCGTCGGCATAATACGCAGCACCGCCCAAAAAGTCCATAATCCGCTGGCCATCCGCAACTTTTACATCTTCCATTTTAACGACGACGGTCTTGCCCTGCTTAATCAAATCGCAAATTCCGGACGCTTCGTCGACATTTTTCGGCTCGGAAAAAACGATATTGCTGGCGGGCAGGGGCATAAGCTCATGCTCGGATTTAAAGGGTTTTTTCGAGGTAATTGCAATTGTGTCGTGGCCCCTGTTCACAATGCCGGCACTGCGCCTTGCGCGATGGTCGCCAATGCGCGGAATATCGCTGTTTGCTTCGCCATAATCGTATCCGTCATCAACGATTTCCTCGTATTCCTCGTATTCGTCGTCGGCCGGGTTAAAAATAAAACTTTTAATTCTTTCCATTAATTTCATAAAATCCTCCTCATTAGTGTGCCTTGGCAGATTTTGGCATCTTCTGAAAGATTCCCCCTCAATCGGCCTACTCTTATTATCCACAAATTCACCTCAGTTGTCAACACTAATTTTGTAAATTTGGGGAAAACTTTTAAAATTTTTCTCGGCAATTTAATTTAAAATATCAACAATTAGTTAAGCAACAAACGATTCTCGACATTGCCACCATCCCTCACAATCCAGTCAAACAGCCGAATATGGGGATTTTCCTCGGGGTCTAAAACTATATAGTCGGCATCCGCATGAAAATTTTGCGGTAAATAAATTTGCCTAAAAAGTGCATGTCCGCGATTCGACACAAATACTCCTTGTACAACTTCAATAAATTCAATTGTGAAATTTTCGTCCCCGCTGACAATGATGTCGCCAACCCGCAGATTTGAGCCATCCGCCAGCACATAAAATTCATTGCCCTCATTGCTAATCCAACCGGAAATCGGCACGGTGCGCCCCGAATCCAGCACAGCCACCATCATCTCATACTCATCCCGCGCAAAGTCCAGCGGAATGGGGAAAATGCTGCGCTCAACAATGGCCGAGCGCGGCAGACGCAGGCCCTGCGCGGGATTTTGGCGAAGCTGGAAGGAAATATTTCGCTGGTCAATAAAACGCAGAGTTTCAAAATTTGTTCTAAAGACGGCATAAAAGTCCAAACCTTGGTCGACAAGTCGATAAACTTCGACATTAAGCGGCAAAATTCCGTCGGGCTGATTAACAAAAATTGTAATATTTGTCTGTGTTGTCCAATTTTGCGCATAAACTCGCGGTATATGCGCGGCTATATACCAATCGTTTGTGCGAATTATGCGAAAAGCCCCGTCGCCTTGAAAAATATTCCGCTCGGCCGCAAAATTTTGCCTATTGCCTTGAATTGTAGAAATCGGGATATTCGTTAGATTTGCGGGGGTTAAGACCTCTTCGAGGCCGTCCATATAAATCGAAACTATACCCGGAGTTTGTGCCGAAATATTAACAGATGCGCCGCTAAAATTGGCGACAGCGGTCGCGCGCTGGCCCGCCAGCTCAAAATCGCCCGCAAAATATAGCTCATTGCGCCGCGCAATTTCATTGCCAATCCTTGCGCCCAACTCCTGCAAGGCGGAAATATCGGCATTTTCGCCAAATTCAGCCGAATTGAGGATTGCCAAAATTTGGCTATTGTGCAGGTTAATTTCGCCCTGATTCGCAACCGAGCCCGCCTGTGCGCGCAAAATCGCTTCTTGCTCGATATTCGCAAGGTCGTTGAGATAGCTCGCGGCCACAGAATCGCGAATACTCGCCACGGCATGGCCGCGCCGAACGCGCGTATGCTGCTCAACATGGAAGACAATTTCTCCACTACGAGTAGCAAATTCGACCACCTCGTCGCGAATAATCACGCCCGCAAAACTCGCGGCAATGTCCATATAGGCGGCCTCAATGCGCACTTGGTCGACATCGTCGCGCAACACATGGTTGTAAATATATCCGACCACATAGATTCCCAGTAGCACAAAAACAGCGGCAAAAAACAGATTTGTCCCGGTTTTGCGCTTGGGAGGGCGTTTTTGCGGCCTTCGCGCCGGTGTACGATTGTTATTTTTTTCCATAAAATCACCCCAAAATAATTGCCATGGCCGTCGCAAAGCTCTTTTCATGGGAAATGCTGATTAAAATGCTACTATTCATCGCTACGGAAATTTTAGCGGAGAGTTTAACAAAAGGCCGCCCCGCATCGTCGCGGCAAATTTCAATCTCGCGCGGATAAAAGCCGCGAAAGCCGCTTCCCAAGGCCTTTGCGACGCTTTCCTTGGCCGCAAAATAGCCCGCAAAACTCGCCGCGCCCTTCACCCTGCAATATTCAATTTCGGCCTCCGTAAAACAAATCGCCAAAAAACGCCTATTTTGTAGGCTTTTCTTGATGCGCTCAATCTCCACAATATCCGTCCCGATTCCTAGAATTTCCAGTTTTAACTTCCCCTCTCAAAATGTCGAATGGTGAAACAGGCTCGTCCACCTTGATTTTTAGGATTTGTTGGGCATGGGGCGCGGAATTCACGATATTGCCGTCTGCATCCGTCAAAAGCTTTATTTCCTGGGAAAAGTTCGCCCTGCCCGCCCGCAAAAACTCCACCTTGTCGCCCTGCGCAAATTTGCTGCGCTGCTCCAAAGTCGCCATGCCCGAAGCCGCGTCAAAATCCCGCACAATGCCCAAAAAGTCGTAAGTTTTCACATAGCCGTCGCCATGATAAATTTGGCCGCCCTCGCCCGGATTGCCGAAATAAAATCCCGTGGAAAATTCCCGATTGGACGACTTGAGCAATTCCGCCAAATATCGGGCTTTTTTGGCCTCATAGCGCGCCGGTTCGGCATAAAAATCGTCGATGGCCTCGCGATAGGCTTTCACGACCGTGGCCACATAATGCGGCGTTTTCATGCGCCCCTCGATTTTTAGGGAGGCCAGGCCGGAATTCACCAGCTCGGGTATATGTTCAATCATGCACAAATCCTTGGAATTTAGGATAAACGCGCCATTTTCGTCCTCTTGAATCGGGAAAAATTCGCCCGTGCGGCGCTCCTCGCCCAGCGCAAAGCGATAGCGACAAACATGCGCGCAATGCCCGCGATTGGAATCGCGATGCGCAAAATAGGCGGAAAGTAGGCATCTTCCCGAATAAGCAATACACATAGACCCATGTACAAATGCTTCTAAAAGTATTTTTCCTTCCACTTTTTGGTAAATATCGCAAATTTCGATAATACTCAGCTCCCGCGCCAGTACGACCCGCGCCGCCCCCAAATTTGCCCAAAACAACGCAGAGTTGTAGTTTGTATTGTTAGCCTGAGTACTAATATGAATTTCCATGTCGGGCACAAACCGCCGCGCAGTCGCAAAAACCCCGGGGTCGGAAATAATCAGTGCGTCCACGCCCATGGCCGCAAGCTGCCGAAAATATTCGCCCATTTCGGCAAAATCCTCGTTGCGCGCAAAAACATTGGCCGTAACAAAGACCTTTACGCCCCGAAAATGCGCATATTCCACGGCTTCGCGCATCTGCTCCATATCAAAATTTTTGGCCTTCGCCCGCAGTCCAAAGCTTGTCCCGCCCAAATATACCGCGTCCGCGCCAAAGGCAATGGCCACTTTCAGCCGCTCAAAATCGCCCGCAGGCGCCAAAAGCTCAATCTTGTCCAATTGTATCCTCCTTAAGCGACACTAAAAGTCCGTCCCCAATCGGTAAAATCACCGATTTTAGGGCTTTGTCGGCCATAACCATATGCAAAAATTCGCGCAAATTTCGGTGCGTCGTGCGATGCCGTCGCGGCACATCCGCCGCCGCCCGCGCAATATTGCCGCCTTGGAAAATATCGTCAGCGCAAAACAGTCCGCCTGCCCCCAAAAGCCGCGAAATATGCGGCCAAAACCGCAAATATTGCCCCTTGCCGCAGTCCATGAAAATAAAGTCGAATTTTGCGTCAGTCTTAACCAAAGCGGGAAGCGCATTTGCCGCATCATCTTCAATTAGTCGAATTTTCGCACTTAAGCCTAATTTCTCGAAATTGCTTTTGGCGCGCGAAGTCATAAATTCGTAACGGTCAATCGTCGTAATTTTGCTACTTTCAGTTGTGAATTCAGCGAATAATGCCGCCGAAAATCCCACTCCACACCCAATTTCCAGCACATTCTGCGGCCGCCTAAGCGTTAGCAGAAGCGACAAAAAATCCGCCACATCCCGCGAAATTACGGGCAAGCCCGCGTCCACGGTTCGCCTGTGAAATTCCGCCAAATTGCCGGGCAAATCCCGCCTTAGGCCGTCCAGGAATTGCGCCAATTCAGCCATCATTCGCCACCAATGGCGGCTCGCGCCTCGTTAAATTCGCCGGCTGTTTCAAAAAACAGGTGGCCAACGGGTTCGTCCGCCAATTTTAACATAAACAAATAGTTAACATTTGCAGGGCTTAAAGCCGCCTCAAGTGCCGATAATCCGGGGTTTGAAATGGCTCCTACAGGCAGACCCGTTCGCCCAAAAGTATTATACGGAGAGTTTATTTGAAAATCCGCCGTAGTCAGCAAATCCGCGCGCCGATTCGTGGCATAAACCACTGTGGTAATCATTTCCAGCGGCATATTCGCCGCCAAACGATTGTAAATTACGGCGGCCACAATCGGCCTTTCCGCCGCAATCACGGCCTCCACCTCAATAATCGACGCCACAATCACAACCTGCTCCAAAGTCGGTTGCCAGCCCAAAATCCCGTATAAATCGGCCACGCGCCCCGCCATATGCTGGTCATAAATATCCGCAAAGCGGTCGAGTTGGCGCACAATTAAGTCTCGCGGGCTTGGATTTGCGGGCAAATTGTAAGTATCCGGAAATAAAAAGCCTTCCAGCCGATTCGGACGCTCTGCAATCTCCGCCAAAAAACTATGAGCGAAGAATTCATTCTCTACCGAATATAAAAATTCGGCGGCACTAAAATACCCCAAAGTGGCGGCAACATCGGCAATTTGACGATTCGTCAACCCCTCAATCAGCACAACGCGCCCCTCTTCCTCCTGCGCCAAAAATTCCGGGCTGTTAAGCGCAAACATCAAATCCGACGAGGACATGCCCGTGTTCAGCTCAAAAGTTCCGTGCAAAAAGTGGTTTGCAGAGCCGTTAAACATTGATTCCAAGCGGAATAGGAAGGCCGAGCTAATCAGCTCATGCTCCTCAAGAATTCTCGCAACATCCGCAGGCCCTGCATCTTCAGGAATTTCGACAATAACCTGCACGGGTTCGCGGGCAATATCGTCCGTGGAAAAAACTGTCATTCCTTGGTCAAATGCCCAATTTGTAACGAAAACGGCCACAGCAATAAGGCCCAATGCCAGGCCGATATTAAAAAGCCCGCCAAAAAGGTAATTACTTACATTTATAACCCTTCGCCACATGCGCTCACCCCGCTAAACTTCGATAATTACGGGCAAAATCATAGGACTGCGCTTGGTTTTATGCCACATATAATGCCGCAATTCATCCTTAATATCATTCTTGATATTGCCCCAATCACAGCCTTTTCGCCCCTCTTGCCACTTATAAAATGTTTTTTTCACAATCTCGCGCGCCTCTTCAATCAAAGTTTCGCTTTCGCGAACATAGACGAAGCCACGGGAAATAATGTCAGGGCCCGCCTTAAGCTCCCGCGTTGCGCCCTCATAGGTAACTACCACAACTATCAGTCCATCTTGCGACAGATGCTTTCTGTCGCGAAGAACAATATTGCCCACGTCGCCAACGCCCAATCCATCAACAAAAACCTTGCCCGACGGCACATTTCCATTCATTTTCGCGCCGGCCGCGCTAATTTCCAACACCTCGCCAATATTCAGCACGAAGCAATTCTCCTTAGGAACGCCCATTTCAACGGCCAATTCCTTATGCATCTTCAAATGACGATACTCTCCGTGCACAGGAACAAAATATTTTGGCTGAATCAGCGCATGCATAATTTTCAATTCCTCGCGCTTGGCGTGGCCGGAAACATGCACATCTTCAAGCCCGTCATGCAGAACGCGCGCGCCCTTTTTGAACAGCTCGTCGACAACTTTCGACACGGCGCGCTCATTGCCGGGAATGGACGAAGCCGAAATAACCACGACATCTCCGGGCTTTATGCCGACTTGCTTGTGGTCGGACATGGACATGCGCGAGAGCGCGCTCATGGGCTCGCCCTGGCTGCCCGTGGTAATAATTGTAATTTGTTTGTCCTCGTAATTGTTGATTTGCGAGGGTTCAATCAAAATTTTGGAAGGAACAGTAAGATAACCCAATTCTTGGGCAACTTTAACAGTATTTGCCATAGAACGACCGACCACGGCAACCTTGCGATAATGCCGCACAGCCGAATTAATCACCTGCTGAATTCTATGAATATTCGACGAAAAAGTCGCCACCATAATGCGATTATCGGGGTATTTGTCGAAGATTCGCTCAAAAATTACCCCCACATATTTTTCACTCATAGTATAGCCGGGAACCTCTACATTCGTGGAGTCGCATAATAGCAAATCCACGCCCTCGCGCCCCAATTCCGCAAAGCGCCGAAGGTCGATATGCTCGCCGCTGACGGGCGTGTGGTCGATTTTAAAGTCGCCCGTATGCACAACCGTGCAATTTGGCGCCTTGATGCAAAGCCCGACAGAATCGGCAATTGAGTGGGTAACAGCGATAAATTCCACCCTAAAACACCCAATTTTGGCCACCTCGCCCGACTTCATGCAATGCGTAATAACATTATTCAGCTTATGCTCTTTAAATTTGATTTCCAAAAGCCCCAAAGTCAGGCGCGTGGCGTAAATCGGGGCGTTAATTTCGCGCAATAAATAAGGCAGGGAGCCGATATGGTCTTCATGACCGTGAGTTAACACAATTCCCCTAACTCTTTGTTTATTTTGAATCAAATAAGTGAAGTCCGGAATCACCAAATCAATGCCCAACATGTCGTCTGTCGGAAAGGCAATGCCCGAATCCACAACCAAAATGTCCTGCCCATATTCAAAAACCGTGATATTCTTGCCTATTTCGTTAAGTCCGCCCAAAGCAACAACTTTTAGTTTATTCTTTTTTGAAGCCAAAAATATTCTCCTTTCATTTTTTCATGCAAATAACAGCGCAGCTCGCCTGCGCTAAAACCTCGTTATGACGGCCTATTCGAGGTCTATGCCAAAATCTTCCAAGCGAGCTTTCAACATTTCCTCAAGATTGGCATATTCGTCCTCGTTAATTTCCTCAAATACATATTCTTCCTCGCCGGAGGCCATTTGCTTAAAAATCGCGGCCTCAACCTCGTCATTCTCGACTTCGTCGGCCTTCACCATCACTAAATAATTCATGCCGCCATGCTCGAATTCGTCGATAATAATATACTCCAGCTCATTGCCCTCGTCGTCGGTAACCACAAGGGCCTCCATCTCAACATCATCCATGTCGAAAATTGTTTCTCCGAAATGTTCATTTTTTTCAGTCATTGTTTTTTTCTCCTTATCTATGTTTTTTGAGGCCGAACGAGAGTCCAAAAAGCCCTGCAGAATCACCTGCGCCGCCATTTTGTCCAAACTCCCCTGCCCCCGTTTTTTCGCATTTATTCCTTGCTCGTGAAAAATTTGCAAAGCCCTACTGCTGCTAAGTCGCTCATCAAAAAATTCTATTTGTATCGTCGGATGAGCCTTCGCAAGCTTGGCCGCAAAAGCCTTGACTTTGCGGCAATTCTCGCCCTCACTGCCGTCCATATTGCGCGGATAGCCCAGCACAATAATACTTATGGTATATTCTTCAATAATTCTGCCAATCGCCTCAATGCAGGCCCTATGGTCAATCGGATTCTTGCGCGCAAGCGTCAAAAGGCCGCCCGCCGTCCATCCAAGCGCGTCCGACAACGCCACCCCGATGCGCCTATCGCCGTAATCTAAGCCCAAAACCCGCATTATCGCGCATTCCTCAAATAAGAATACAAAATCTCCTCCAGCATCTCATCGCGCTCCAGCCGCCCAATGAGGCTGCGCGCGTTGTTGTGCGCCGTAATATAGGTCGGGTCGCCCGAAAGGATATACCCAACGATTTGAATTACGGGGTCATAGCCTTTTTCGTCCAAAGCGCGATAAACTTTGTCCAAAATATCATAGACCATATTTTTGTTTTCCTTGCCGATAAAGCTGATTTTCTGGGTTTGATAGTGATTGCTTGAAACCATAAATACCTCCGATGCGGCGTGATATTTTTGATTATAATATATTTCGGAAATTTTTGCAACATAATTCTTATTGTGTTAATTTTCCGACGATGATTAGTTTACTTTCGAGCAAATTCGACATTTTTATGCCCACAATTTCGTTAAGTAAATCGTCGCCCTCGGTCTCAAATTCAACCGGGATATAATTCGTGGTTTTGCCCGAATAACGCCCATTTGCGGTCTTTTTTTCAACCAGCACGGGCATTATCTGCCACAAGAATTTGGCATAATATTCCTTTTCCAGCTCGGCACTCAAGGCCAATAATTCCTTGACGCGCCGGGTTTTAACAGCCTTTGGAAGCTGATTTTGCAGTTCGGCGGCGATTGTGCCCGCTTTGGCCGCAAAGGGAAATACATGCAATTTGGTTAGCTTTAGGCTTCGCACGAATTCAAGGGTCTGCCTGTGGTCATCCTCGGTTTCGCCCGGAAAACCGGCGATTAGGTCGGTTGTGATATTTGCCTGCGGCGAAATTTTGCGAATTTGCCCCACGGCCTGCTCATACAACTTTGTGTCATATTTTCGCCGCATATTTTTTAGCACGGAATCGCTGCCGGACTGCAGGGAAAGGTGCAGATGTTCGCAGAATTTGGGGGTTTGCGCCATGAAATCGCAAAATTTGTCGTTAATTGCCATGGGTTCAATTGAACTAAGCCGAAGCCGCGCAATTTCGGGAATTTTGGCGATTTCCGCCAACAAATCCACTAAATCCCACTCCTTCAAATCTTTCCCATAAGAGGCCACATGAATACCCGCCACAACAATTTCTTTATAGCCCGCGGCGGCAAAGGCCTCGGCCTGCGCCAGCGAATCCTCGAAATCGCGGGAACGAGAGGGGCCGCGCACATGGGGAATAATACAATAGGTACAGAAATTATTGCAGCCTTCCTGTATCTTCAAATAGGCGCGGGTTCGCCCAAAGGCGGCTGTCGTTGCTGCATCTTCATAGGATTTTTCGCTCAGAATCTTTTCGCTAATTGCAACAATTGGTTCGCCTTTAAAGTTAGCTATATGTTTGAGAATTTCGCCACGATTAGTGGTTCCGACAACGATGTCAACGCCCAAATCCCTGTATTTCAGCGGGTTTGCCTGGCCTGCACAGCCCATAGCAACAACGATGGCCTGCGGGCTGCGCTGGCGCGCGCGCCCAACCATCTGCCGCGACTTTTTGTCGGCTAAATTTGTTACACAACAAGTATTGATAATATAAATATCGGCTTCATCCCGAAAATCTGCGATAATATGGCCCTGCCGCTCAAATTCAGCCATCAAAACCTGCGTGTCGTATACATTTACTTTGCAACCAATAGTTGTTGCCGCCACTCGCTTTGCCATGGAATTTCCCTCATTTGCAACGAAATAACTCCCAAAAGATAGGGCGGGTCGGGCAAAATTCCGCGCCCCGTGTAAATAATTTCCGCAAATGCGCCATGTGGAATTTCATCCGCGCCGATAAGATTCCCATATATATCTTGTATAGGAAAATCTTGCCATGCATACGGAAGCAAAGCCGTCCTTAGCGAAGCCATATGCCCAAAAGCGTGGTATAATCGCATTTCGCGCCCACGGCTCACATATGCCAAATAGGCAATAGGCCGCTCCCAATCCCAAATATGGCACATTTCCGCCCGCGGCTCAACAATTTGCAGCCAATCGGGATGGCTGAAAATCGGGGCGTGTGCATCCAAATTTTCCGCCAAATAGACGACTTCCACATGCGTTCCCGCGTCCAAATCGCGCATTTCGACAGGCTCTCCACGAAAGCCAAAAATTGGAATATCCCACAGGAAACTTTTGACAATCGGCTCTTCATCAAAATAAATTATGAAAATATCGTGTTCGGAAATAATGGCATCAAAGGCAAAAACCTCGACTAAATCGGCATTTCTGGGTCTAATTACAAAATATGCCAAAAGTGCGAGTGAGGCAAAAGCAATAATTCCAAATATTACGCGCTTTTCCATATTTTACCTCAATAAATCCGGACGCTTCCGCCGCGTGGCCTCTAATGCCTGCTCCCTCCGCCATTTTTCGATTTCGCCATGATGCCCGGAAAGCAGCACTTCCGGCACCTTGCGCCCCAAAAATTCCGGCGGTCGAGTGTACTGCGGGTACTCTAAAATCCCTTGACTAAAAGATTCCTGCGCCAAGGATTCGGGCTTAAGCACCCCGGGAACAAGCCGCGCAACCGCATCAATCACCGCAATTGCGGCAATTTCGCCGCCTGTCAGCACAAAATCCCCAAGCGAAATTTCGTCGGTAACAATTTCGTCGATAATACGCTGGTCAACACCCTCATAATGCCCGCAAAGCAGGATTAAATCGGCCTCCTGCGCCAATTCCGCAGCCATGTCTTGATTAAAAACCCGCCCCGTCGGTGTCAAATAAACCAGCCGCGAATGGCTTAAATCCAGGCTTTTATAGGCCAAATAAATAGGCTCGGGGCTAATAATCATGCCCGCCCCGCCGCCATATGGATAACCGTCGGTTTGCCGACGATTATTCTGCGCAAAATCCCTGATATTTACGGGGTTTATAGCGATATGCCCGGCCTCAATTCCGCGCTTAATCATGGAGTGGTTCAGGCTCTCAAAAACCTCGGGAAACAGCGTTAAAACGTGGAATTTCATCATAGAAGCCCCTCAAGCAAATGCACCGTCATTGTCTTGTTTTCAAGGTCAACATTTAGTATACATTGTTCAATCGCAGGTATCAAAATTTCTTTAACACCCGGTTGTTTCACAACATAAACATCATTGGCCCCCGTCATCAAAACATCGCTCAAAACGCCCAATTCGCGCCCTTCGTCGCTAATAACGGCCATGCCAATTAAATCGGGTACATAAAACTCGCCTTCGCCCAAAGGCAAGGCCTGCTCCCTGCTCACCACAATGGTGCTTCCCTTGAATTTGGCCGCCGCCTCCGCGTCATTCACGCCATTCAGCCGCAACATCACCAAATTCCGATGATAGCGCACTTTCTCCACGGGTCGGGTTTCGCGCCGCCCGTCGGGCCATTCAATGGTAATTTCATCCAAAAGGTCAAAACGCCGCATATCATCGGTGGTTGGGAAGACTTTAATCTCCCCTTTAACACCCACAGTATTAACTATTTTGCCAACTTCAAAATAATCCATAGCTCTACACCTGCGGGAGTATATCCACGGATATAAACTTATTGTTGTGAATAGCCGCCGCGCGCATGACCGTACGAATAGATTTGGCAATTTTTCCCTGCTTGCCGATAACCTTGCCCATGTCCTCGGGCGCAACCCGAAGCTCATAAATACTGCCCCGCTGGCCTTCCTTCTCGCTAACGGTTACGGCATCGGGATTTTCCACAAGCCGCTTGGCAATAGTTTCCAATAAATCCTTCATTTTAAAGCACCCCGTTATTCTTAAAAAGTCTACGGACAGTATCGGTGGGCTGTGCCCCCTGCCCTATCCATTTTTTGGCAGCCTCGACATCAACGCTAAACACGCTTGGGTCCTTCGTGGGGTCATAAACCCCAATATCTTCAATGGTTTTCCCATCCCGAGCCGTGCGGGCATCCGCCACAACAATGCGATAAAAAGGCTTTTTCTTCGCGCCCATTCTCTTCAACCTAATCTTTACCATTTTTTCCTCTACCTTCCATTTTTTGATTTTATTTCATAAAAGGGAAGCCGGCCATGGGCATTTTGCCCCGCTTTTTCCCTGATTTACCCATATCTGTAAATTGTTTCATCATCTTCTTCATCTCGTCAAATTGTTTCAAAACTCGATTAACTTCCTGTATAGTTCGCCCGCTTCCCTCGGCAATCCGCCGCCTTCGCGAGGCATTCAAAATGCCCGGATTTGCGCGCTCTTTCGCCGTCATGGACTGCACAATCGCCTCCACATGCGAAAGCGCCCTTTCATTAATATCGCCCTCGTCAATCTTCAAATTATTAACTCCGGGAATCATTCCGAGTATATTTTTCAGCGGCCCCATCTTCTTAACCTGCTGCATTTGCGCCAAAAAGTCGTTCAAATCGAATTCATTTTTGCGAATTTTACGCTCCAGCGCAATTGCCTCTTCCTCGTCAAAAGCCTGTTTTGCCTTGTCAACAAGCGACAAAACGTCGCCCATGCCCAAAATTCGCCCGGCCATGCGGTCGGGGAAGAATGGCTCAAGGTCGTCCACCTTTTCGCCCATACCAACGAATTTAATGGGTTTTCCGGTTACTTTCCGCACGGAAAGCGCGCCACCGCCGCGCGTGTCGCCGTCCAATTTAGTGATGACAATCCCGTCAATCCCGATTTTTTCGTTAAAATTTTCGGCAACGGTAACAGCGTCCTGACCCGTCATTGCGTCCACAACTAAAAGTATCTCTTGAGGAACAACAGCACGCTTAATCCCCGCCAATTCAGCCATTAAGTCCTCGTCGATATGAAGGCGGCCGGCCGTGTCCACAATGACCACATCCAAGCCCATATGCCGCGCGTGCTCAATGGCCTCTGTTGCCGTTTTTACGGGGTTTTGCCCGCCTTTTTCAAACACGGGAATATTCAAATTGCTACCCAGAGTTTGCAATTGTTTAATAGCTGCAGGTCTATAAATATCGCAGGCCACAAGCAGCGGTTTCTTGCCCTGCTTGCGCAATTGGGACGCAATTTTCGCACTCGTAGTGGTTTTTCCCGAACCCTGCAAACCCACCATCATATAAATCGTGGGCGAATTGTTCGCAAAAGTTAGTTTACTTTGAGTACTGCCCATCAGCGCGGTCAGCTCTTCATTTACAATGCCGACAACGGCATGGCCGGGGTTCAAACCCTTTAAAACCACGTCGCCAACGGCCTTTTCCGACACATCGGCCACAAATTCCTTGACGATTTTGAAATTTACGTCGGCCTCAAGCAAAGCCAAACGCACCTCGCGCATGGCCTCCTTTACGTCCTTTTCGGACAATTTGCCCTTGCTTTTCAGCTTTTTAAAGGTATTTTGCAGCTTTGACGCCAAATTCTCAAAGGCCATAATTCCTCCAATGATACTTATAGTATCTTTTCTAGCTCTAACAAAATCCGATTGCTCTCGTCTAAGTCCTGCGCCGCCAAAGCGCGATTTAAGGCCACCAAATGGGCTTTTGCGGTGCGATGAAGCGCAACCAAACCAAGTATTGCCTCAAATCCTTCAATGCTCTGCTGCGATTGTTTAAGGGAAAAATTTACAGCTTGACGCGTAATTCCCAATCTTTCGCCAATTTCCGCCAACGACATATCCTCAAAAAAATACATATGGTATATATCTTTTCGGCGACAAGTCAGCAAATCGCCGTAAAAATCGTACAGGAGCGTGTTTTCCAAAAGTTTTTCCATGGCCGCCTCCTGGGCAACCTCCATTAACCTCATTCCGTCATCTTTTCGGCCAATTTTCCAAATATTGCCTTTTGCGGAAATGGCGAATACGCAGGGGTATGCGCCATTTCCCAAAAGTCAATCTTTGACAAATTGTCGCGAAAATCTAACGAAAGCAGGTTAATAGAGGTTGCCTGTAAAGCATTTCAACTTTACACATTTTACACCGAAATTCCGCCCTTGTCAAGTACTTTTTAAAAATAAAGTTCGACAATGCGGATTTCCTTTGGATTTATGGCGTTTTCGCGCATAATTTCCTCCAGAGTCGCGCGGTCGGCAGGTTCGGCGCACCAAGCCAGCCCGCAGGAGATGCCAAGCTGCGTCGGCAGGGGAATCACCCGCCCCAAACCCTCTCCACAGGCGGCTTTCAAGGCAATCGCATGGGTATTACTCTCAAACGAAATTATCAATTTTGGATTTTTTTTCCTCATGGCCGAACCACTTTCCCCGCCCGCGCAAAAACCTCGGAAATTGCATACATATTGCTGATTTCGCCAACATTTAGGCGGTTTTCCAGCCCAAAATGCGCGACGCAAAGTCCGCAAATTTCGACACGCACGCCCGCGCGCTCCAGAGTCTGCAAATCCGCCAAAACAGCGGAATCCTCGGCCGCAAGCAACACTCCGCGATTATACAGAACAATTGCGGCGGGCAATGAATCCAGCTGGGTTATGGCGAAAATATAGGCCTTAAGCAGCTCGCGCCCCAATTCCTCGTCCTGCCCCATTGTATCGCCGCAAATCGCCAAAATCCAGCCTTCGTCGGGATTGTTGATACTATTCGTCGCTACCAGAATCTCAACTTCAATTTCGTAATGATACTTATCATCGCTATCAATTTTTAACCATGAGTATTCGCCACCCAGATTTTCGATAAATTTCAACATATTTTGCAAAGAAATTTTATTATCCACAAGCACCAAAAAATTTCCGCCGCCAAATTCCCGAATGGCCTTTTTTACCTTAATTACGGGCACGGGGCAGATGTCGCCCATGCAATCAACAATTCTTTTAGTAGACATAAATATTCTTACCTTGCCTTTCCGCAACATGCGCCACAACAGCCGCATTTACGCCATTTTCCGCCAATTCCGCCACCAAATTCGCGGCTTCGGCCTCGCCCACACTCAGCAGCAGCCCCCCCGAAGTCTGCGGGTCAAACAAAATCTCCTGCAATGCCGCCGAAACCCCATGAAATTCAACTTCTCCCGACAAGGAATTCCGATTTTTTTGGCCGCCCGCCGTAACAAGAAATTCCCGCGCCAGCGCATAAGCCTCGGAAATCAAGGGAATTTCGCCGCTGTCCACGATAATGGAATAATTTGCCACCATCTCGTTTAAATGCCCCAAAAACCCAAATCCCGTTACATCCGTCGCCGCCGATACGCTATACTTTTTGGCTATATTCATGGCATGACAATTCAGCGCTGTCATATGCCGCACGGCCTCATCAAATGCCACTTTCCCGGCCTCTCCCGCCGCATGAGCCGCCGCCACAATTCCCACGCCAAGCGGTTTCGTAAGGATAATTCTGTCCCCAATTTTACATTTATTGTTAAGAATAACACTATTCGGCGCTACGATTCCTGTTACTGATAGTCCATATTTTACAGTCGCATCCACAATCGAATGGCCGCCGGCCAGCACCGCCCCGGCCTCCGCCACCTTCGCCGCCCCGCCCGCCAAAAGTGCCTCTAAATAGGCCTTGTCGCCATCTTCGGGAAAGGCCAAAATATTCAACGCAAGAATCGCATTTCCGCCCATTGCGGCTATGTCGCTCAGCGCATTGCAGGCCGCAATTTGCCCGAAAATATAGGGGTCGTCCAGCATTGGCGGAAAAAAATCCAGGGTCTGGATTATGGCCAAATCGGGGCGCAGACGAAAAACAGCCCCGTCGTCCGCCGAATCAAAGCCAACGAGCAAGTCCGGATTATGCACAATTGGTATAGTTGAAATTACTTCTTTCAGCAAACTTGCCGAAATTTTCGCCCCTCAGCCACCGCCGTAAAATCGCGCCATTTTTTCACCCCAAATCCCACGGCAATCCCTATTAACCTCATTGCGCCATCTTTCCGGCTTATTTTTCACCATGCACCGCCCCAGAAAATCGCACGTGCCTGCGGGCACGCACAATTTTCCGTGACGGCACCTGGCGAAAAAACGCTCGGAAATATGACGAAAGCAGGTCAATAGAGATTGCCTCAAAAAAAGCCGAAAAATCGGCTGAATTTTTGGCGGGAATATGTGGGAATCGAACCCACCCAGGCGCTCATCACGCCAACATCGGTTTTGAAGACCGTGGGGCACACCAGCACCCATCTACTCCCATTTTTCCCATTATACCGCATATCTCAAAAAAATGCAAGCCCTATTCTTCTTTTTTCGGAAAAAGCGCGTCTTTGTTGATAATTAGGCCAAAAGCCGCGCCGCAAATGCCGCCCACGATATGGGTTACCCTTGAAACCGAATCCTCAATCGTTACGCCGCTGATGAATTCTCTGCCCAAAAAAATCACAACTACGAGTATTAAAGTCAGCGGAATTCGCCCGCGCTGAAGATTCGCAAAGCCCGCCAAAATCATAAACATAAAGACTATGCCCGACGCTCCCAATAGCACGGTTGTGAAGAAAATTATCTGCACTAAGCCGGTAATTAGGGCCGTGAATCCAATCAGCAATAAAATATTTTTCGAGCCATGCTTTTCCTCCAGCATCGGCCCGATTAGCAACAAAATCAGGAAATTGTTAAAAAAATGCTCAAAATCCGCATGGCCGAGAATATGCCCAAAAATGCGAATATAGGCCAGCGGGTCGGCAAAACTGCTGCGATATACCGAAAAAACGGCCATTGTCGAGGCATGGTCTGTCCAGCGGCCCAAAAGCAGCACAAACAGCGAAATTCCCGCAAAAGTCAGCACCACGGGCGAATTATATTGTATGAAAATTTTCTTCATTGAGCGTACCTCCATTCGAACCTATTTTAGCACAAAATTTCCCATTTGTCAAACTTGACAATAAGCAAAAATTGGGTTATAATGAAAGTAAAAAATTAGCATAACTATTGGAGGAACGAATATGTACGGTATTTTGGACAATTTAGACCATGTTAACCTTGAATTGGATTTTGACGACGCGGTTTTTGCGACGTCTTTTTACGCGCCGCCGCCGCCCGAATCCGAAATTGACATAAATACATATATTTATTCAAAGGAATTCAACTGCCCCGTCTGCCGCGCGAAATTTACGGCCGCCGTTGTGCGGCAATCGCGTCTGCGCCTTACGCATATGGAGGAATTGCGCCCCGTTTACAAAGATTTTGAGCCTCTTTGTTATGATGTCATGATGTGCGTAAATTGCGGATATGCCGCCTTTCGTGAGCGTTTCGACGTTGTTTCCGAAAAGCAGCAGGAGATTCTTTTGGAAAAAATTAGGCTGAATTATTCGAATTTTATGCCCGCCACCTTCCCTTTGGAAATTAATCCCATGCAGGCCATCGAACTCTATAAATACGCCCTTTTAACCGCATGTATCAAAAAAACCTCCATGGGCGAAAAGGCCATGCTCCTAATTAAAATTTCGTGGCTTTACGAAATTTTGGGCGACGAGCGCAATGTCCTTTTTTACACAAAACACGCCAATGAAGCCTTAACCGAAGCCTATTCAACCGAACGTTTCCCAATTTTTGGCATGTCCGAAGGCGCGGTTTCCTATATGCTGGCAAGTTTTGCCACAACCCTCGGAAATTATCAAACCGCGCTGAAATTCCTCTCGGAAATTATTGTTAACAAAAATATGTCAACACGCCTGCGCGACCTTTCGCGCGACCTTAAGGAAAAAGTCCAAAAATTGCGCAAAGAAGCCGGTGAAACCGAAGAAAACGACCCCGAATAATCGGGGTCGCTTAATTTAAGGGAGAGACAGCTTTTGTAATCCGGCCCTGCGGGCCGGAATGTTGAATGTTGAATGCTGAATGCTGAATGTTAATTTCATCCGAAGCTTCAGCTTTGGATGAACAACAAACGACCCCGAATAATCGGGGTCGCTTAATTTAAGGGAGAGACAGCTTTTGT
>JAITMQ010000053.1 GCA_031277225.1 Clostridiales bacterium | reverse complement strand
GTCCCGCATTGAAAATAATACCCTCGAACCCGCCGCCCTGCCCTTTAACACCCAATTAGCCCTGCACCTCAACGCCGATGCCTTCATTAAGCTGGTATCAAATTGAAGATTTTAACTTGACATTTTATGAAATCTCTGTTAAGGTTGTTTGTATAAAAAATATTATGCCTTGGAGGTTGATATGACTGCATTGAAACGGCGGGGGCCAATTCGCGCCCGGGTTGCGGCAATCACCATGCTTATTTCTGTATTAATCGCCGTCGCCATCGCAATTTTTGCCTTTTTTACTTATCGCAATTCGGTTTATAGCCTAACCGAAATTGCAATTGAACAAGTTAATTCAAGTGCTTGGCGCTTTAGCCTTACAATTGTCGCAATAGGCGCTGTTGTGGGTCTTTTGGGCGGGCTTTTAATCCAATTTTATGTTTCGCGCTCTCTAACTTTCGCGCTAAAACGCCTTGTAACCGCGGATTATACCTTTTCAAGGGATTCCAACTTTAAAGCGCGCGACACAGACGCACAATCCAATGACGACATTGCAAGGCTCTATTCGCGCTTTTCAGACCTTTCGGGAACTGTTCAAGAATTGATGATGGATATTCAAGACATGGCGGAAGCCCAAGTTCGCGGCGAAGACGATGCCTTTGTGGATGAAAAAAAATATCAGGGCGGCCTTAGAGATTTGGCCAAGAGCGTAAATGGCATGGTCAAGGTCTATCAGGCCGATTTTGTGGAGCTTATAACCGTGGCCAAAAAATATGGCGAAGGCGACTTTAGCGTCAATGTTTCCGAATATCCCGGAAATTGGAAATGGGCTAATGATGCCGTTGACGGCCTTCGTGATTCTTTTATACATATCACGAAAGAAGTCAATAAAATCAACAATAACGCAATTAAGGGCAATTTTGATATGCAGGCGGATTTGGGCAATCAAAAGGGCGAATGGGCCGTTTTGCTGACAAAACTTAATGATTTTTGTCGCGCCGTAAATGAGCCGCTTTTGGCCGTAGAGCATAATGTTATCCTCATGTCCAAGGGCGATTTTACGCCGCTTGAAGGCAATTTCAGCGGCAAATTCAAAGTTTTGCAAGATGCCTGCAATGAAGCCAATGTCAAGCTTAATGAGCATGTAGACGAGATTGCGCATGTGCTTCGCGCCATGGCCGGCGGCGATTTAACGCAGGAACTTAGACAGGATTATCCCGGCAGCTATATGCCCATCAAAAAGGCCTTAATTACGATTTTGGATTCTTTAAATGCGTCCATGAAGGATATTACCAAGGCTTCGGAGCAGGTTTTGGGCGGGGCGACAACCCTGGCGGACAGCGCGCGAAGCCTGGCCGACGGTACAACCGAACAGGCCGTAACAATTGACGAGCTCAATTCGTCCATTGCCTTAATCGAGGAGAAGACGCATTTTAATTCCAAGCGCGCGGGCGATGCCGACGATTTGGCGCGGCTTTCCAATGAACATGCGCGGGTTGGCAACGAAAAAATGCAGTCAATGCTGAATTCTATGGACAATATTAAGCTTTCAAGCGACAATATTTCCAAGATAATCAAGACAATTGAAGGAATCGCTTTCCAGACCAATTTATTGTCGATTAATGCGTCGGTTGAGGCGGCGCGCGCGGGCGCGCATGGCACGGGTTTTGCCGTTGTGGCCGAGGAAGTGGGCAATTTGGCCTCTCGAAGCCAAAAAGCCACCAAGGAAAGCTCGCAGCTTATTTTGGACTCGATTGCCAGCGTAGACAATGGTTCGTCTTCCGCGCAATTGGCGGCTTCGACGCTGGATTCCATGGTTGACAGCGCGCGGCAGGTTTCCGAGCTTGTTTCACAAATTGCCGTAATTTCTAAGGAGCAAGCCACGGCGATTGCCGAGCTGAACAAGGGCATAGGCCATATTTCCGACATTGTGCAGTCAAACGCCGCCACAAGCGAAGAATGTTCCGCCCTGGCAAGCGAATTTACGGGACATGCGCAAGTCCTAATGGACATGGTCGCTTTTTACAAAATTAGGTAATGGCCAAAATTTTACGGAGGTGCAAAATGAATAGGACGCTTTCAATATTCCTTTATTTTGACGGCAATTGCCGCGAAGCGACGGAATTTTATGCGCGGACATTCCAAGCGGAAGTCCGGGATTTGATGACCTATGGCGAAATGCCGCCCGACCCCGATATGCCCGTGGCACAGGCGGACAAAGACCGCATAATGTATGCAGGCCTGCCATATGGCGACATTGTCCTTATGTTTTGCGACATGCCGAGTGAGTCGGATTTTGTGGTCGGTAATAATTTTAACCCGACCCTAGGTACGGGCTGCAAGGATGATTTTTTGCGCATTTTTAACGCCCTAAAAGAAGGCGGCGAAGTCTATATGGAGCCGGGCAAAACCTTCTTTAGCGATTTTTATGGCATGGTAAAGGACAAATACGGCGTGATTTGGCAGTTATTCCTTAATGCGGCATAGCAGCTATCCCGTCATCCCCGCGAAAGCGGGGATCCCCCGCAGTTGCTCGCCGCTAGCGGGGATTCCGCGTCAAGCGCAGAATGACGGTAGCTCTAGCGAGCTTTTAGACATTCGGGCGGCTTTGCCGGGGGCAGCTTCACCCTCTTTTCATAGCGCGGATATACCGAATCCGGCTTAACACTCACGATTCAAAACCATCTCTTCACGACAGCCTTGGCGACAGTTCTAATAAATATCATCTTGATAACCGCCTTTACCACGCAAAACAAGCGCAGAAACCGCAGGGGCGGCCTTTAGGTCGCCCCCGCCCAAGTGAAGCCTCAGCTCGCATAGATATTAATCGCCTCCCGCAGAAATTCGGCGCAGCCGGGGGCGATTTTGTCGTAATAGGCGCGGAAGCGCTCGTCGGCGACATACATTTCGCCAAGGCCTTTGTGATATTCCTTGCTGTAATTGGGGGCGTAGAAGCTTAGCCACCTGCGATGCAGGTCGGCGGCATTTTGGGCGGCTTCGCCCGCGGGGTCGCCCGTTGCGAGGGCGTTTTTTAGGGCATCTTCGCAGGCCGCGCGCAGGCTTTCGCCCTCGTCATATTGTTCCTGCGACATGCCCATAAGATGCGCATTAGAGGCCTCTGCGGCCTCGTCGCCGTATTTTTCCCGAATTTCCGCGCCATATTTGCGCTCATTTTCGTCAATAAGCTCCCGCTTAAAGCCCTCGAATTTCTCTTGATTCGACATAAAAATCTCTCCTTTCATTGCGGCCAACGATTTTTCGACATTTAAAATCAGCCGATTTAGCCGCTCTCTTTGATTTTGAAGTGCGGCAAGATGTTCGGAAAATGCGCGTTCTTCGCTAAAATCGGGATTTTGCAGCAATTCCTTTATTTCGTCTAAGGCAAAACCAAGCTCTTTGTAGAATAGGATTTGCTGCAGCAAATCCACCTGCGCCTGCCCATAGATGCGATAGCCCGATTCCGCCACGCGCGCCGGAATAAGCAGCCCGATTTCGTCGTAATAGCGCAAAGTGCGCGCGCTTATCCCCGACATTTTCGATAATTTGTTCACGGAATATTCCATTTACATCACCTCACTAAAGACATTATAAACTATGACGTTACGTCAAAGTCAAGTACTTTTTTTGGTGCGTCTTTGCGGGAATGACGAGCCAGTTGCAAACACGAGATTTAGGGAGCAGGAAATTCGCCAAAGTGGATTAGACGCCGTTTTGCACGGGTTGTGGCGACATAGAGAATGCGGGCTTCTTCGGCCTGGCGTTCTTTTGCTTCGATTTTTTTGAACATTTCGTGGTGATTATTGGTAAAAAGTTCAAAATTTATTTCAATGCTATAGCTTATATATTTGTCGTGCATGGAAATTTCGGTTTCATATGTACGGCTTTTTTGCTTGAAAATATTGGGCAAATGCGGCAAAATCACGATGTCAAATTCCAGGCCCTTGGCCTTATGAATCGTCATAATCGTAATTTTGTCGCCAAATGCCATGCCTTTGGCCGCCAGCATTTTCTTAATCCTCTCAACTTGGTGGTTCTTGCGCACCAAAATCGCAATATCCTCGCTGTCAAGGGCGGCCAGCGCGCTAATTAGGCCGTTTTCGGCAGATTCGGCAATGGCCGTAACAGGTGCTGTCTCGCCCAAATCGCGCAGACCGACAAGCCTGTCGCGCCGCTTATATTCCAGCAAACCAAAGGCCCCCCAAAGGCTAAAATGCCCGTTAAGCTCATCCAAAAGCCGCCTGTCGCTTCGATAATTCTTGTTGAGATAATGCAAATTAAAGCCGCGCGCAGAACCCGCAAGGGTTTCAAAGGCCGTGCTGTCCGCTCCCCTAAAGCGATAAATGCATTGTTTAATATCGCCCACAACAAAAAGTTTAAAGCCATAAAGCTCCCGAAGCCGCTGAATCAGCGCAATTTGGGTATTGTCGCTGTCTTGGAATTCGTCGACAAAAACATATTGCGGCGGATTTTCCTCGGGCGCAATCGGCGAATTTAGCGCAAGGGGAATCAAATCGTCCAGACCGGCCTTGCGGCTTGCGGCCAAATGCCGCCGCGTGTCCCGCGCCGCGCGCCTTAGGGCGGCCAGCATCATTTCGTGAAAAACGGGGTCGGAAGGTTTGCCCCAATCCAAATTTTCGTCCTCGGGGTCAATATTTTTCCTGCGCATTTGCGAAAGCAAATAGAATAAATGCTCCTGCAAGCCCTCGGCCTGCTCGCCGCCGTATTCCTCAAGCGCGCGTCCCAAAAAGTCGAATTTAATTTGATTTGTGTCGACAACCTCGACATTCAGTAGCCTGCGCGCCAGGGCGTGAATGGTGTCAATTCTCATTCGGCCGACGGCGCGCTCCAGCGCAAGCGCGGCCTCGTCCCTCGTAAGCGCGAAATAATCGCGGAAATAGGCGGCGAGCTTGGTCTTCATATGGGCGGCGGCGGATTTGCTGAAAGTTAGCATAAAAATGGCATCGGGCAGGGCGTGGCCGTCTAAATTGTGCCGAAAAATTAAATAACTTATGCGGCTGACCATGGATGTGGTTTTGCCCGTGCCTGCGCCGGCGGCGACCATGATGTTTGCTGAAATTTCTTCGTGTTCTAAAATGAATTGATTGTAGTTGAAAGCTGATATTTTGTCCAGCTTCCTAAGAATCTTATGACTTGCTTTAGAAAGCGCGCCATCAAATTCCATAGCGTGAGATAGGCGAATTCCCTCGGCAAGATGGATTTCGGAGTGGAAGCCACCCAGACTTGATTGCAGGGTCGAAAAAAAGGCCGCATCGTCGGTGATGACCCAAATTTTTACGCCCGAAATTCGCAGCAGGCGAAGCCTGTCCATCACCCCGTCATCGGCTTGCGCGGCGGGAATTATCGCCACACATGAATAATTTTCCCTCTTTAAGCCCTTCATAAAATCTCCCGAAATATCTCCGAAATTTGTGCTTGCAATTTATGGATTGGTGTGCTATACTATTAAAAAAGGCACGGGAAGATGACCCCGTGCCGAGGCAATCTTGGCGGTTGGCGTTAGAGAATAGTTTTGGAGAACTTAAAATAACCGCGACTTTCGACGGAGGCGGTTATTTTCTTTTGGAGATTCTATCCGCTATGTGCACTATCAGCCCGACAAGCAACACGACGAAAGTCATCGCCGCGAATACAATGCCAAGCACCTCGCCAACAGCAATATACCCCATGGCGCCACCCCCTTTCAGAGGAAACGCCAACCGCCTATGATATAAAGTATGTAGCCTTTTGACTGCCTGTAATTGCAGTATACAACATGATTTTCCAAAAGTCAAGCGTCATTCCCGCTTTCGCGGGAATGACGGGCACTAAATCAAAATCACTTACATGAAATGCAAATTTGTGCTTGCAATTTATGGTTAAGTGTGCTATACTATTAAAAAAGGCACGGGAAGATGACCCCGTGCCGAGGCAATCGCTGGGCGGTTGGCGTTGGATTTGTAGACTAAACTAAAATAGCCGCGGCGTGGAAGGCAGGCGGCTATTTCCTTTTGGAGAACTTATCTGCTATATGTATCATCAGCCCGACAAGTGCCACAACAAACATCATTGCAGCAAATGCCACGACCATAACATCAATCACAGAGATATATCCCATAGGCGTCCACCCCCTTTCGAAGGTTTTCGCCAACCGCCTAGTATTTATTGTTAAAATTGCCTTTTGACTGCCTGTAATTGCATTATACAACATAAATTCCTAAAAATCAAGTATTTTTTGCCAAAAGGAGGGCTTTAAATGAACGAAGTTTTAAGGACTATTGAGCAGAGGTTTTCTTGTCGGGATTATGACGGAAGGCCCGTAGACAAGGAAACGCTTCAAACCATTGCCAAGGCCGCTTTGCAAAGCCCCTCGGCCATGAATTTACAGCCCTGGCGGCTGCTTGTAATTGCCGACAAGGCCATGGTGGACAAGCTGGACTGCGCCGCCATGGACTATATGAAATCCCTGCCCGACAAAGGCCTGTACAACCGCATTATGGAGCGCGGCGGCAAGGTTTTTTACAATGCGCCCGTGCTGTATTTGATTTTAAAAGACCCGGCGGCCGGCAGCAATTGGACGGATGTCGACTGCGGCATTATGACGCAAAATATCTGCTTGGCGGCGGCCTCTTTGGGGCTTGATTCCGTCATTGTGGCCATGGCGCATTTAAGTTTTAGGGGCGAAGATGCAGACGAGCTTAAGGCCGCCCTAAAATGGCCCGAAGGCCTTGAATTTGGCATGGGCGTGCTTGTTGGCCACGGAATCATAAAAAAAGAGCCCCATGAAATTGACTGGGGCAAGGTTATTAATTACTAGTTACGAATTACGAGTTACATCATGACATCCAGCACGCCGCCGACACCGTCAAATCCCGCAGGCGGGACGGGTGAGGGGATGGACTGCATCATTTGAGCCAGCATTTGGCCTGTTTGCTCCATATGGTCCATGGCATTACGCATAAGGCTGACATTAACCTCCTGCATAATATTTTGTTGCGCCATATGCATTGAGAGCGTTGCAATTCCCATAACATCCATGATTTCACTCTCCTTCCAACGTCTTTGCCATGATTATACCATATATTTGTAATGATTGCAAGCCTTTTTGGGAAGTAATAAAACTGTAATAAAACTTAGGGAACTTGCGCCT
>JAITMQ010000111.1 GCA_031277225.1 Clostridiales bacterium | reverse complement strand
AAAAACAGCAGCTGCGCAATCGTTAAATTGGCGGTTTGGTCTGTAACCACATCGCCCAAAAAAACTATGCCGTCTTTTAACAGCCGCGAATAGATGTCATAAGCGCGCTCGCCGCGGCCGGTTTGCTCTACAACCATGGGCACCAAGGCCGCCTCCGGCCTGTCTAAAAAGTTGAAATTGCTCATCTAAATCCTCCTCGATAATTAATGATTAATGGTGAATAATGAATAATTGCGGAAAGTCGCCATCGGCGTGGCGCAGAGCTTCGCTCTGGCTACGCCTTAAGAGCTAGCGCGAAGCGCCGCGCACCCTTTGGGGATTGCGGCATTTCGCCGTGCGCAGACCTTCGGTCTGGCTTACGGCTTGAGCTAGTGCGAAGCACCGCGCACTTGGCACGGGGATTCCCGCTTTCGCGGGGATGACGGGTTTAAGCGTCCTCCTCCTCGGCAATCTCCCTCTCCACAGCAATAGCCACCGAACGTACTTTGTCCATGGCCTTTTTCAGCTTAATATCACTCTCAAGATTCTCCCTGCCGATTTCGCCGATATTCTCGACAAATTCGTCCTTCTCCATGCGATAGAATTTCGCCAAACGCTCAAATTCTTCGTTAAGCTCCTCCTCGCTTGCCTCAAAGCCCTCCTGCCTTGCTATGGCCTCAAGACCAAGGCGCGCCCTAATATTCTGCTCGGCATCGCCCTTATACATTTCGCGCATACTCTGCATGGTCATGCCCGTCATCTGCATATATCTCTCAAAATGGAAGCCCTGCCCCTGAATCATGTCGGCAAATTCGTTGATAAGGCGGTTAATTTCGCCCTCCAACATAGACTCGGGGAAGTCGCCATGAACTCGCTTAGAAAGCGCAGCCGCAAGCTCGTTTTCAATTTCGCGGTCTGCCATTTCCTTCTTTCTTTCTTCGAGTTTTTCCTTAATTTCGGCTTTAAATTCATCCAGAGTATCATGTTCGGATATTTCTTGCGCAAAATCGTCGTCCAGCTCCGGCAATTCCCTTTGCTTGATGTCCAAAAGCTTAATTTTGAACACGGCGGGCTGATTAGCCAGCTCCGGAGGATTATATTCTTCGGGGAAGGTTACATTCACGTCGAAATTTTCGCCGATATTGCGGCCTTCGATTTGCTGTTCAAAGCTGTCAATAAATGTCGCACTTCCGAGAATAAGCTCATAATTGTCGGATTTGCCGCCCTCAAAAGGCGCACCGTCAACAAAGCCCTCGAAATTTATATTAACAATGTCGCCATTTTCGGCCGCCCTGTCCGTAACCGAAATTATTCGGGCGTTTTTCTCAACATTGTCCCTTAAGACCTCCAAAATTTCGTCCTCGGTGGCCTCAATGTCGATTTTTGTGTGCTCTAAGCCCGCATAGTCGGGCACATCAAAGAGGGGCTTGACATAAGTTTCCACGCTTAAAATCATTCCGCCGCCCTCTTTTTCGTCAAAATCAACGATTTTCGGGCGTGAAACAACGTCCAGCGTATGCTCTTTTATGGCCGCTTCATACATGTCGGGGAAAATATCCTCAAGAGCCTCTTCCCAAAAGAAATTTTTGCCAAATTGCGCCTCAATCATTTTGCGCGGCACGCGCCCCTTGCGAAAGCCGGGCAGGGCAATTCGCGCCCTGTTTTTAAGATAGGCCTGTTGAAGCGCGGCCTGAAAATTGCCTTCTTCGATTTCCATTGTAATCTTAACCAAATTTTCATCCGCAGAGCTTTTTTCCAGCACGGATTTGCTAATTTCTGACATTATATTCCTCCTAAGTTTCGTCTTCTTTGAGTTAACCCATCTATTATATCATAACTTTTTGCTTTTGGCAATGAATAATTAGTAATGTTTGATGAAAAATATAAGTGAAAGGAGTGGCGCAATGAAAGCTTTGATTCTGGCGATGGTAATAGCTTTGGCCGCCCAAGGCGCGGCCGAAGACGGTGATTATATAAAATGGATAGACTTTAACATACCCTTAGCGGTCTTAAAGCAGGCCTATAAATATGATGTGGAGTCGCAAAACAGCGATATGCCGCTGGATTTTGTGCAGCTTTTGGCATATACTTCCGCCAAAAATTGGGGAACTTTTAAGGGGTCGGGCGAATCCGCCGATATGTCCGCTCTCGTTAAACGCCTGCGCGCAGGCGAGCGGATTGGCGAGATTACAGCCGATATGAAACTTTACGACCATTATCTCAGAGCCTATGGCGCGGTTTTGGGCAGTTTTGTCGGGCATTATGAAAAAGATGGCGAAATTCATTATGGCCTGCGGGTATTTTCGCCAATTGCAAAGGGCTTTGGCTACGGCCATTCCGACGACTTCGGCAATCCCCGCAATTATGGCTATAAACGCTCGCATCTTGGCCACGATATGTTCGGCAGCATAGGTACGCCGATTATAGCCGTTGAAGACGGCATTGTCGAGGCCTTGGGCTGGAATCAATATGGCGGCTGGCGCGTCGGGATTCGCTCGCTAGACCGCAAGCGATATTATTATTATGCCCATTTGCGCAAGGACAAGCCCTATGCGGAGGGGCTGGAGGAGGGCGCGCGCGTGCGGGCGGGCGATGTTATCGGCTTTTTGGGAAATACGGGTTATTCCACCCGTGAAAATGTCGCGAATTTAAAGCAGCCGCATCTGCATTTTGGCCTGCAAATAATTTTTGACGAATCGCAAAAGGATGGCAATAATCAAATTTGGATTGATACCTATGCTTTGATAAAATTTCTTGAAAAAAATCGTATGCCCGTGGAGCGGCCACAGGGCGGTGCATATCGCCGTGGTGTGGAAACCTGTAGTTTTCCCATGGAATAGGATTTGACATAAAACGCCGCCTGAACGGCGGCTAAAGTAACGCTTGAAAGCATATGCCTTAAGGCGTTACTTTAGCCGCCGTTTAGGCGGCGTTTCCCCCTTGCACATAATTCCCCCTTGCACAACCAAACAATTCATGCTAAAATAATACAAAGGGGTCGTGAATATGTCCAAATTTTACAAATCATGGCGATGGTACGCGCTTGGCAAGCTGCAGTACAAACAAAGCATGGAGCGGCTGTTTTACGGAAATTTACAAGGAATGTATTTTCAAAATTTAATTATGACTTTTTTGGTGGGTTTATTCTTCTTCGTTCCCGTTTTATTCGACCAAAACAACACCATAGCCGCCGTCTATTTCGCCGTAATGATTGCCTCTACAGCCCTGTCTATTTTTGCGGGCTTTTGGCGAAAACGCCGCCAAAAAGACCTGCCTGTCAAGCCCTTTGTAATCTATGTCATAATTTTCGCGTCCTATGCACTAATCGTCTTTTTCGGCACATATTTAAGCGTAATCATAAATCCATACAGGCCCGCCGCCGTCTATTTGCCGATGCTAGTCGCCGCCCTCTTTTTCTTCACCGTTTCGCCGCCCCTAAAAGTCTCAATCGCCCTTGTCGGCTGGATTCCTTTTTTGGCCTTTTCAATTGCAATTAAGCCTGCAGAGGCCTGGATTTACGACATTTTGAATTCGGCCGTTGCTGTGGTTTTAAGTTTGATAATTGGCTGGTATGGCTCAATGCTTCGCATGGTTGCGGCGGATAAGACCATAAGCTTGGAAGAAGAGCGGGACGCCTATCAAAAGCAGAGCAGGGAAGACGAATTAACGGGATTAAAAAATCGCCGCGATTTTATGCAGCATTTCGCGAGATGTATTGAGAAACCAAGGCATACGGACGACGCAATCTGCCTTGTTTTCGCGGATATTGACCATTTCAAAGATTATAATGACCATTATGGCCACAGCAAAGGCGACGACTGTCTGCGCGCCGTCGGCCTTGCCCTTGGCGAATTTGCCGCCAAAAACGGCATTTATGCCGCGCGCATAGGCGGCGAGGAATTCGCCCTTTTGTGGTTTGTTGAAGAAAATGAGGATATTGAGGCCAAGCTTAAGGGTCTGCATAAGGCCATAGATGGGCTTAATATCCCCCATGCCAGCTCTAAAGTTGCGCCAAATGTAACCATCAGCATGGGCGCGTATATCACACGTTGCGCGGCCGAAAACGACTTTAACCATGTCTATGACCAGGCCGACAAGGCCCTATATGCGGCTAAGCGCGGCGGGCGCAATCGTTATATCATTCACGATAGCAGAACTATCTAAAATGTCTATTGTTGAATTCTTGGAAAATTATAGAAATCTCTTCAAAAATATGAAATGGCGCTTCCCTGTCCAAATCCGAAAGGATTACGAGAATATAGGGCGAAGGCGCATAGACTATGGCCATATCGTGGAAAGCCCCGTCCCAATGGCCGTATTTTTGCGCCACGGGATAGTCCGCCACAATCATGGGCACATCCGAATGAAACATGCTATATTGAAAATGCCGCGCGTAAATGCTGTCGCTCTCGAAAAATTCGTGAATATGGCGCAGTAGCAAGCCCATTTCGGCGGCCGTTACGCTATGCGTGCGCGCCGTGCCTAAAAGCGACAAATCTCTGTCCAATCCTTGTGAAAATTCGCGATAGCTTGGGTTGTATTCGGCATAAAAGCTGTCTAAGATTCCGAAGGCAATATTGTCGGAATCCCGCACGGAATGGCGCAAAAGCTCCCAATGGCTAAAGGCGCGACCGAAGCTGTATAAATGCCGAATTACGCCCGTTCCGCCGACCCAATCGGAGGCGCGGAAAGTGTGGCGGCGGTCTAAATTCGCGAGGCCGCGCTCGGCCAAATAGTAGATGTAAAAGGCGTTTGAGGCCTTGTTTAGGCTGGCGGCAAAATATACCTCGTCCTGCCTAAAGCCGAAGTTGAAGCCTGTGTCCAAGTTATAATAATACACCGAAACCGGATAGGGTAGGCCGCTTAGGAATTCTTCCAAGGCCTCAATTTCCTCGGCATTGGGCCAAATAATCTCCGGCGGTTCTTCATGTGGCGGCTGTGTTGTAATCTCCGCAGGCGAAGTTTCGGGCGGCGGCTCGCCGCCCGAAACTTCGCCGACATCGGCAACATTCCTAACCTGAAAAAGGGCAACCAAAAAAAGCCCAAAAACAGCAACAAACGCCACAACAACAGCAATAACAATAATAATCAGCCTTTTTTCAGTCATAATCATCTACCGAATCCATTATATTCCGGCGACCAACGGCCGCCTATCGTCATTCCTGCGAATAAACCCGTCATTCCCGCGCAAGCGGGAATCCCCCGCCAACCCCGTCATAACTGCGTAGGGGCGACCGCCCTCGGTCGCCCGCGCCAAGACCGGGGGATTCCGGGTCAAGCCCGGAATGACGTTGCCGCCCGCCGACACTACTCCGCCATCTGCAATTCCTGCTGCAAAGCCTTTTGCAAGGTCTGCGAGAAATTGATATTGGCATGTATGGCTTTTTCGTGCAGCCAAACGGGAATCGACAGCGTTTTCCTAATGGTTTGATTCGACAATGCCCTGCGATATGTGGCGGTGTCTGCGCGCACAAAGGTGATAATATCACCTTCTTTTGTATCCGCCAAACCCTCTATTTCCTTTTGACTGCTGGCCTTTGGAATCTCCATGCCTGCATCTTCCAAATGACATAAAGCACCCGCCAAAAAATCCTCGGCCATCATTATACCATCCGCCATATCGTCCCCTTGTGTCGCCCCCATACCAATATCCGGAAAATATATGCAATACATCCCCTCATCAGGGCTAAAAACCGCAGGATAAACATATTTCATATCAAAACCTCCCTTACTTAAGACCCAAATCTTTCAAAATTCTTTCCCTTGTCCCGCCGGGAATTTCTTTGCTGTGATGCCTGGCTATCTGGCTTCTTTTGCCGTTTTTGGGATTTAAATACCAATCATGATTCGTGCCATGCTTTTCAAGCCTTATGCCCTGCTTTTTTAATTGACGTATAAATTCGGATGTTTTCATGCCATCACCCAACCCCCTCACTTATTATCAATCCTCGGAAAAAGCGCGTTGCCTTTGGTTACTTTTATTTCTTTGGGCGCAAGGCCGAAATTATGCGCCTTGCTCCATTCGCCGCCTTGGATATTCAGCTGCTCATAGATTCTTGCGGGGATGCCCGGCATTATCGGCTCAATTAGAATTGCCGCAATCCGCAAAACCTCGACAAGATTATAGAGGCTGCCCGCCAGCGCGTCCCGCTTGCCTTCTTCTTTGACGAGCTTCCACGGCTCAACCTGGTCAATATATTTATTCGCGCGGCGAATCAGCGTCCAAATCTCCGCCAAGGCTTGGTCAAATTCCATGCGGTCATAATGTTCTTCGGAGGATTTTGCAACCCTAGCGGCAACAGCCCTTAAATCCTCATCAAAATCCGTCGCCGCTTGCTCTGCGGGCAATTCGCCCCCGAAATATTTATCGACCATACCAACAGTCCGCGACAAAAGATTGCCGAGGTCATTCGCCAAATCCGAGTTTATGCGGTTTACAAGCGCTTCAATGCTGAAATTGCCGTCCTGCCCGAAAACAATTTCCTTCAGCAGGAAATAGCGAATTGCGTCCGCGCCATAGGTCGCAACGGGATTGTTCGGGTCAACGGCATTTCCAAGCGATTTGCCGATTTTTTTGCCGTCAATATTAACCCAGCCATGGCCGAAAACCTGCTTGGGCAGGGGCTGGCCGAGGGCCATAAGAATTGCGGGCCAAATTATCGTATGAAAGCGCACAATGTCCTTGCCTACAATGTGTACGTCTGCGGGCCAATACTTTTTGTAGAGCGTGTCGTCGTCGCTCATAAAGCCCAAGCCGATTGCATAGTTCGATAGAGCGTCCACCCAAACATAGACAACATGCCCCGGGTCAAAATCCACGGGAACGCCCCATTTAAAGCTTGTGCGGCTGACGCAAAGGTCTTCAAGGCCGGGTCGCAAAAAATTGTTCAACATCTCATTGGCGCGGCTTTTCGGCATGATAAATTCGGGGTTTTGCTCGATATGCTCAATCAGGCGTTGCCCATATTTGCCAATCTTGAAAAAATAGGCCTCCTCGTCGATTTCGCAAACCTCGCGCTCGCAAACGGGGCAACGCCCGGCCGCCAGCTGGCGCGGAGTGTAAAAAGTTTCGCAGGGCGTGCAGTAAAGCCCGCGATATGCGCCTTTATAGATGTCGCCCTGTTCGTAAAGCCGATTAAAAATCTTGCGCACGGCCGCAATATGCGCGGGGTCTGTTGTGCGCCAGAAAATGTCATAATCCGCGCCCAAATTGCGCATAAGCTCGCGCACACTTTCCGCCACATAGTCAACATGCTCCTGCGGCGTGCGCCCCGCCGCCTGTGCGGCCTGCTCAATTTTCTGACCATGCTCGTCCATGCCCGTCAAAAACTTCACATCAAAGCCGCGAAGCCGCTTATAGCGCGCCATGGCGTCCGCCGCCACAATCTCATGCGCATGGCCGACATGCAAATAAGAATTGGAATAAAACAGCGCGGTAGTAATATAAAACGTATCCTTTTCATTCATCATTCGTAAACCTCCATTTGACGATTTATGAACTTCTGCAATTTAACATCAAAAGTGATTATTGGCCTGCCATCCAGAATCGCACTTGCCGCCAAAATGCAGTCCACAAAATCAAGGCTCGTACTCGCAAATACTTCCAAAGCCTTTAAAATAATTGCTTTTTGAGGGACTATGCATTCTATATCGTCGAAAAATTTCGGCAACAATTTTGCGATTTCATCCCTGCTTATTTTATAGCCTTTTTGCAAAGCATAAATGATTTCCGGTATTACTTCGATGGGTACTTCCACAATGTTATTATCAAGAATATCCCTTGCTTTTGGTGATAGCTCCGGATTATCTCCAAGAATATATCGCAAGGCGATATTTGTATCAACCAGCGGAATATTTCTTTTCCACATATTTCTCAACAACCGCATCCGCCCAAGCCTCGCTTTCATATTCAACTAAATCAGGATTGGCATATTTATTAAAATAGCCATATGAGCTTCCTACTTTTTTCTTAGTGTCCCAAACAACAATATTCAACTCATCGCCCTCAAGTTGCGGCGGCAAGTCCAAAATTTCCGCCAACCTCTCCCTTTCAACTACTGCGCTGTATGCCATAATAAAACCTCCTTTTTCAATCATCATTTATAAACATCACCTCATATTCTAATCGTCATGACCATCATTCCCGCGAAAGCTGGAATGACGTTGCCGGCTCCCGATCTTTTGGCGTATAGACAATAGCCTTAACACTTTTCCCGCCTTTCGTGTCAACCTCAACAATCTCGTTATAGCCGTCATGCTCTATAACAACGGTATACTTGCCGTCCCTGATAAATTTGCCGACATGGGGATTCCTAATGCCTCTTGAAAAGTCATATTCTGCTTTCATCTTACACCTCCATATTGTTTGAATTCTGTCCGTGTAGCCTTCCTGGCCGAAATTATCCTAACCAAATCGCCATTTTCCCTAAAACAATGGCAGACAAGCAATAAGCGTGAATCTAGGCTTGTGCCGATAATTATGAAGCGATCCTCGTTGTGCTCATGAGAATGTTCAAAATCGTAGTCGCTTATGGCGTTGGGGTCTTCAAATACAGTAGAGGCTTCAAAAAAATCTACGCCATGCTTCTTTATATTATCTTCGTGCTTTTTCTCATTCCAAATAAAGCGTCCATTGTGCATTTCTATCCCCTCAGCTCTCCATCTTCAACTTCTCCGCCTGGTCGGTCGTGATCAGCACCTCCGTCATCTCCTCCAAGTCGCCATCCAAAAACGCCTCCAACCGATGAATAGTCTTGTTCACGCGGTGGTCGGTTACCCGGCTTTGCGGGAAATTGTAAGTCCGAATTTTCTCGCTGCGGTCGCCCGTGCCGACTTGACTGCGCCGCGCGTCGCGCTGCTCTCTGGCCTGCTTTTCAAGCTCCAAATCATAAAGTCTGGCGCGCAAGATTCTTAGAGCCTTGTCCTTATTTTTATGCTGCGACTTTTCGTCTTGACAAGAAACCACAATTCCCGTGGGATTATGCGTTACACGCACGGCCGAATCCGTGGTATTAACGCTCTGCCCGCCACAGCCGCTGCTGCGAAAAACGTCAACGCGGATTTCATTCATGTTAAGCGCAACGTCAACCTCCTCGGCCTCGGGCAAAACCGCCACGGTTACCGTCGAAGTATGAATCCGCCCCTGCGATTCCGTTGTCGGCACGCGCTGAACGCGATGAACGCCGCTTTCGTATTTAAGGCGAGAATAAGCCCCCTTGCCCGCAATCATAAAGGCGATTTCCTTTATGCCGCCAAGGTCATTTTCATTGGCCGAAAGGGTTTCAACCTTCCAGCGATTGCGCTCGGCATAGCGGCTATACATCCGGTGCAAATCCGACGCAAAGAGCGCGGCCTCGTCGCCGCCCGCGCCCCCGCGAATCTCTACGATAACATTTTTTTCGTCATTGGGGTCTTTGGGCAGCAGCAGAATTTTAAGCTCCTCGCCAAAAATTTCCATTTTTTCCGCGCTGTCCTTAACCTCTTCACGAACAAGCGCGCGCATTTCGTCGTCCAAGCTTTCGTTAAGCATTTCGCGGCTCTCACGCAGGGCCTCCTCGGCGCGCTTAAACTCGCGATATTTTTCGACAATAGGCCCAATGGTCGCGTGTTCCTTCATCAGGCCGCGCCAGCGCGCCTGGTCCGCAATGACCTCCGGCTTATTAATATCATCCCCAATAATCTCAAATCGTGTTTCAATTTCCCTAAGCTTATCAAACATAATTCACCCTCCAAGTCGTCATTCCCTGTCTACACCGTCATTCCCTGCCTACACCGTCATTCCCGCGAAAGCGGGAATCCCCTCATATTCCCAACCGCAACAGCATCTCGCCCTCATCAACCACGCCCGTGTCCACGAAGCCTATGCTGTCATATAATTTAATCGCCGCCACATTTTCCGCCACAACGAAAACTTCAATACAGTCCGCCGGGCCATGCGGCCTTGTTTTGATTTCAGCAATAAGCTTCTCAATTGCCGCCCTGCCATAGCCCTTTCCCTGATGGTTTTTATCAATCATCAAACGCCAGATATAGTAGCTTGGGTCTTTTGGTTGATAGTCATACATTATAAAGCCGACCATTGCGCCGCCCGCATAAATAGCATAAGGCGTGGCATATCCACATCCTGTCGTTATGCTGATATACGCATGAGCCAGGCTGTGGAGATTGTCCGCCAAAAAATTCTTTTGCCCGTCCGCAACCTCAAGCTCGGTAAGCTCCCCTAAATTCTCGAAAGTTATCTCCCTAAATTCAATCATATCCCCTCCGCCATACTAATCCCGTCCCGTCCGCTTCGCGGCCAGCCGAAACACTTCCCCATCCGCCCGCGCCGCGACGACGATTATGCGCATAACGCCATTTATGCGCACGATGTCATAAATAACGCGTATGCCCAATTTGCGTAGCTTAATCGAGCACAGCCCGGTCAAATTAAAGCCGCCCTTATTGCCTAAAGGATTGCCCAACCCGCCTTCGGTTTTTGGGAGTGGGTTTTGTAAAACTTTTTTGATTGCCTTTTCTACTTGCACCAATTGAGAATTATTTAGAGCTCTCAAATCCGCTTTTACTTCGGGCAACTCCTCAACTGTATAATGCCTCATTCAAAATCCACCCCATATTCCATCGGTGTAGCCTCAAGCATTCTTTCCCACTCTTCGCGGCTAATGCCGCGTCTGACAAGCTCGTCTGCTATAACTTCCTCGTGAGAGCGAAGCACGCCCGTACTGTTTTGCAGCCGCTCAATTGCAATCAAAGCCCAGCCAAGCTCAATCATATCCTCCCTCTCCTCCTCCGTCATGGAATCATAGAGAGCCTTATAATCCGCTTCCTGTTCCCGCACTTGCGGCCTTTCCAAAGTCTTCATCATAAAATCACCTCATTAATATCCGTAATATGTCTTTAAAAATTCAACCCAATAGCCATAAACCGCCCTTTCGCCCAGCCCAAACGCCCCGTAGAAATCGTTTGTCCTTGCTAGGGTAAGCACGCTGTCCCAGCCAAATCTTTCGTGCAAAAATTCAATAAATGTATATGAAAAAGGATAGCCATTTATATTGTTAAATCTAAGGGGGTTTGACGTGCGCATTTCCTCAACTGTAGGAATGGGCCACCCCGGCACGCGAAGCCACCCGCGCGGGCTTTGTCCGCTTAAATAAGTCGCAAGCCCTTCATCAATCCAAAGCCGCATATTCCTGTTTAGCAAATAATTATAGGCATGAACCATTTCATGAATTGCAACAGACATTATGACATCCCAATCATGCACTGCACCGGGATTGGCCGGCGAGACCAGCAAAACATCCGTTCCGCGATTCGTTCCAACGAACCAGTCTAAATTTAGCAGAAGCACCAACCACCCAAAACGCCTTGCTTGCATTGTGCTTTGATTGTCATAAACATAAATATTTATATTAGGCACAGCGCTAAGGCCAAGAGCCTCCGTTATACGCCGACTTTCAGCCTCGGCCAGCTCAAAAACCGCCCGCGCCGCCGTCTCCTCCGCCTCAAAAAATACGGTTACATATTCGCCCTCAAGCCTGCTCATCCCCCTTGTTTCAAGGTTTAATGTCGGAATAAATGTAACAAGAATGGTCGCAACCAACCCGCCAAGCGACAATAAAATAATTTTTAACAGCTTGCCCTTTTTCTTAGTCATTTTTCACCCCCACAATCACTCGGTCATGCCCGGCCAAATCCTTTATTATATTTATACCAAAAAAACCATTCATTTTCAATATATTTTTAACATCTTCCCCTTGATTATAGCCAATTTCAAAATAAATCCTGCCGCCGACTGCAAGGCGCGCGGCGGCTTGGGCGGCTATTCTTCTGTAAAATTCCAGCCCGTCATGGCCGCCGTCCAGGGCTGAAAGGGGTTCGTAGTTTTTTACGCTTTCGTCTAGGTCAGCAATCTCGCCGGTTGGGATATATGGCGGGTTTGATACTATGAAGTCGAATTCTTCGATTCCCGGCGGGAAAAGGTTGGCGGCTACAAAGGTGGGGGGGTTCCCGCTTTCGCGGGAATGACGGGTTGCGTTAAATTTGGCAATTTCCACGGCGCGCGGGCAAATGTCTGTGCCCAGCATTATTATTCCGCCATGATGCGCCAGCGATATGGAAATGCAACCGCTGCCCACGCCAATTTCCAGCCCCTTTGAGCCTTTTCGTTCGTGCGCAAGAATCGTTTCCACCAAGGTTTCAGTGTCCGGCCGCGGGATTAGGACTTCCCGCCCGATAAAAAACTCCAGCGACATAAATTCCCAGCGTCCAAGGACATATTGCAACGGCATTCCCGCCTCGCAAAGTGCAAGGGCTTCCTCGAATTCACCCGCCGCAACTTCGCGCCGCAAAATATTAAGCTCCCGCCGGGACAACCTCATCTGACCTCTGACCTCTGACATCTAACCCCTCCGCCTCCCTAACCCCTTCAAGCGCGGCAATCGCCACCTCAAGCTGCCCCTCGTCCGGCACGGAAGTGGTAATTTTTTGCATCATAAAGCCCGGCCAGCTTAAAATCTTCACCAGCGGCGAATTGCTAATGCCCGCCCAACGAATCACCTCGAAGGACACGCCCGCTATAAAAGGCACAAAAAGTATTCGCGAAGCGACGCGAAGCCAGACTACGTCCGTGCGCACAAACAAGAAGAAAATCATGGAGATGAGCATTACAAACAGCAGGAAACTTGTGCCGCAACGCTTATGCAGGCGGCTGTGATTGCGGGCGTGTTCGGGCTTAAGCTCCTCGCCGCCTTCATAGCAATTTATGACCATATGCTCTGCGCCATGATATTGAAACACGCGTTGAATATCCTTCAAGCGCGAAATTAGCAGCAAGTATCCGATGAAAATCATTAGCCGAACTAGGCCTTCTATAATTCCCAAGGCCCAAAGGTTTCCGCCTAAAAGCGGCGACAGAAAGCTTGACAGCCATGTGGGCAAGAGCATGAAAAGGGCAACAGAGAATGCCAGCGATATTATTACCGCGAAAATTATCAAATAATTCGTAAGTTTGTCCCCAAACTTTTTTTCCAGCCATGTATCAAATTTTGACGGGTTCTCGACTTCCTCATCCAGCCCCGCCATCTCCGCCGAATCCTTCATAACCTTCATGCCCATAACCATGGCCGAACCCAGCCGCACAATTCCGCGCAAAATCGGAATTCCGCCCAAAGCCTGCGTAACCCGCGAAGGCTTCATAACCCCCGACCGCTTCTCAATCTCCCCGGCAGGATTGCGCACGGCCACGCAATAATGCTCTTTCCCGCGCATCATAACGCCCTCCATAACAGCCTGCCCGCCATAAAAAATCGGCATTTCCTTCCTCTTCCGCATATTCCCCTCCTGCCAAAATAGGGCAGAGTAATCCCCCTGCCCCAATTTCTAGTTTCTGGTTTCTAGCTACTAGCTTCCAGATTATACCGCTTTTTAAATTTGTCTACCTGCCCGCCCGCGCTTGTAACCAGCCTTTGGCTGCCGGTGTAAAAGGGATGGCATTTAGAGCAAAGTTCGACTTTAATATCCGTTGCGGTCGAACCTACAACGAATTCTACACCACAGGCGCATTTCACATTGGCCTGATGGTATTTCGGCTGTATATTCTTATTCATTTGTTCACCTCTTTTAACTTTATTAACCCAAAAATTCTATCACATCAAAGACACTTTGTCAACCAAAATTTTTGCAAAACATATAATAAGAATAAAGGAGGCGATTCTCATCAACAACTACCTCGATACTTTCATCTACACCCCGACAATATTCGCAGGAACGGGCGTTCCCGGCTTTAACAATATGTGGCCGGCGAATCCGCAAAACCCCCTTGGAGATGTACCTTTACCCATTGCGCAAATAAACCATCCTCGCGGCCTAAGCGCCGACTATTTGGGGAATCTGTATTTTGCCGACGAATACAATGGCTGTGTTCGCATGGTTACGCGCGACGACGCGGGCGCATGGGTCATCCGCACAATTGCAGGCGACGGCAACGAAGCAGGTTCCGGAAATCCGCCCGAAGACGGGCCCGCCTTTGGTATGGAGCTTTATGAACCCATGGACGTGGACGTTTCCGCGCATTGCCATTATGTCGTGTTTTTGAATACGGACAGCCATATGGTTCATCTGCTTGAAATGAATCACGAGCATGAACCCTGGATTCACCATATTGCGGGCATATACAATCCCGGAGGGGGCGGCTATGTTCAGCCGGGCAGCGGCCTCGCAAAAGAGGCGCGCTTTAAATATCCTCAGGGCATTGCCATAACCAAGGACGCAAGCACGATTTATGTTGCGGACTCGCAAAATCATGTCATTCGCAAGCTAACCAAGGTTCAAGAAGGCGAATGGATGATTGAACCCTTCGCGGGCACAACGGCGGCGGGATATGGCGGCGACGGCGGCCATGCGTTGGCGGCCATGCTCTATGAACCCATAGGCATTGCCCTGGACGAAGCCGAGCAGAACCTTTATATTGCCGACATGCGCAATCACAGGATTCGCAAGATAAATTTGCTGAGCTGGCTTATAACCACGGTGGCGGGCAATGGGCAAATGCCGCCGAATCAATATACAAATGTGAATGACGGCACGGTCTTTGAGCTGGGCGCGTCTTTGAATGCAGTCGCGCTGTTTAAATATCCGAGCGACGTCGCCATAGACGCAAATGGAAATCTTTATGTGGCGGATTATGAACATAATCGCATACGCAAAATCAGGGCAGA
>JAITMQ010000079.1 GCA_031277225.1 Clostridiales bacterium | reverse complement strand
ATGAGGTTGAATGGTAAAACAGGGCAGCATTATAAGGACAAATTTTGACCCAACAAGGGGACATGAGCAATCGGGCTTTCGTCCTGCGCTGGTAATCAGCGACGATATTTTTACGGATTTATCGAATTTAACCCTTGTGTGTCCAATAACCAATAGTATCAGAAATAGTTCCTTGCGCATTGCTCTTTGCGAGGGTCTTTTAACGACCGGCTATGTGATGATTGACCAAGTAAGGGCGGTGGATTTGAAAAGCAGGAGATTTACTGTCGTGGAAAGGGTGCCCAAAGAGCTTGCGTTAGAAGTTTCGGAGGTTTTGAAAGGTTCGATCCATATTGGAAATGATTATGATGAAGATGAAGAAGAAATTGAAGATATAGGCTAGGTGGTGTTTTATGTACACGGCATTATACCGCAAATTGCGGCCGATTCGATTTTCGGATATTATTGACCAACAACATATAGTGCGCACGCTCACGAATCAAATAATTCATGGGCGCGTTTCCCATGCCTATTTATTTTGCGGGGTGCGCGGCACGGGCAAGACAAGTTGCGCCAAAATTTTTGCGCGGGCGGTAAATTGTACACAGCCCAATCTTGGCGAGGCCTGCGGAATTTGCGCCTCCTGCGTGGAAATTGCCCGCGGCGCGTCCATGGATGTAATCGAAATTGACGCGGCAAGCAATAATGGCGTGGACAATATTCGGGATTTGCGCGAAGAAGTGCGCTATCCCCCAAACGGAAAATACAAAGTGTATATAATTGACGAGGTACACATGCTTTCAACCGGAGCTTTTAACGCCCTGCTAAAGACGCTTGAAGAACCGCCGCCACAAGTCATTTTCATTTTGGCCACAACTGACCCGCAAAAAATTCCCGCAACAATACATTCGCGCCTTATGCGCTTCGATTTCCACAGAATTTCGCCGGACAGCATGACGGCGGCACTTGCGGGCTATATGGCCGATGAGGGCATAATTATCAATGAGGACGCGCTGGCCTATGTCGTCAATATTTCCGATGGCGCAATGCGCGACGCTCTAAGCCTTTTAGACCGCCTTGCCGGGCTGTATTTTGACCAAGAAATCACGCTGGAAAATGCCCTGGAGGTTACGGGCTCTATGTCCAAGGATGTGTTTGTTACGCTATTTCACGCGCTTTTGCATAAAAATCCCGCAAAGGCCTTGGGCACGATTGACGACATTTCCGCAAAAGGCAGGGATTTTGCCCAATTCACCGACGAATTTTTGGGATATTTGCGGGATATTATGGTTAGCGAGGTTGTAAGCGGCGGCGAGGCTTTGGCGCAAGTTGTCGCAATGGTTGGCCATTTTTCGCAGGTTATTCGTAATATTAAACAGGCGGGAAGTGGCGGGCGGCTGGCGCTGGAAATTGCCTGCATCGAGTGGATTGGACGGCTAGAAGGGGGAGATAAAGAGCAGAAATCAGAGGTCAGAAAAGAGAGGCCGCCTAAGCCTGTGGTTGAGGTTGCGCCTGTAGCTCCTGCGGTTGTGGCCCCTGCGCCTAAGAGTGCGCAGGATTATGCAGAGAGGATTCGGCAGCGTTATTTGGGCGAACCTGCGGCGGAAAGCTTTGTTGCGCAACCGGCGCAGCCAATGCAGCCGGATGAGGGTTTGGAGCGGCTTCGCGGGATGATTAATTTTGACATTAAGGTGGTATAGATAGCCCAAGAATTGGAAAAACTTCCTAAAAATGACTTAGGAAGTGATTTTATGAAAAAACTTTTGTTTCCACTAATATTACTGATGATTGTCGGATTGACGGGCTTTGCCGTTGTCATGGCCGTAAATCTCATTGGGGAAAATGGCGCGCCTGCGGTCTATGAGCTTGAGAATGCCCCGCCCGAAGAAATACAGGCCGAGGCCGAACCGCTTGCGCTGGAGGTTTTTAGCCATGCGGACGGGATTTATCGCATTTCGCCGGGCACTATAATGACCTATGAATATTTTGACCCCGCCACGGGCGAATTTGAAACGATTATTGAATATGCCTCGCCGATTTTGCAGGGGCTGACCGAGGGGCAGCTTGCCGCCATGTTTATAGACTGGCATATTTTGTCATTCACGCCCTATGAGGTTCATTTACAGCAGGATTCAAGTCTGGAAAGCCGCCAATTCATAATTTCGGCGCATGAGGGCTTTATCGCAATTTTTTATGACGACGAACAGCGCAGCATTAAAGAGCTGACCGCCCGCCCAATTTCGGCCCTGGCCGAGGAGGAGCAGCAAAGGCTGATTGAGGGCATAAAGGTTACAGGCAATGAAGAACTAATCCGCGCTTTAGAAGATTTCGGGAGCTAACTTGTCCGACCCTTGCGGGTCGGAATTATGAATTATGAATTATGAATTATGAATTATGAATTAAATTCGAAAGCTCAGTCTTTCCGGCTTTTTCATTCATAATTCAACATTCATAATTCATAATTTCTTTGGCCTCCAATTCCTCCATAGTCTTACTGACTATATTTTTACCCTCATCCAAATCCCGCATTGCCTCCTCAAGCCTAGCTTGATTTGTCTTGCTGTAGAATGGGTCAATGGATACTTCAAAAGGGATTCGCCTTTCTCTGCTCATTTTTCTCGCAAAAATATTTATGGCAGTCGTCATATTCAGTCCCAACTCCTTGCAGGTTTCATCCATGCCCCTTTTTACTTCTTTATCCATTCGTATATTAACTAAAACTTGCGACATTATTGCCCTCCTCGAATTTATTTTAATTATTATACTATAATATAAAGACAATGTAAAGACAATTCCTATAAGAAAATTTTTCAGACCTTTTCAAATTTTCCTCGTATATATGAAAAATGGAACTTTCAAAGGAGGAAAATTTTATGGAGTATAAAGATTTAAGAGAGCCAAACAGCAATGAACCATTGCCGCCACCGCCGCCAATGCCGCCCGCGCCCGCGCCGCGCAAATCTAATACGGCCGTTGTTGTGCTGTCAATATTGTCGGGCGTGCTGTTTTTGGGTCTGGTTGCGGTTTCGCTGACTTTTGCCTTTTTTGCTACGCATACCGTGCATGACTTTCAACGAGGCACAGAAATGCAAATCGTAACACAAATTCCCACAAGGGTTGGGAATATTGAGGCCTGGGCGGAAGATGTTGTGGTTTGGGCAGAAGAATTTTCAGAATCCATGACTAATTGGGCTGAAGATTTCGGCAATGCCAGAGTTACTCGTGTTGGCGAAAATATTGAAGAGGTTCTCAACATCGCCGTCGATACTTCCGACAATATAACAATCAATCTCAACGAAGCCAATGTCGAGATTTTGCCCGCCGAAAATCCCAATCAACGCAGCATATTTTTCATTTCACAGCCGCGCTCAAGCTTTTTCTACGACGATTCAAGCGGCAATCCCTATATTACCGAATTAAGCACCCTCGTAGAAAGCGAGCCCGCCACGCTAAGGGTATATTTGCCCCATCGCTGGCAATTTGACCATATTTCCATAAGCACGGCGGGCGAAGTCTATATAGACGCGCGCCTGCGCATAGACTCAAACGAGGAAAACGGCACAATCATATTAACGCCAAGATAAAAACCGCCTTCGGGCGGTTTTTTGGCTGTAGATAAAGCCCAAGGGGCGGTGCGCGGTGCTACGCACTAGCTCAAGGCGTAGCCAGACCGAAGGTCTGCGCCACGCCGTATAGCGGCATCGCTTTTATCATCACGCCAAAAAACCGCCTTCTGAACCGCACCCCAAAAGTTAGCATTGGCTATGGCTTGCTTGCCTTATTCATCATTCATAATTCAAGTTTTTGGCGGGGTTTTTTGTTCTAGGCGTTTTATTTTTCGTTTGCTTATCATTAGGGCGGAAAGGGCGAGGATTAGGGCGGGGGTTATGACGGGGATTTGCGGGTAGACGGCGGCATAGGCGGCGAGGATTAGGCCTGCGGCGGTTATTGGCAGGCCTTGGAAATGGCGGCTGAAGTCGTGCAGATTAAAGCGGGCGAGGCGATAGGCGGCGGCGAGTGCATAGGCGATTGACACGACTATTAGTATAGTCGGATGTGTGTGCGAAATATAATTAATTAAGAGGATGGGCGCGACGCCAAAGGTGATAATATCGGCGAAAGAATCGAGTTGCTTGCCCATTTGCGAGCTAGCGCGTAAGCGCCGCGCAAGGAAGCCGTCAAAAAAGTCAATAATCCCGCCCAAAAGGATTAAAGCGGGGATTATCAGCGTTTTGTGCGGGTGGCTTGGCTGAATGACCAGCAAAACGGCCACAAGTCCAATCGATAGATTGAGCAAAGTCAGCAAATTCGGCAAATGTTTAAGCATTTTTCCTCCTTAGATAGAGCTTGTAAAATCCCACAAATGCAAGGCTTAGCAGGAGTACAAACCAAAATGTAGCAAAACGGAAAAATATGGTTATCACGGCGGCATTAGCCAGAGCGAAGCTCTGCGCAACTAAAAGCCCCGCCATTGTGGCCTCAAAGCCGCCCAGGCCGCCCGGAAAAATTGGCAGCATGGCCACCAAATAGGCTGAAAAGGCGATTGCGGCGGCATCTATCAACCCTATGTCGGTTGCGAAATGTGAGGCCAATATATAGAACTTTAGTGGATAAAATACCCAAATCAATAACGAGAGCATAGCCACCAAGCCCCAAATTGCGGGCTTTTTGCGGATGCCCGAAATTTGCGGGCGAAGCTTTTTTAGTATTAGGAAAAATATTGCGAATAGTGCCGAAAATATTAAGGCTATCCAAAAGGCGGAAATTGGCAGGCGGCTTGAGATTGCAAGCAACAGCAAAAATAGGGCGGACAAGGAGAACAGCTTCTGCAGAGCCACCAGCGAAGCTGCGCGCTTGGCATCGAAGCCGCCAAGCTTGCAAATATGGTAAACACGCGCCGCCTCGCCCCCGATTTTAACACCCGGAGTTATAGAATCCACAATAGCTCCTTGTGAATTTATGTAAAACAAATTCCAAAAAGAAAGCCCGGAATCCGCCGCCTTTGCAACCCAAAACCATTGCAAATTTACCAAAAGCTGGGTCGCAATTTGAAAGCCAAGCATGGCGAACACCAGCCACAGCGGAATTTGGCCGATGCTGTCAATTATCTCCATTAAGTTCACCATCCTGCTTTATGTATAGCAAAGTACAGCCGATATTTCGGGATTTATGTGTCGTATAGGGCTTATCATCAAGCGCGCCGGTAAACGAAGGACAGTATATATTCGCCAGATACTTTTTCGGACGGCGAATCAACAGCCGCGTGCCGGGTGCTGTGGCGGCCACGGCCCGCGCAAAAACCCGCTCCATGGGTGAAACTTGCAGGGCAAGATGTATCACCGAAAAGTTGTCAAATTGTAGGTCGGGGCAGTCGCCGTCTTGATGAATTACGGTCAAAAAATCGGCCAGGCCAAGCCGCGCAATAACCTCCCGCGCCTTGGGAATACAGGCCGCATTATTGTCAATTACCGTAACCCGCGCGCCCGTCCTTTGATGAAACAAAATCGCAGAAAATGGGCAAATTCCGCCGCCAATGCATAAAATATGGTCGTCTTTGGTGATAGACGCAAGCGTCGCCTCGCGCTCAATTACATCACGATAATAGCCGCTGGCCACGCGAAAAGCAAAGCCCGCGCGCACGGCCCGGTCTTCGATTTTATGCGTCAAATTCGTAATCAAATTCAGCATACAGCCCCCTACACAAATATTTGGCCGATTTGGTTAATTATGCCGCCTACGAAGATGGCGAGTACTACTGTTCCTAGGGCTATTATTATGGCCGTGCGCGCCTTGAATTCCTTCGCCAGAATCGCAAAAACGGAGAGGCAGGGCAGATACATCAGCGACACGGACGCGCCCACAAAGGCCTGCAGGGTTGTTAAATCCAGCTCTAACAGCGGCATAACGGACATTTCGCGCCGCACAATGCCCAGAATTAGGGCGGTTACGGCCTCGGCGGGCAGGCCAAGCCAGCCGCTGACCACGGGCTGTGCCACTTCTGCAATCCAGCCCAAAATGCCCGATTCCGCCAAAATTGCGGCAAAAAGAATGGCCACCATCATGGGAATTTGCGCGTCTTTAAGGAAATGGCGCATACGCGTCATCAATTTGCGCCCATAGGCCTTGGGATTCGGCACTAAAAGATTAGGAACTTCTATTAACAATGGGTCTACTTTTCCCTTAACAAATTTGCCGACGACCAGGACGACGGCTACAAAAAGTAATATCGAAAATAGGAACATTGCAGGCAACATCCACCACGAAAAAGCCGCCGTCAGGCTGATTAGCGCGCCCGTTTGCGAAATGCAGGGAATGGCGAAGCAAATTGCGGCGGCGATTGCAATGCGCTCTTTGCGCGAAGTGGCCGAGCGCGTGCCGATAATTGCGGGAACGGCGCAACCATAGCCCATCATCATATGTATAAGCGAGCCGCCCTGCACTCCAAGTCTGCGCATAATATTATCAAAAAGTACGGACACGCGCGGCAAAAAGCCCGTATCTTCAAGGAAAGTAAAGGCGACGTAAAACATTAGGACATATGGAAAAATCAGCGCGAGAATCCACTCGAAGCTTATGCGGAAAATGCCGAAATCGCCTACGAGTATATTTAAAAACACGCCCTCGATGAATAAATTCGAGAAGATATTGTGGAAAAAGGGCACTATAATGTCGTGGACGAGGGGGAGCAAAAAGACGCGCAGACCCATTCCGCCGCCAACAATTATGCCCATGGCCACGGCAATAACCAGCAATGTAAGCGGAATTCCCGGCCAAGGCCGCACAAGCGCGTCTCCAAGCTTGTCCATAAAGCCGGGCTTTGCGTCGGCGAGTTTTAGGCAGGTTTGCCGCCCGACCTCCTTCGAGGCCGTCCATGTGTCGCCATATCTATCCATATGGTTCAAATGGCAACGATAGCATTTGTCGCAACGAGTTTTGGGGCATCTTTCAACGATTTGCTCAAGAAGTTGGACAATTTCGTCCAATCCCTGCCGTTTAACGGCTATAGTTCGCACAATTGGCGCACCAAGCTCTTCTTCAAGCGCGCGGCAATCGATTGTAATTCCGCGCCGCTCGGCGACGTCGGTCATATTTAGGGCGTAAATCAGCGGAATTTTGTACTGCCGCAATTCCATTGCAAGGCGCAAATTGCGCTGCAAATTTGTGGCATCAAGCACGCAAATTATGGCCGCGGCCCCGCTTTCCACGAATTTAACGGCAACGGCCTCGGCCTCGGACGCGGGCTCTGTAAGCGAATATGTACCCGGCACGTCAATCAGCGTAAATTCCTTGCCGCCAAGCTGCAGGCGGCCTTCCATGAAGGTTACGGTAGAGCCGCCAAAATTCGCGCTCATGGCGTGAATTCCCGTCATTTCGGTGAAAAAAATGCTTTTGCCGACATTGGGATTGCCCATTAAAAGGATTTTATTCGGTTTATTTAACACCCGGACATCTGCTTGGACATTGCGGTGATTCATGACAGCGCACCTCCTTGACGGCGATTTGCGTGGCAATATCCTTGCCGACGGCAAGAGTGAAGTCGTCGTTAACCCTTAGAAGCACGGGCCCGCCGAGGGCATAACGCCCCTTAACGGCCACCTGTGTACCCACGCGCAGGCCCAAATTGGCCAATTGGGCAATGCCGGGCATGGAAACAACCTCAAAAACGCCCTTTTTCCCGGCAGAATACAAATTTATCATAAGCGCACCCCAATTCCTAGTAATTTGCTAGGACTATTCTATCACAAGCAAAATCGCTTGTCAATAGGAAAATGCTATAAAGAAAAAAGGGCAATCGCCCTCGCTCTTTTCCTATGTGGTGCCAACGAATTTTTTAAGCCCTTCTTGCAAAATTTGGGAAAACGGCGCATTGGCCTCCTCGGCCTTGTGGTTTAACCATGACGGAATCGACAAAGTCTTTTTAACTGCCCTGTTGTCATGAGCCTTTCGATAAGCTTCGGTATCTGCTCTAACCAAGCTGACAAATTGGGGTGCTTCGTGGGATAAAGTCTGTGATGGTTGTGGTATGTCTTCCTTATTGTTTTCGGCATCCCATAGCCACATTGAAATGGCATCCTCGGCCATTTCAATAGCCTCCGCTAAACTATTACCAAAAGTCCTTACATATGGCAAATCAGGCACATAAACATCAAAGACACCATCTTCAAGCGGTGTAAAGATTGCGGGATAAACATATTTCATACTAAAACCTCCTTTGCATGGGTAGGTCAAGGAACAGGGCTATTCCGGCAATCCTGCATCCCTTAAGATACCTTTAGCCGTGAAGTCGTTGATTATACTGCTGTGTGGAATGGGAATTTTACCGGGCTTGTCGGGGTGTACTGCCATCCCATGCTTGCCGCCCTTTACAATTTTATATCCACCTTTTCGCAATCGCCGCACAAGTTCGGTTCTTTTCATCAACTTCAACTCCCATGCATATATCATAGCACGTGTTATCACGTGTTATCACATGTGCCAAACATTTATATTTACACAACAACCATATTCCGCCCACGGCTTTTCGCGCTGTATAGCGCTGTGTCTGCGGTTTTTATTATGTCCGACAAAAAGTGGGTTTGGTTTGTTTTTGCGCCGACGCCAATTGAAACGGTTACGGGAATTTCCAGCCCGCCTATTGAAAAATTCGTATCGCTGATGGTTTTTACTATCCTTTCTGCGACGATTTGCGCGTCCGAAACTTCCGTTTCACGCAACATTACGATAAATTCTTCGCCGCCATAGCGCGCCATAAGCGAACCCTCTCTAAGCACCTGCGTTATGCGCCTTGTAAGGATTTTAAGCACCTCATCACCAACCAAATGCCCAAATCTGTCGTTTACGCTCTTAAAATAATCCACATCAATCATAAGCAGGGTAAAGGGCAATTTCGCCTTTTGGGCATGAACAAGCTCCAGCTGGGCCGCCTCCATAAAATAGCGGCGATTAAACACGCCCGTAAGCGAGTCCGTAAACGCCAAATGCTCAAGATGCTTTTTCATGGCAATTGTGTTCTTAAGCTCGCGCAAATCGCGGATATATCCCATTATGACCTTGCGGTCATGCAGGGTTACCAATTCCAACGAAACTTCGCATGGAATTAAATCGCCGCATAAAGTCGAATGCATCCACTCAAAATGCGAAGAACCCAATTCAAAGGCCATTCTTGTCATTTCCAGAGCCTTTTCTACCGAACTACGTCCGTCGGGCTGATATTCGGGATGCAAATCATTAAATTTGTCAATAAATTCCTGCCTGTCCTTTAGCCCGAACAGCTCATGCCCCCTTTTATTGACCTCAATAACCTTAAATTCATCATCAATTATAAGACAGGTTATCGGCGAAGAATCCAGCAGAGCCTGGAATCTCTCCTGCGCCGCGTCCTGCATTTCTTTAAGCTTAAAATGCTCGCGCATGTCGCGCTTATAGGCCAGCACAACCCGCTCGCCGCCGAAATCTACGGGTTCAAGCGTAACCTCGCTTGGAATGGGTTCGCCGGAAAGCGTGCGATGCATCCACGGGAAAGTGAAGCTTTCGCCCGTTTCAAAGGCGCGAGTCAGCGTTTCAACCACGCCCTCCATGGAATTGCGGCCGTCGGGCTGATAATCGGGGAAAAACAGCTGTGGCGATTCTACATACATACGCTTGTCGGCTATGCCGAAAAAGCTTTCGGCAACTTGATTGATTTCAATGGCCTTTAATTCGCGATTATAGGCGACGCAAACCAAAGACGGCAGGGAATCGACCATGGTTTGAAGCCTGCGCTGCGCCACATCCTGCATTTCCCTAAGCTTAAAATGCTCGCGCATGTCGCGCTTATACGCCAGAACAACCCTTTGTTCGCCAAAATGCGACGGTTCCAGCGTAATTTCGCAGGGAAGCGGTTCTTTGTCAAGCGTTTGGTGCATCCATGGAAAGCGCATCCCTTCGCCCGTTTTAAAAACCAAGTCCAGCCTCTCTTGGGCCATTTCCCTGGAAGGAGAGCCACAGGGCTGAAATTCGGGCGAAAATTGCCATTGATATTTAACATAATCATATCTATCCGCAATTCCAAAAAGCGTTTCGGCATTTTGATTAATGTCCAAAATCTCGAAATCCTCGGTATAAATGACGCATAAAAGCGGCAGGGAATCGACCATGGCCTGCAATCTTTTGTGCATACCGCGCTCGGCTTCCTTGCGCTTAAAAGTTTCGCTTAAGTCCATGGCATGGGCAATTACGACATATTTGTCGTTAAGGCGCACGCGCTTAAGATATACCTCAAAGGGCAGAGGCCGCCCGTCAATGGTATTTTGCCACCATTCGTCAACATGGCTATATCCCGTTTCAAATGCCTTGTCAATCATCTTATGGGCCAATTCTACGGTCTTGACCCCGCTTGGTTGAAATTCCGGCAAAAGCTCGTAAAATTTCTCTTGATACTCCTCTTTATTGTTTAAACCAAAAATTTGCGCAACTTTTTCGTTACATTCAAGGATGTCATGCTCTTTGTCAAAAACTGTAAAAACCATGGGGGATGAATCCAGCAGAGCCTGCAGACGATGCTGAGAGAGCCGCTTTTCATTCGTCTGCTTTGCAAGCTCAAATTCTGCGTCGGTTTCGCGCAAATAGACCATGACGGCAAAATCGTTTCCATAGGGAATTCGCACCAGGGTCGCTTCTGTATTAAATGTTCGTTTACTTTTGGTTTGCCCCATCCATTCGCATTTATGAACCCCTTTTTCAAGGGCAATCGCAATTTGGCGATAGGAATAAAGCGCGGAATCTTCGCCATTTGGCTGAAGCGGCGGCGCGCTTTCCACAAAGGGACGGCGATTTATTTCGGCCTTAGAATCGACCCCGAATAAGTCTACAACATGCTGATTTAAATCAATTACATTAAATTCATTATCAAATAAAAAGCAGGCAAGCGGGGCGGCATCCAGCGCAATATGCACCAATTCATCCCTTGTCATTTCTTCGCTTTGAGCGGACACAGGGCGCGCCTCGCCGCTTTTTGGGAATTTTTCGTCGGTAAACACGCAGACAATGGGCTGTTCCATATATTCCGCCCGATACATGCGCACAAGCGCGTCAAAATGGCGGCCGTCCGCAAGTTTGCTGACCCACGAAAAACTAAGCTCGCCATTTTTAAAGGCAAAGCTTAGTGCGTGAAGCCTAGCCTCGACGCTTAGACTGCCGTCGGGCTGATATAGTGGTGTAAATTCGGGATAGCTTTTGTGGAATTCCTCTTTAGTAGCAACGCCGAAGAAATCCAATGCGCCAAGGCTGCAATCAATAATTTGCCCGCTTGAATCCCATAAAGTCAAACAAAAACTGCGAGAATTTAATTTTTCGCGAATAAAATCCTCGGAAATATCAACGGCGTTAATTGTTGCGAAATGCATTATCCACCTCTAATATACGACATATAGTTATCATACCACTATTCTAACATATCCCGATGAATAATTCAAGTCATTTTTAAAAAACTACTTTCTGTTGGACTATCCATTTCTGCCAACGCCTTCCAAAAGCCGCAAAATCATATTGGGCGACTGCATGGCTTGCGCCATCATCATCATCGCCATATCTCTAAGGATATTCGCCTGCACAAGGCGCATCATTTCCGCCGCCATATCCGCATCGCGAATACGAGATTCGGCACTTGAAAGATTCTCAATAGAAACGCCCAGATTCTCAATGGTAAACTCCAGACGGTTAATATATGCGCCCATTCCCGAACGCAGGTTGCTGACGCTGTTTTGCATCTGCGAAATCATGCCATCGGGGCCAAGCAGGGAATTTATGGATTCGTGAGTGCCGGTTTCAAAGGCTTCTTCAACGGCCGTGCGAAAGTCGCCGAGCATTTCGCGCAAATCGCCGACGCGCCCGCCCAAATTAATGCCGATGACATCGGCGGAATTTGCCCCGACTTGAAGGTTAATTCTGCCGTCAAATCGGCCGTCTTCTTGAAATAAATTTTGCCCATTAAAAGTTGACCTTTCAAAAATGCGCTCCATTTCAAGCATCATTTGGTCAATTTCGTTAAAAATCCTCTGCCTGTCCTCGGTGCCATATGTGTCGCTGGCGGCCGTAACCACAAGGTCGTTGATTCTATGCGTCAATTCGCCCAAAGTCGTTACAAATCCCTCGGCGGTTTGCAGCAGGGAAATGCCGTTTTGGGCGTTTCGTTCGGCCTGTTGCATTCCGCGAATTTGGGCGCGCATTCCCTCGCTTATGGCCAGCCCCGCCGCATCGTCGGCCGCGGAATTTATGCGAAGGCCCGAAGCCAGGCGGCGCATGGCCGAGGCCTGCTGTTGCCCCGCAATATTGGCCATGCGATGCGCATTCATGGCCATAACATTCGTCCTAACCGATAACATAATATACCTCCTAAATGTTTCTCATATATTATATCGGCAATAAATTAAAATTACTTAACCCCTTTTTAAAACTTTTCGAATTTTTTCGGAAAAGTTTTTCGGACGGCAAAACAAGCGGACACGATTTATAGCAGTTTTGCTTTGTAGAGTACATTTCTTACTATATTTGCGGCTTCGAAGTCTATTAGGCTGTGCAGAAGTGAGCCTGCGCCTATGAAGGCCAGAATCCACAGCGGGCCTTGCCCTGCCGGGAATTGGCCCATGAAAAACAGCAGGACAAAGGCGGCCTCGCTTAGGCCGTGGACAATGCCAATCCATAGGGAAAAGACCCTTAGGCGAAGACCGCGCAGGGCGCGTTTGTCGATTTTTGACAGATAAATTAGGCCAAGAGCCACAAAAATTATATGGCTGGCGGCGCGCCAGACTATGATTATCGGGAAGCCGCCAAGGAAAAAGCCGACTGTTGTGCCCATGGTTACGGCAAGAGCCGTGCCGGGCGAGATGAACATGGCGACAAAAATCGCGATATGACTGCCGAGGGTGTATGAAGCGGGGCCCAGCACCAGCCGCAGCGGTGAAACCAAGGGAATCAAAACACCTATGGCGATTAATAGCCCCGCCGTCGCAACTTTTAGGGCATTGGATTTTAAATCTTTGGTCATTACAGCTTAATCCTCCTTAGGCGCAGGGCATTTGTCAGAACGGAAATTGACGACAGCGTCATGGCGACGGCCGCCAGCATGGGATTTAGCAGCGGGCCGCCCGCCAAATACCAAAGCCCCATTGCAATGGGAATCAGCAAAATATTGTAAAAGAAGGCCCAAAATAGGTTTTGCTTAATATTCGTGATGGTTTTGCGGGAGAGGGTTATGGCGCGGGCGACGGCACTAAGGTCGCCGCGCATAAGCACTATGTCGGCGGATTCTATTGCCACGTCGGTGCCTTGACCTATGGCAATTCCGACATCGGCCTGCGCGAGCGCGGGCGCATCGTTAATTCCGTCGCCAACCATGGCAACCCTCTTGCCCTCATTTTGCAGGCTTTTAACCTTTTCGGCCTTGTCGCCGGGCAAAACTTCGGCCAAAACAGAGCTTATGCCGGCCTGCCGCGCCACGGCGGCGGCGGTTGCGGCATTGTCGCCGGTTAACATAATGACTTCGATTCCCATATTTACAAGCTTTTGAACGGCTTCTTCGGAGTCGGGCTTGATTATGTCGGCGACGGCCAAAATTCCCGCTAAGTCGTTGTCGATTGCCATGAACATGGGGGTTTTGCCGTCTGTGGCCAAATCCTGCGCGCGGGCTTGCGCATTGGTCAAGCTTATGCCGCGTTCATTCATTAGGCGTTCGTTGCCGATTAGAACATTTTTCCCCGAAATTTTGGCTTCAATTCCCAAACCTGTCAAGGAGTTGAATCCCTCGGCTTCTAAAAGCTCCAAGCCCTGTTCTCTCGCCTTTTCCACTATTGCCTCGCCCAAAGGATGCTCGGATTTTGTTTCGGCCGAGGCGGCGAATTTTAGGATTTCATCGGCATCATATGCGCCAAGCGGCACAATGTCGGTTACATGAGGCTTACCAACGGTAATTGTTCCGGTTTTATCGAGGACGACCGTTTGGATTTTGTGCGCCAGCTCCAGCGATTCGCCGCTCTTAATTAGCACGCCGTTTTCCGCGCCTTTGCCCGTACCGACCATGATGGATGTGGGCGTGGCAAGACCCAGCGCGCAAGGACAAGCGACTATTAGTATGGCGATAAAAATGCGCATTGAGAACCAAAGCTCCGCCCCGCCGAAGAAATACCAGCCCGCAAGCGAAGCCAGCGCGATTAAAATTATCGCCGGTACAAATTTTTCGGAAATGGCGTCGGCCAGCGAGGCTATTGGGGCTTTTGAACCCTGCGCCTGCTCGACCAGACGGATAATTTGCGAAAGTGCCGTGTCGCGGCCGACGCGGGTTGCCCTATACTCGATATAGCCCGTTTTATTGATACTTGCGCCGATTACGCTGTCGCCCGCGCGCTTGCTGACGGGCATGGATTCGCCCGTCAACATGGATTCATCAACGGCGGTTTCGCCGGAAATAACCACGCCGTCCACAGGCATTTTTTCGCCGGGGCGCACGATAATAATATCCCCAACCATAACCTCGTCAATAAAAACCTCGACTTCCGCGCCGCCGCGCATGATTTTGGCGGTTTTGGGCGCAAGCCCCATAAGCTTCTTAATGGCCTCGCCCGTTTTGCCTTTGGCAATTGCTTCCATAAACTTGCCCAGGACGATTACGGTTAGAATTACGCCAACGATTTCGTAGAAGGGTTCATAATTTCCGCCAAAGAAAAGATTTGCGCCGGTTAAATACAGACTATAGATAAAGGCCGCCGCCGTGCCCTTCGCTATCAGCGAGTCCATATTAGGGCGGCGTTTAACAAAAAGCGCGGAGAAGCCGCGAGTGTATATTTTCCAGTTAACAATTATGACAGGCAGCGTCAAAGCCAGCTGAATTAGGGTGTTTTGCCATGCAAAATTGTGTAAAACAAAGTGGTGCAGGCTGTGGTCGCCCCAAAGCATGGGGACATGCGGGCCCATGGCTATTATAAACAGCGGCAGGGTGAAAATTGCCGAAATTATCAGCCTTTTGCGCAGGTTTGCAATCTCTTGTTGTTTACGCGCGGCCTCTTCGTCGATGCCCTCTTCCTCAAGCAGCCCAAAGCCCGCCTTTTCAACGCGCTTTATAATTTCCACCATGGAAACTTCGCTGACATTATATGTCAAATTAAGCTTCTCGGCGGCAAAATTCACCGAGGCCTCGGCAACGCCCGCCGTGCGCCTAACAGTACGCTCCACAGCCGCCGCGCAAGACGCGCAAGTCATGCCCTCTATTACGAAAGTTCTCGTAGTTTCCATAGCCATTCCTCCACCATTTCCGCTAAAGTTACGCCATAAACATATTCAAAATTGTGTAAATCCCAATGGACTTACAAATAAATGCGAACAAGTGATAAATACATTATAGCAAAGGCCGGCTTGTTTGGCAAGGGGGTCTTTGTGGAGAAGTTGATGACAATTGAATATGTGGTATACGAAAATAAAGCAGCATGTCGATTTATGACATCCTGCTTTATTGAAGTTACCATGGAAAAATTCTCCAACTCCGCAACCGAAAGAAAAACCCGCTTCACCACGCCGGGAGCTATTTTCTAATGCATAAAGCGATTAATGTCATCCTTATCAATTCCGCGATGCATCGCCATATTTATTCCGTTTGCGATAATATTCGACAACCAGCGCACAACCTCGCCAATTTCCTTCGGCGTTACAAACATATTGCCCATATGCGGGTCTAAAGTATTGCGGATTATGGCGTATTTGTCGTTGTCCTCAAGATTATTCAGCATGGAAAAAAAGGCCGCGCCATCTTTGAGAAATTCGGGCGTGTCTTCCGACATCTGCGCCAAAAACATGCCCAAAGTGTCATTAACAAAAGTGGCAGCATCCACCACGGTCGGCACGCCGATTGCAATCACGGGAACGCCCAAATTCTCACGATTTAGGGCCATGCGGCGATTGCCAATGCCTGCGCCCGGCGCGATTCCCGTGTCCGCCAGCTGAATTGTTTGGTTAATTCGGGCGATGGAGCGCGCCGCAAGGGCGTCAATGGCAATAAGCAAATCGGGCTTTATATTCTCAACAAGCCCCTTAACCACTTCGGCGGTTTCGATGCCCGTTGTGCCCATAACGCCGGGTGCGAGGGCAGAAAGCGGGCGCAAGCCCCCAAAAATTTCCTTGGGCAGCGTTTCCATAATATGCCTTGTAACCAAAATTTTGGAAACAACCTTGGGGCCCAGCGCATCGGGCGTTACATCACGATTTCCCAGCCCAATCACCAAAACCGACCCCTGCGGCGCAATTTTAAGCCCATCGCGCAGGACGGCCAGTTTGTCGGTCAAAATCGCCATAATTTGCTCATGCGCGTCAATATCCGCAATTTTAATGTCGGGCGATTCAATCGTGATATAAGTTCCGCGCGGCTTGCCCATATTGCGCTCGCCCGCTTCGCTTTTGATACTAATTGTCGTTGTTTTGATATTGTCAATTTGTTCTGTCTGCATGTCAATTCCTTCAAGCCCATCCCCCAATTGTTCCGCCATTTCCAAGGCCAAATCCGTGTAAATATTCCGCATAAAATCACCCTAACGTTTTTGCTTAGTATTTGCGTTTTGAATTTTGATATGCAAATTTTGTTACACAAAAAGGGGGCAGCCATGGCCGCCCCAATTTTTATGCCGATTTTAATTCAAGCCGTAGCCTGTCCGCGATTAATGCGATAAATTCGCTATTCGTCGGCTTGCCCTTGTGATTATTGATGGTATAGCCGAAAAGATTGTCAATGGCGTCAATTTTGCCGCGCGACCACGCAACCTCTATGGCATGGCGAATGGCGCGCTCAACTCTGCTACTGGTTGTATCCATTTTTTTTGCTATAGATGGATAGAGTTCTTTTGTGATATAATTAAGTACGTCCATATTATTGACCGCCATCATTATCGCCTCGCGCATATAGTGATAGCCCCGAATATGCGCAGGAACGCCGATTTCGTGCAAAATATTAGTAACTTTTTGCTCGATATTAATTTGTAGATTGCCGCCCGTGCGCAAAACGCCTAAAAAGTCCGACATGGGTTTCTTGCTTTCTTCGGCACTAAGCTGGCGTATGCGCTGCAGCAAAATGTCCAAATCAAAGGGTTTTACCATGTAATAGTCTGCGCCCAGGTCAATTGCCTTTTTGGTAATTCTTTCCTGCGTAACCTCGGAAAGAATTATGCAAATTGGGCGCTTTGGCATATTGGCAATTTTTTCCAACACACCCAGGCCATCCATTCGCGGCATTACGCCATCAATAATCGCCACGTCAAAAGCCTCGTCGCCAAGCAATGCGTCGGCGGCGGCCACGCCGTCATAAACAGTTTTCGCCACAACCATGTCCGCCTCTTTGTTTAAGAAGCCCGCAATTAGGTCGCAAATTTCCCTGTTGTCATCCGCCAAAAGAATCCTGATTTTGTCATTAGTAGTCAAAGTAATCCCTCCATATAAATTATAAAATTTGGTATTTAATACCATTAATTTCCATTTTACCACACTTCCAAATAATGTCAAGAGCTTTCCAAAAATATTTTACTATTTTTTTCCAAAAAGTATATGCTAACTATATTATAACACAAATTTTCTAAAATGCAACAAGAAATTTATCGGAATTTTGATACTCACAGTAGTATTTGTAGTTAGGAGGCGAAAATTGTGGAATACAGGCAGGCCGCGAATGGCATTAAAATACTTAATTTGCGGGATTTCGACATTGCAGAGATTCTTGAATGTGGCCAATGTTTTCGCTTTGAAAAAGTTTCAAAAAATTTTTATTTTCTTGTTGCTTTTGGTCAAATGCTGTATATTCGCCAATTTGACAGCCATGTCGAATTTTGGTATGAAGGGCGCAGGCTGGACATAGACGAATTTAAGGCCATTTGGGAAGATTATTTTGACCTTAAGCGCGATTATGGCGCAATTAAGGCCGAAATTGCAAAAAACGACCCGATAATGCAGCGCGCAATAGATTTTGCGCCGGGAATTCGCCTTCTGCAACAAGACCCCTGGGAAACCCTAATTTCCTTCATTATCTCGCAAAACAATCGAATTCCGCAAATTAAGCAGGTCATCAAAAATATTGCCGCCGCCTTCGGCGACCCCATTGACGGCGAAAATTTTGCCTTCCCTACAACCCGGCAGCTTTCGACAGCAACCGCCGAAGACCTTCGCGCGCTAAAGGCAGGCTTTAGGGATAAATATATTTTGGCCGCAACCACGGCAAATCTGCCGCTTACACGCGACAATGCGCTAACCACCGAGGAATTGCGCAAAATGCTACTTTCGATTAAGGGAATCGGCGAAAAAGTTGCGCATTGTGTCCTGCTTTTCGGCTATGGCCGCTATGACAGCTTTCCCGTGGATGTGTGGGTGCGCCGCGTCATGGAAAATCTGTATTTTGACGGCAAAAAAACAAGCCCCGCCCAAATTCTGGCTCACGCCCAAAACAAATTCGGCCAAAACGCAGGCTTCGCCAATCAATATCTATTTCACTATGTCCGCAAAACCTACCGCCACGACGAATATTCGTAAACAAAAACCGCCTATGGGCGGTTTGGTGGTTTGGCGGTTTTTTATTCTTCGTATTCGAGTGCGAAGATAATCGAATAGAGTTCTTCGATTATGCTGTTTTGCTTCCAAATTTCATATGTCCATTTGCTTTTGGCTTCTATGTCCGTAACGGCGGCGTTTTGATAGTTGTTTGAATATTCCCCTTTAAGCGCAATTGCGGCCTTTAGCTTCTCTTCCAGCCCGGCTTTTTTCTCCAACATACAATACCTCCTTTTGTACGATTATATCATAACCCCCCCCCCCCCCCTCGTCAAGCTTTTGTTCAAATTGTAATATAAATGTAACATTTGGTTCGGGTTGAAAAATTTTTTAAAAAACCCTTGACAAATGCCTTGTGATTTATTACTATTATTATGCTATTAGCACCTGCTTGCAATGAGTGCTAAATCTACAAAATTCGAGGAGGAGCATGTATGACTTTAAAGCCAATTGGTGATAGGGTTGTTTTAAGGCAGCCCGAGGCCGAAGAAACCACAAAGGGCGGCATAATTTTAACCAGCAAATCGCAGGAAAAGCCGCAGGAGGCCGAGGTTGTGGCGGTTGGGCCCGGCGGGCTTATTGACGGAAAAGAGGTTAAAATGGAGGTTTCTGTCGGCGACAAGGTAATTTATTCCAAATATGCCGGCACGGAAGTTAAACTTGGCGATGACGAATTTATAGTTGTGCGCCATAACGACATTATGGCGATTGTTCAATAAGGAGGAAGAAAATGGCTAAAGAAATTAAATTTGCGGTTGATGCCAGAAATGCCTTAGAAATTGGTGTTAACAAACTCGCTGATACCGTTAGAATCACGCTTGGGCCCAAAGGGCGCAATGTCGTGCTTGACAAAAAATACGGTATGCCGCTGATTACGAACGACGGCGTTACAATTGCCAAAGAAATTGAACTTGAGGACGCTTTTGAGAATTTGGGCGCGCAAATTGTGAAAGAAGCCGCGACAAAGACCAATGACGTGGCGGGCGACGGCACAACAACGGCCGTGGTTTTGGCGCAGGCCATGATTGCAGAGGGTCTGAAGAATATCGCCGCAGGCGCAAATCCCATAATTTTGCGCAAGGGTATGCAAAAGGCGACGGATGCCGCCGTAGAGGCGATTAAGGGCGGCAGTCAGGTTGTTGACGGCAAGAATCATATTGCCCGCGTCGCCGCGATTTCTGCGGGGGATGACGAGGTTGGCGAAATGGTGGCCGAGGCCATGGAGCGCGTAACGGGCGACGGTGTTATCACCGTTGAGGAGTCGCGCACCATGAAAACCGAGTTGGAATTGGTTGACGGTATGCAATTTGACCGTGGCTATATTTCCGCTTATATGGCCACGGACATGGAAAAAATGATTGCGAATCTTGACAATCCGTATATTTTAATTACGGACAAAAAAATTACGCATATTCAAGATATTTTGCCGCTTTTGGAACAAATTGTACAGATGGGCGCAAAACTTCTTATAATCGCCGACGACATCGAAGGCGAGGCACTCACCACGCTTGTGCTCAATAAATTGCGCGGAACTTTCATTTGCGTGGCTGTCAAAGCTCCCGGCTTTGGCGACCGTAAAAAGGCCATGTTGGAAGATATTGCAATTTTGACGGGCGGACAGGTTATTTCCGAGGAGCGTGGCGACGAGCTTAAGGACGCAACTCTGGAAGTACTTGGAAAAGCAACGACAATTAAGGTAGAAAAAGAAAATACTATAATTGTTGGCGGCGAGGGCGACAAAGCGGCCATAAATGCCCGCGCAGGCCAGCTTAAGGCGCAAATCGAAGAAACCAC
>JAITMQ010000058.1 GCA_031277225.1 Clostridiales bacterium | reverse complement strand
GATTGGGAATTGTCAAGGCGGGCGGATGCGACGCTTGCGGCTATTGCGCGCGGTGAGGAGCGGACTTATACTCTCGAAGAAGTTTTGGCGGAAAACGGCATGACTCTTGAGGATTTGAGGAGGTTCGATGGATAATTACAGCGTGGAATTTACAAATGATGCCAGAAGGTTCATTAATAGGCTTGCTCAAAAGCATAAGACAAGAATCTTGAAGAAAATTTATGAACTTCCCGATGGTGTTGATGTCGTTAAGATGAAGGGCTTTAAGAAACGTTACAGAATGCGGGTTGGCGATTACCGCGTGGTTTATGAGATATACAAAGACCGCTTGGTGGTTCTTGTGGTTGAAATTGATAAAAGGGGGGATATTTATTGACAAGGGGCATCTTGAGCGGCTTACGGACGCACAGCTTGCAAAGTCTGTAAGAAGTCATGAAAAATCGCTGGCAGAGCATATTGACAAAATTAACAATCCTTTGAAATATGTGCCGGATTATGGAGATTGGAACATAATGAAGCAAGAAGGGATGCGAGAATATTGGGAAAAAGAGATTGTGAATATGCAAAAGCAAATTTGCATAACAAGGCTTGAATTAAAAAGGAGGCAGGAGAATGAATAGAGAGGCATTGAAGGAATATGTGCAGGAAATTGCGGTAAATGCGAAGGAAGCCCGCGTGAAATCTAAGGAGGACATTTTTCAAGCGGGTCGAAATTTGGCGTTTTTTGAGGTTTTGGGCATTTTGAAAAGATATTTAACGACATATGAACCCGACGCAGATTTGTCCGATTTTGGGCTTGATGCCGGGCTTGAAGGCGAGCTTTTATAGAAAGGATGTGGGAATATTAAAACATTTTTAACAACACTCCGCAAAAACCAAATCCGATTTGGCGGGTTTAGTTTATTGTTTTTGGTTTTGGCGGCGATTATTGCGGCGGTTACGGTCTTGCAATTCGCGCTTACGGGCGCGCTCGGGGGCGCTGCCGAAGCCGGCGCAACTTCCGAACTTTGGCGGCTTTTGGCCCTGCTTTCCGCCGTTGTAGCCATAAATGCCGCAACTTCTGCGGTTTCGGCCCTAACGCTGGGGCGTTTTGGCGGTCGCGCGGGCTATACATTCCGCCAAAATTTTGCCAAATATTTCCTGCGCGTGCCCTTCGCCCGCTTTGAACAGGCCAATAGCGGCGAATCGCTGTCAATTTTTTCAAATGACGTGCCCGCCGCCGTGCGCTTTATAACCGAAGGCGGTCTGCAGGCCGCGGCCAGTATTTTCTCGCTTTTGGCCGCTTTCATCTATATGATGACGCTAAACACTACATATACATTAATATTTTTCGCAATGTTCCCAATTTTTGCGGTGTTGCAAATTCTCGTGTCCATGCCGATTCAAAAACGCTCGCGCGAACGCGAGGAGGCGCGCGCCGCCTTTAATGCCGTTGTAAACGATTCATTGCAAAATATTCCCACAATTACGGCCTATGGGCTTGAAGATGTGATGGAGCGGCGATATTTGACAAAATACGAAAACTTTCTAAAGGCCGCAAAGCGCATGGTGGGAACTTTTTTGCCGCTGGTAATTTTTGGCGTTACGGCGTCTATAATTCCCATGATTGTGATAACCGTGCTGACAGCCGGGTCTGTTATCGCCGGGGATTTGGCCGTCGGCGAATTTATCGCGTTTTATTCGGCGGCGGGCATGGCCACGGGCTGGCTGGAAATGCTGTCGCAGACGCTAAATGACATACAGACCAATATGGCGAGTGCGAAGCGTTTTAACGAAAACACCGCCCATCCTTTGGAAGGGGCGCAAAGCGGCGGCGAATGGACGGCGGATATGCCGATTTCCTTCACGAATGTGGACTTCGCTTATGGCGAAGACGCGCCCCTCGCGCTTTCAAGCATAAATTTTGAGATTGTTCCGGGTAGCCGCACGGCCTTCATAGGCGGCAGCGGAAGCGGAAAATCCACGATTCTTAAGCTGCTTTTGGGCCTATATCAGCCGAAAAGCGGCAAAATCACGGCGGGCGGCCGCGAAAGCTTCGCCTATGTGCCGCAAGACAGCTTTTTATTCCCCGAATCCATAGGCCGCAATATCGCCTGCGACGACAATCCCGACTTGGCGCGGCTTGAAAAGGTCTGCAAAGACGCGGGAATTCTGGACTTTATTAACGGCCTGCCAAATAAATTTGACACGGTCTTGACAGAAGGTTCGGACAATATTTCCGGCGGGCAACGCCAGCGAATCGCCCTTGCGCGGGCATTTTATCGGGATGCGCCCGTAATTTTGTTCGACGAAGCCACATCCGCGCTGGACCCCATAACCGAGGCGCAAGTTCTGGAAAGTTTTGACAAGCTGGCACAAGGCAAGACGGTGATTATGGTTGCGCACCGCGCTCGCGCCATAGCCTCCTGCGACACGGTTATAAGGCTTGCAGACGGCAAAATCGTAAACGAAGGGGGTGCGCCGCGATGAAATATTTCTTTAAAATGTTTAGATATTTGCGCCCATATTGGCTAAGCTATGGCCTCGGCATGTTTTTATACAGCGCGCAAACTTTTGTTTTCACATTCATTCCCGGCATGTTCGCCTCCATGATTATGGCGGCAATTTTGGCGGCAAGCCCCGCCATGATTAACGACGCGCTAATCTTTATGGGCATTGCCGTGGCCATTGCCTCTGTCGTTACGGGCGCGGGAATTTATGTCTATGTAATCCAGTCAAACAAGGCCATTCGCGACCTTAAGCGCGACCTTTTCCGGGCTTTTACCGCCACGGGCATTGAAACGGCGCATACACATTCGGGCGAGGGCATAGCCGCCCTTAATACCGAGGCGGACAGGGCGACGGAAGTCTATGGCAATCCGCTGTCGGTATTTTTGCGGAATGTTATCGCAATTGCGGGCTTTATCGTCGTAATCTTCCTAATAGATTGGCGGCTTGGGCTGGGCACTTTGGCGGTTGGCTCTCTGTCGTTTTTCATCCAAAACCGCTTTACAAAGCCGCTTGCAAAAATTGGAAAGGAACAGCTGGACGCGAATGCGGCGGTCGTTAGCTCTATGAGCAATAAATTTTCGGGCGGGTTGACGATTCGTGCCTATAATCTACAAGAACGCGCTTTGGTAACTTTTGACCGCGAGTCAAGCAAGCTGAAATTTCTGGATTTTAGACGCGCAGGAATTCAGGCCTTCCAAAATATGTTTATGACCCTGCAAGGCTGGCTTACTCTCGTGCTAATCTTCGGCGGCGGCGGCCTGCTTGTAATTGCCGATGTGCTTAACCTCGCCGACTTAATGCTGGTTTGGCCAATGGTTACGGGGGCTGCGCACGCCTTTGGCGACATTGGGCAGACTTATGCGAGTTTGCAGCCGCCCTTAGTGGCCGCGGAGAAGGTTATTGACCGTATTGACGCCGCCCGTAGGGGCGACCGCCCTCGGTCGCCCGCGCCCCAAACTGCCAAGGGATATGAATTGCGGGTCGAGAATTTGAATTTTCGGTATAGGGAGAGCCAGAGCGAAGCTCTGCGCAATATTTCGCTGGAAATCCCCGAAAATCAAGTCGTTGCCTTTGTTGGCGGCAGCGGCAGCGGCAAATCGACCCTATTGCGGGCTATAATCGGCATGTTTGAGCGGGAGGAGCTGCCTATTACGCTTGGCGGGCTTCGATTTAGCGACACTAGTGTGAGGAATTGGCGCAAAAATTTTGCCTTTGTTGACCAATCATGTACACTTTTTGATATGACAATTGCGGAGAATATCGCCATGGGCGCGGGCGGCGCGGCCTCGATTGAGGACATTAGCCACGCCGCAAGGCGCGCGCATATTCATGATTTTATTGAAGCCCTTGAAGGCGGATATGACGCGCCCACGGGCGAAAAGGGCGGGTCGCTTTCGGGTGGGCAGCGTCAGCGCATTGCGATTGCGCGCGCCTTGGTTAAAAAAGCCCCGATTATCGTGTTTGATGAAGCGACTTCGGCCTTGGATAAGGAAACCGAGGCGCAAATTATGGAAACCATCCTATCCTTGCGCAATGACCACACTTTGCTGATTAGTACGCATAATCTCGATAATGCCGTGTGCGCCGATATGGTTATAGTCCTGGAGAATGGCGAAATTGTTGAAGTCGGTTTGCATGATGAGCTTATGGCCAAGGGCGGAGCATATAGGAAACTTTATGATGAAAAGGATAAGGATTCGACAGAAAATGCCGGTTAAAACCGGCTAAAGATTCCGACTGAAAGTCGGCTAAGCTTTGCAAGCGTTACTTTAGCCGACTTTAGTCGGCACTAACGATTAAACCTAGCAAAGGGGGATACCTATGAGAAAATCAATTTTCGTGTTTTTCGTGTTTTTCGTGGTTTTAAATTTATTCGCGCTGGCGGCCTGCGGTGCAGAGCCTGCGGCGGCGCTCTATGACTATGAAATCGCGGACATACCGATTACAACGCCCGCGCCAACGACACAGCCGCCAACAGAACCGCCAACCGAGCCCGAAACAGAACCCGAACCCGACCCGATACATATCCGTCTTCAATTTGCGGGCGACATACTCCTGCATGGCGGCCTTGGCGCGGGAACAGGCCCCGGCACTTTCGACTACAGGCCCTTTATGTGGGCGATAAGACCCTATATTAACGCCGATTTGGCCTTGGTTAATATGGAAACCCCCGTCGACGTTTTTGGCGACAATCGCGACATTCGCACATGGCCGCGCTTTAATGCCCCCTTTGAAATTCTCGAAGGCCTGATTTACGCGGGTTTTAACCATCTTATCACCGCAAACAACCACTCCTTCGACATGGGCTTTAGCGGCCTGCAAGCCAGCCTTGCAAACTTCGAGCGGGCAGGAATCGCGCAGACGGGCATGTACACGAACGAAGAGGATTTTAACGCCCCGTCAATTGTCGATATTGAGGGCATACAAGTCGGCATAATAGCCTATACGGATTCGGTAAACGGGCTGGAAAGCCTTGTTCCCGACGATATTCGCCCCTTCGCCGTGCGGCGTTTTCGTTCACATGTGATGTATGATGTGCCATATATGGCCGCTGACATTGCGCAAATTCGCGAAGCGGGGGCGGATTTGGTCGTAATTTCCCTACATTGGGGCGCAGAATATGTGGACGCGCCAAATAATATGCAAAGGCAAATTGCCCGCGCGCTTGTTGATGCGGGCGCGGATATTATCATGGGGCATCATTCGCACACGCCGCAGCCGCTTGAATGGCATGAGCGCGAAGACGGCACGCGCGGCTTGATAATCTACTCTCTGGGCAATTTCCTGTCAGACCAAATTGCCCTAAATATCCCCGCCACGCAATATGGCATGTTGGTTACGGCCTATGTTAAAATGTCCCCGCAGGGGGAAATTTACGTCTATGACGCAAATGCCCTAGCGACCGTTTTCGTGCGCGACCCCGGCCGAACCCTCGGCGCGCCCTATAGCATTTTGCCGGTAATCAACGGCGAAGTTCCGGACAGCGTGGAAAATGAACACCTCCGCGCCTGGGGCAGACGCGCCCACGCGCATGTCCTAAGAATCGTTGGGGAAGAATTTATAAAATAGTGCGGGGAGGACTTTATGGAAGGTTATGTTGAAATTATTGAGGCGGCGGGGCCGCGTTATGGGATTTTTGTTGCGGCGGGAATTTTAATTGCCGCCGTGATTTTGGCGGGCATTATAAAGCGGCGCAAGCGATAAGGCAGGCTATGTCTGCGGTTTTGCTGTGCAAAATCGCAGAAGGCAGGGCGGCATCCAGCGCGAGAGCCTTACGAAGTTGCTCCGATTCTTGCAAAAGTGCGAAGGAAAGCCCCGCGCGAAAATCCTCGATTTCAGCGAGTTTGGGCGCATTGGGCATCCAATTTGCCGCCAAATTCCCAAGCTGTTGGCCACTTTGCTTTCTGTGCTCCAGCAGAGCCTGAATTTGCGCCCTTTGCGCCTCGTTTGCGCCGGGGGCGGTTGCCAAACCCTCGTAAAATTGCAGGCCGTTAAACTCGCCCTGCAGAAAATTTTTTAAATCGTCATTTGGTGGCCTAAAGGCCGCCACCTGCGGCGGACGCGTCTGCATTTGCGGCGCAAATGGCGGAATATTATGAGGCATAAAAGGCTGCGGCTTCGGCCGAAAACAGGGGGGATATTGCGGATAAGCTCTATTAAAATAGCCTCGCTGTCTAAACATCGGCATTGCCTCCTCCTTGCGTTCGATGCGTAAAGCATCCTATGAGCAAGGGGGCTTTTTGGTGCAAAAGGCCTAAATTATAACCACAGCAGTATTGTCCGGAATATTCTCATAAATCCATTTCATATCGGGCAAAAGCAAGCGAATACAGCCATTTGAGCGTTTTTCGCCAACAATATCCTCGCCCGGCAGGGGAATTTTATTTTGGTCCATGGGCGTGGAATGAAAGAGATAATTGCCATTAAAGCGAATCCAATATTTCGCGCCGCTGGCCAGGCGATAGGAATAAAACCATTCGCCGCGGTCGGTTAGGGCGAAGATTCCGCGGGTGGTTGGCG
>JAITMQ010000049.1 GCA_031277225.1 Clostridiales bacterium | reverse complement strand
TCACGCGCTGATTTGCAGCCATCACCCGCTCAAAAATAGTCGCGGCGGTGATTTCGTCGGCGGCCCTAAAATTAATCTGCATGGCATAGCCCTGTCCCGCCGCCATTTGCGTCTGCTCTACAATGCTTGCGTCAATATTGCGCGGATTCATGGCGTCGTTCAAATTGCCTGTTTGCATCTCATGCACTCGATTGTCCGAAAGTGTGTCAAGTGCTGTATTGCGCGAAAGTGGTGCTAAGCCGCCCGCCGCACGTTCTGCATTAACAAGCCTAAAAAGCTCTTGTTCAATGGCGGTCAAATCTAGTTCGGGTTCTTGTTGTGCGGGTTGCTGTTGCGTGGTTATTGTAACCGTTTGAGTGGCCTGCTCCCAGCCCACATCATGTCCAATGGCTTCCACTAAGGCCCGAATGGGCAGCATTGTAGACCCGCCGATAATTTGCGCCGCAACATCTCCAACAAGGTGGCTTTGGCCGTTGTGGGTAAATGTTGGGCTGCCAATCTCTATAATCAGCACATCCTGCGGGCTTGTTAAAGTGGCCACTCGGGTTTCATGGCTCCAATCCACATTAAAGCCCAAAGCCTCAAAAACCGCCCGCACAGGCACAAGTGTGCGGTCGTCAACAATTTGCGGCGGTTGGTCGCTAAATTCGACAGGCACGCCGTCAATGCTGACACCAATCCCCGCCATAAACAACATTAAAGCTAAAATTCCACCCTTCATAAAAACTCCTCCCCTAATTTCTGATTTCTAATCTCTAATATCTAATCTCCATCTCATCTGGACATAAAATAATGAATCCCGCCATGCTGCTCAAAGCCGCCCTCGGCAGACCCCAGCCCCGCGTGAGTAATGCCCGACCTCAGCAAATTCGCCCTATGTCCCGGTGAATTCATCCATTGGTCAACAATCATGGCGGGGGTGCCTATTGCGAGCCAAGATGCATTTGCCCCGCTGCGGTTGTTTACGCCAAAACTTCGGGCAACACCATTAGAGCCGCCATATGGCCCAAAACTGTGAACCGGCGCATCCGCAACATGCACACTTCTGCGCTGAAAGTCCAAATCTACAATCAGCTGGGCAAAAAAGCGGCTTGCCATGCCCAAATCATTATCCCAAGCAAGTGAATTTAAGCCATGCGAGGCGCGAACCCTGTTAATTTCGGCCAAAATCGCCCGTTCAAATTCACTTGGCCCGCCCATGGCGCGATATTCGGCAATCCAGGCCGCGCGCTCTGCGGGGGTTTGCTCCCTATCTCGCAAAGTGATTGCAGACCTTGGAATAAGCCCCGAATCCAAGGCATTTTGGAAATGCAGCGGATTTGCAACGGCGGCAATTTCGGTGGCTGTGGCAAAGGCCACGGTTGCGGTGAATCTATAGCTGGCTTCAAGTCTATAATCGGTTTCAAAAAACGAAATGCCCTGCGCAATGCCCGCAGAAATCACATCGGGCCTTAGAATTTGCGCCCTATGCTCGGCAACACCCATAAAAAAGTCAACAGTACCCCGCGGACTTTCGTTATTCATCGCAGTCCGGCTTCCGAAATTCCGCCGTGTTATTTCTAAATTTGCAGTACCCGCGCTTCTGTCGTTTTCAAGCCTTTGGTGCAAAATGGCCGAAGCCTGTTCATTTAGCGTAATAGGCGCCAGGCCATGCGCCGCCCGCTCTGCATTAATAAGCTCAAGAATCTGCCGCTCAAATTCCCTATGGTCGGTAATTGTCGGTGTTCCGAATTTTTGTGTAATAAAAATCATCGCCCTTGTTGGGCTTTCCATGCGAATTCCAATAGCAAGCCCCACATCTGTTACAAGAGCATGGTTAATATGGTCGCGACGACTATCAATACTCATAACTCGTTCAAAAATGAGCTCGGCGGTGATTTCGTCGGGATGGGCAGTAAACCTAAAGGCATGGCCGCGCCCCTGCGCCATGGGCTGTGCGGACCGCTCTAAACGACGGGCAATATTTAACCCGTCAGAACCCGTTCCGCTTGTTAAATTATTGGCCAGCATGTCGTCCGTATGTCCGCGGGAAAGCGTATAAAGTGCTTCATTTTGCTGCAAAGGCGCAAGTCCGCCCGCTGCGCGCTGTGCATTAATAAGCGCGAAAAGCTCATGTTCAAGCCGGCTTAAGTCCGGTGCCTGCGGCGTTTGCGCCACGGGCGGCGGCTCTTGCGCAGCATTTTGCGTGGTAATAAGCACGGTGGATGTGGCCTCATCCCAGCCCACCTCATAGCCAACGGCTTCCACCAAGGCACGAATAGGCAGCATTGTAGACCCGCCGATAATCTGCGCCGCAACCTCAAGGGGGCGCGCATCGGTGTTATAATAAAAGCGATTTTGACCAATCCAAATCAATATAGAGCTTCCCGGTCGGTCCAATCCAACCACCTGCGACTCCGAATTCCATGTAACCACAAAATCAAGGGCTTCAAAAACCGCCCGCACAGGCACAAGTGTGCGCCCGTCAACAATTTCCGGCCCCTGCTCGCCAAATTCGACAGGCACGCCGTCAATACTAACCCCAATTCCCGCCAAAAGTATAATTAAAGCCAAAATTCCTGTTTTCATAAAAAACTCCTCCTCTAATTTTCGGGCGACCGAGGGCGGTCGCCCCTACGCCGTCATTCCCGCCTACGCCGTCATTCCGCGCTTGACGCGGAATCCCCCAAAGTTGGCCGGGGGATTCCCGCTTATCAAGGGAATGACGGACTCTAATTTCTAGTTTCTAATTTCTACACTCATCGCCCCCGCCAAAATCCACGCATAAGGCACAAAGAATTCAATTGGCATTGGCAAGGGGTTGGTAATTATTGTTGAATGGCCAAGGTCATAGGGACGCACAGCAAAGGCCGCCCTGTATCTGGAGCTTTCGGTTACGGGTTCAAGGGCCGCAAGGTTGACTGCTGTAATCATAAATACATCAGTTTCGCGCCTCTCTCGAATAATCCAATACGGATTTTGAACGCTAAAAGTGAGAGAGCTGTGATTTCTAAAAGTGGCACTTCCCTGCGGCGGCACAACTACTCGGTGAAAAAGCGGCCCTTCGTAAGCTTGTATCCCCACATTTGGCATGCCGCCCCAAAACTCAATCTGTACCGGCGGACCGTTTTCATCAAACATACCCATCATTATGACTTGGCCGGGAAAAAAACCAAGCCGACCGCCACGAGATGAGATGCTTAAATCGTTATTAAGTCTGTTGTCGGAATCATAATCTGTCCAAAAATAGTTTACACCTAGTCCATCGGAAATAACACTAAAATCAAAGGTAACGGTTTCATGCGGGTCGGCGATAAATTTTATATAGCCCGAATATAACGTAATTATGTCCCAAAAGGGGAAATGCTCAATTGTAAAGCCGCTTTCAGCGGGCGCGGGCGCATATGGCGCATATTCGCCCGAATGTGGGCATTGCCTATACCAAGTGCCGTCATAGAAAAATAGCGTTACTTCCGGGGGTGTTCTGAACATATGGGTATAATCAAAGAGGCCAAACAAGCCCTTAACGGTAAGCTCTTTAACCCAAAACCGCTCTAAAACCGCACAGCGGCTGCCGGTTTCGCTATGACACAGCATAAAAAATCCCGGGCCTGTGCGAAGCCCTTTTCCAAAATTAGCCTCCAAACCGGCTAAAGAAATGTAAAGAACCCGTAAATCCAATGTGGGCCTGAGAGTTACTTGTGCGGACACTTGAAAACCCAAACGCAGCTCGGATTGATTCGATTGCGTAAAGAAATGTTCCGCATTGTCCCACCCTCGCGGATTTGAAAGGCCAAATCTTATATCTGCATTGTGCTGAT
>JAITMQ010000020.1 GCA_031277225.1 Clostridiales bacterium | reverse complement strand
TTGAATACCCTCTTTGCGCAACTTTTCCTCGGTCTGCGTTGCCCTAAAAAGATTCGCCGCAAGCTCCGTACTGCCCATGTGGTCAAGTATTTGTTGAGATTTCTTTAATTCTTTACGCTTATGTATATCTTTAGCATCTAAACCCCCATATAAACCCTTATATCCATGATTTTGGAAAATTGCGAAATCCAAATTCGTCTTCACGCCCGCTTTATTGGCAGCTTGCGCCAATTGGGTATTGTGGGCTTTAATTTCCATGCGCAATTGCAATCTGCGCTCGTCTTCGTTTAGTTGCTCAAATTTGTCGGCCAATTCTTGCCGCCTGGTTTGAATCGCAAAATAGGTCTGTCCCATTGCGATAACTTCTTTTTCGGGGTCTGCATTTTGGACTATGAGATAGCAGGCATATCTTGTCAATTCAATGTCGTTAATCTCACGAAGCCCGCCGGTTGGGAGTTCGTATGACTTGCTGACGTCAGCAAAATGTAAAGATGGCGTAATTCCGGCGTTTTCACAAGCTACCTTCGCTTTCTCAATAACAGCAACAAAATTCCGCCATTGCGCATATCCTAAAACCCCCTGTAAATCACGTGCAGACCAGCATTCCTCGCCATGCTCATTCATTTTTCTAATTTCTTCAAAAATATTCATTTAAACCTCCAATATATTGCGCCCCGCCGCCTTTTTCAAGCGATTCATTATGGCGGCGCCAAGGCCTGCCTCGTCTATACTTTGCGCGAAAATTTCGTCATGCCCTTCCGCGTCAAAGCGGCGCAGGTCTGCAAAAAGATTGGCGGCAATTTCTTCCGGCTTGCGCTCCATGTCCATAATTGCGGGATTTTCTGCTTGCTTCGCAAGCTCCGCAACCCTAGCGCGCGCGGCTTCCTTCTCGCCTAACACCAAAGTCATCTTAGCCTTCGGCGCATAATGAACATATTTTAACCCCGGCGACTTGGGGGCTACACTCTCACCATGCCCCTCGGGCGAGATTTTCCCAATAACATCCTCAATCATAGCCGCCGTAACCGAACCCGGCCGCAAAATTTTCGGCCGCAATTCCGTAAAATCCACCACAGTAGATTCCAGCCCATGCCGACAAGGCCCGCCGTCCAAAATCATATCAACTTTTCCGCCCAAATCGGCCAAAACATGCTCAACCGTCGTCGGGCTTGGCCGCCCCGAAATATTCGCAGAGGGCGCGGCAATCGGCACGCCGCTGTGATGAATAAGCAGGCGCGCAACAATATGATTCGGCACGCGCACGGCAATTGTATCCTCAAAACCATAGGAAAACACGCCCGGCCGCGCCTTTAGCACCAGCGTCAGCGGCCCCGGCCAAAAGGCCTCCATAAGCATACGCGCGCCCGGCGGCATCGTTCTGACAATTCTTTCCATGTCAAAATCCGAATTTACATGCACAATCAGCGGATTGTCGGCGGGGCGGCCCTTTACAAGATAAATGCGCCCACAGGCCGCCTCGTCGAGGGCATTCGCGCCGAGGCCATAAACGGTTTCCGTCGGAAAGGCCACCAAACCGCCATTTTTAATGATTTCCGCCGCTTGCTTAATTTTTATAGTGTCAGTCTGCATATTATCCACAACATTTCTTAAATTTTTTGCCGCTGCCGCAGGGGCAGGGGTCGTTTCGTCCTGTTTTTTCGCCTACTATAACGGTGCCGGAGGCTTTTTGTTCGCGGTGAAATTGCTTGCGCTCGTCTTCGGTAAACAAATTTTCCCATTCGGGCAATTTCACCAAATGCTCGGCCTTATATTCAACCATTTTTTTATAGAGTGCCTCGAATTCAAAGCTTGCATTAATTTCCGTTTCTTCGGTAATTTCTTCCATTTCGGGCGGCGCATCCAAAACGCCCGAAATCCCGTCTAAAAAGCCCGCCGCCTGCTCTAAACTCATGCCGAAATTTTCGGCCAAATCCGCAAATTTGCCCGAAATTGTGTTATTTTTCTCGGTCAACATTTTTTCATAAATGGCCTGCTCAAGCGGCAGATAAACATCCCATACCCGCCGAACAAGCCCGCCCTGCTCATTATAGGCCGAACTCATCCATTTCTCATATATTCCCATTTTTCGCCGTCATTCCTCTCAATATTCTTTTAAAAGATTTTACATTAAAAAACATCTTTTGTCAATAAAAATTCCCTCGGACATGCCGAGGGGATTTTGCGAATTATCGATTTCTGGTTGCGACGCTAATCCAATAGATTAGCTGCATTATGGACGCGGCGGCGGCGGCCACATAGGTTAGAGCCGCGGCGGAAAGCACTTTTTGTGTGCCGCGCATTTCTTCGGCGTCCGCCAAATATCGCCCGCCTTCCAAAATTTCCCTGGCGCGGCGCGAGGCATTGTATTCCACGGGCAAAGTAATCAATTGAAAGGCGACAACCGTGCTAAACATAATTATGCCGATAAGCATAATAAGATTCGACGTTTCCGGAGCAAGCCAGCCCAACATTCCAAGGAAAAGACCCGCAATTATCAGCGGAATCGCCGCACCGCTGCCAATGCGCACAACGGGAAAAATTCCCGAACGCACGGCAAGCGGCACATAGGCCTCGCTATGTTGAATGGCATGGCCGACTTCATGCGCCGCCACAGCCACAGCCGACACGCTTGATGAGTCGTGCACATGGGCGGAAAGGCGGATTTTTTTGGCCTTTGGGTCATAGTGGTCGGCCCAGGGCTGATTTTCGGGAAGACGCTCAATTTCGACATCTCTTATGCCATTGTCCGCCAGAATTTTGGCGGCCACGTCGGCCCCGCTAACGCCTGCGCGCGTTGGCATTTTGGAAAATTTGTTGAGATTGCCCTTAACCTTGGCGCTGGCAAAAAAAGCCAAGGCCATGGCAGGCAGCATTAAAATGATGTACAATGGGTCAAAAATCATAATTCTCCTCCTTTATTGTGCGTAATTGCGCCACATATTTAAAAAATCTTCAGGCAGTATAGCCCTTACTTTTGAATTTTTGAAATCTTTATCCCTTGTTATGATATAATCCAAGCCCTCCTCAATGGCGCATTGAATTTGCAAATCATCCTCCAAATCCCTAAAATCATCGGAACAAAGAGCCTTTACAAGCATTTTATTATCAATGCCGATTATATTAAAGTCGTTACAAAGCATGAGCAAAATCTCTCTGCGCTCCGCTACGCTACGCTCTTTTCTCAAAATATAGAAAAGATTTAAAATTGTGTGGCAGGTCAAAAATCCCTGCACCTTTTCCTCTAAGCAAAGTTTGACAACTGCCGCAGCGGCCTCATGGAACGATTCCCTTTTTTGAATCCAATCAACCACAATATTTGTATCAATTAAAAGGGCCATATTTTTCATATAAGTATTCATCCCTTTCTTTTTCTATATCAATTTCCCTGCTGATGCTACCGGAGTATTTGTGAAAAATTCGCATGGATTCTTCTTTTGACATCTCGAATATTGGCTCTTCTGCCACAAATAAAGGTTCTGTCTGCCGGTCATCATCAACCAAATGCATAACAAATCTAAATCGTCTTAAAGGCACTTCTTGAATGAATTCGATTACCCCATTATCATAATATCCTTGAATTGCCTGCATAATAGGCCTCCTTTGGTTGCTTTATTTTAGGCCGCGAACATATTCTGCCGCCGCCATTTTTTTCCCGCCGGGCGGGGTTACTTCCATAATTTGCAATTCCGCATCCGCCGTGGTTACAAAAATCCCAAATTTCGGGCAAAGGCGGACATGTCCCGGCCCTTCTTCGGGCTTAAGCGGAAGCCTGATAGCATGCCAAATTTTCAAGTCTTTGCCCAAAATTTCGGCATATGCGCCGGGGCGCGGGTTAAAGGCTCTAATTGTGTTGATAATTTGCCTTGTGTCCATATTAAAATAAATGCGCGCCTCGTCCTTCTTAATCATTGGCGCATAGGTGGCCTTGGAATGGTCTTGCGGCGTGGGTTTTGTGCGCCTTTCAACGATTTGCTTAAGCGCCGCAAAGAGCGCGACGGGCGCAATTTGACAAAGTTTGTCGTGAAGCTTGCCTGCCGTGTCTGTGGGATAAATGTCCACAGGCCGCCTTAAAAGCATGTCCCCCGTGTCCATGCCCGCGTCCATCTGCATTATTGTAATGCCCGTGGTTGTTTCCCCGTCCAAAATTGCGCGCTGAATTGGGGCTGCGCCCCGCAATCGCGGCAAAAGCGACGCATGAACATTTATAGCCCCAAATTTTGGAATATCCAGGACGCGTTGCGGCAAAATTTGCCCAAAGGCCGCCACAACAAAAATATGCGCATTAAAATTCGTCAAAGCTGTGATAAAATCGGGGTCTGACACCTTTTCGGGCTGCAAAACGGGAATGGCATAATCTTGCGCATATGCCTTGACATCCGAAATTTTCGGCTTTTTGCCGCGGCCTGCGGGGCGGTCCGGCTGCGTAACCACAGCCACAACATTATGTTCACTTTCAAAAAGAGCCTGCAAGCACACCCGCGCAAACTCCGGTGTTCCCATAAAAACAATATTC